>NZ_BAAAIF010000014.1:0-174676 GCF_039525925.1 Streptomyces javensis | reverse complement strand
CCCGCTGGAACAACTCCCACAACTCATCCGGCACCAGCCGCTCGACAATCCCCACCCCGGCAGGTTATCGAACACGCCAAATGAGATGGCCTGTTAGCGTCGAGCCATGAACGATGAACAGTTGATCGCGGACCTGCACGGCCGGTGGGTGTTCGGCTGGGAGCGCGACGAGGGAGACGCACCGTTCGACTTCCGGAGCGTCTTCGGCGAGTTCTACGACTTCGGCTCTCCGGACGTCCGACTCTACGACGACTTCGACCCCGAGCAGCGAGTGGCGACGACGGCCACCGGATACGGCTCGATCTGGGAGTCCGCCTTTCACGACATGATCTCCGTGCACCATGCCGTCGCCGACGGCCCGCACGTCATCGCGGACCACGATCTGGCCGCGTCCACCCTGACATTCGTGGCGCGGATCACCAGACCCGACGTCACCACGGATATTCGCACCACCACCTCGCTGGTCTGGCGCCGCACGCCGGACGGCTGGCGGATCGTCCGGGAACACAACTCGGCGAAGGTGCTGCCCGCGGGGGAACTCGACGGCATGCTGCCGGTGCATGAGGCGCCTAAGGGTTGACGTCCGCAGAAAGCGCTTGTTGCATCGTTGTAACAGCGTGGCAAGGGCGCCCGGTGCGGCAGGAGCAGGGGCACCGCCCAGGGCCTGTCGCCAACCACCCTCGATGGAGTGTGACATGGCCGATGTCCCCAACCGCCGTGCCGTCGTCCGCGCCACGGCCGGTGTGGTACTCACCGGGGCGCTCGCCGCACCCGCCACCGCGTCCACCGCCTCCACCGCGCCGCCCGGCCACGTCACGAACGCCTCGCCGGGCGACCGACCGGCGAGGTGGGCGAGGTGGTGGCCGTCAGGCCAGGAAGCGGAGCAGTTCCGCGGTGACGAACGCGGGGTTCTCCTCGACGAGCCAGTGGCCCGCCTTCGGTACGTCCACCGCGCGCACGATGTTGTTCATGCGCGGGGTCACGGTGGCGCGGACGGGGGCGAGTTGGCCCTGGGCCGTCATGAGGAGGGTGGGGGCGGTCACCGGGGGCGCCGCCTTGGTGTCGCGGACGTCCTTGTCGAGGGAGCGGTAGAGGTCGAAGCCGCCGGACAGGACGTCGGGGCGGCCGTAGGTGCGGGCGTACTCCGTGATCTCGGCTTCGGTGAAGGGCGATCGGGTGGAGGTGCCGCCGAACGCCGTGCCGCCGAAGGCGACTTGCGGGTAGAACAGCGCCAGGTACGCACGCACGTCGTCCGCGACGACGGCCTCGGGGACGCGGCGCTGGGAGTGGAAGGCGATGTGCCAGCTCAGGGAGCGGTAGGTGCGCGCGTCCATGGCGGGGCCGGGCAGCGGCAGGTCGAGGTAGCCGAGCCGCTCGGTGTCGGCGGGGAACCGGGCGGCGTACTGGAAGGCCACCGCGGCGCCGAGGTCGTGGCCGACGACCCGGGCGTGGCGTATGCCGAGCTTCCCGGCGACGAGGGTGTGCACGTAGCGGGCCAGGGTGGCCTTGTCGTAGCCGGTCGGTGAGCCGCCGCTGTCGCCGAGTCCCGGGAGGTCGAGGGCGTACACGGTGTGGTGTTCGGCCAGCTTCGGCATGATCGGCCACCAGCCGTACCAGGTCTGCGGCCAGCCGTGGAGCAGGACGACCGGGGAGCCCTTGCCGCCCTTCACATAGTGCATCCGCACGCCGTCGACGGTGGCGAACTCGTGGCGGAAGGTGCGGTTGAACTCCGGGTCGTCGTGTGTGGCGGAGGCGTAGGAAGGGACGTCCGGGCCTTGTGGGGCGCAGGCGGCCGCGCCGCCGATAGTCAGGACGAGGGCCAGGGCGGCGGTTGCCGCCCGTCGGGCCGTGCGCGGTGCGCGGTGCGGTGACGCGGGTGTCATGGTTTCCTGCCTGTGGGCGGGTGGGGGTCAGCGTCCGGTCGCGCCGTCGAGGAGTTCGCGCAGGATGTCGGCGTGGCCGGCGTGGCGGCCGGTCTCCTCGATCATGTGGGTGAGCGCCCAGCGGACGGCGGGGGCCGGTGTGTCCGGCCGGGAGCGGGGCAGTGGCGCGCCGAGGTCGGCGCAGGTGTCGAGGACCGCGTTCGCCTCCCTGACGGTCTCCCGGTAGCGGGCGACGACGGCGGTGGCGCTCTGCTCGGGGGCGGCGTGGAAGGTCGCCTTCCAGTCGGTGATCCGGGCGCCGAGGAACAGCGCTTGCTCGACATGGGTGAGGTGGTGGAGCAGTCCGAGCAGATTCGTGCCCGAGGGCACCGCGGCGGTGCGGATCCCGGGTTCCGGAGCGCCTTCGACCTTGGCGGCGATGGAGTCGCGCAGGTAGTCGAGGAATCCGCGCAGGACCTCGGTCTCGGTGTTCCCGGTGCGCGGCGGCGGGGCGTCGCGGCGGCGGTGCGGGCGCGGGGATTCGGTCATGGTGGCTGCTTTCGTCGGCCGTGCCGGTTCAGGCGGTACGGCGGATGATCAGGATGTGGTCGGTGACCTCGGCCGTGCGGCCGTCCGGTCCGGTCGCCTCGCGCACCTGGGCGTCGGCGCGCTCGACCGCCCAGGTCGCGGGCGGCAGGGCCAGGTCCGCCGCGACCTCCCGCGGGGTCGGGTAGCGGATGTCCGGGTCCCGCGTCCACGACCACGGCGCGGTCGATCCGTGGTCGACCACCAGCAGGCATCCGCCCGGGCGCAGGGCGTGGGCCGCCGTGCGCAGCACGGCCGTCCGGTCCAGGTCGAGGGGGGTGTGCAGATAGTGGGCGCAGACCAGGTCGAAGGCGCCGGCGGGGAAGGAGGTGCGCAGGTCGTGGTGGTGTGCCGCCAGCCGGTCGGTGAGACCGGCCTCGGCGGCGAGGCGGGTGAGGCGCCCGACGGCCACGGAGGATACGTCGACGGCGGTGACCAGCCAGCCGCGGCCCGCCAGCCACAGGGCGTCGCCGCCGTCGCCGCACCCCAGGTCCAGTACGTCGCCGGGCGGCATACCGGTGACCGTCGCGGTGAGGCACGCGTTGGGGCGGGGGGAGGTGGCCGCGGGCCGGGCCGCGTAGATGTCGTTCCAGTACGTACCGGCGTCTGTCGCGCTCATCGGAGCTCCTTGTGCGGGGAGGGGGCGCGCACCACTCTCGCCAGCCTTGCCCGAGCTGGCACGTCATCTTGCGGTTCCTGCAAGATGGGGGGATGGGCGGCGCACCGCGGGACGAGTTCGACGGCATCGGTCCCAGGCTGCGCGCACTGCGCCGCGAACGCGCCATCACCCTGGCCCGCCTCGCCGAGGTCATGGGGGTGTCGGAGAGCGTGCTGTCCCGGCTGGAGAGCGGGAAGCGCCGTCCGACCCTGGAGCTGCTGCTGCCGCTGGCCCGGATCTACGGCGTACCCCTGGACGATCTCGTCGGCGCTCCGCGCACCGGCGATCCCCGCATCCACCTCAAGCCACTTGAGCGGTTCGGGATGGTCTTCGTCCCGCTGTCCCGCCGGCCGGGCGGCATCCAGGCGTTCAAAATGATCATCCCGGACACGCCGACCCCCCGAGAGGCCACCCCGCAGACCCACGAGGGGTTCGAGTGGCTCTACGTGCTCAACGGCCGGCTGCGCCTGCTGCTCGGTGACCGCGACCTGACCCTGGGGCCGGGCGAGGCGGCCGAGTTCGACACCACCCTCCCGCACTGGCTGGGCAGCGCCGACGGCCGGGCGGTCGAACTGCTGATCCTGTTCGGACCGCAGGGGGCGCGCACACACCTGCGCGCGACCCCCGACCGGGCACACCGGCACCGGCAGTGAGTTTGCCGACACTCGGAGAACTTCCGTCACCGCAGGTCACAAGGGTCGCTCGGCTCAAGACACCCGCGGGAGGTCACCGGTCAGTGGACCCGGCTTCAAAGTTTGGGCACAACTTGCACACATTCCCTCTTCAGAAGGGCCCCCCGATGGTCTAGATTGACCGTGCTTCACATGTTTGGACACCGGCGACAAATAATGATCTATGGGTCCGGCTCCATGGCCGGCCAGTAGTCGCGTCGCCGGCGCCGGACATGGGGGTGATCAGTTCCTGGAGCCCGAAAGGGGCCTTGGGTGCGGGGAGCACCCGGGGTTTCGACGGGCTTCCGCGCACCGGGGGGTGGGGACCTCCCGCGAGGAGGAACAGCGCGGCGCGGGGGCGGGGGGCCTCCGAGGGGAGGAACAGTGCCGGGGGGCGGGGGCCTCCCGAGGGGAGGGGCAGTACGGGGGGTGGGGGCCTCCCGAGAACAGTGTTAGGCGAATACGTCGAACCACTGGGAACCTTGGGGGGTTCTGTGCAAGGGGGATTACTCAACCCGTCTCCGTCTGCGCGCGGGCGGCTGACGGACGGGGCGATCAGACAGCCCGCGATCGACTGGGAGCAGCGGTACCGCCGTACCGTGATCACCAGCGATACCGTGGCCACCGCCTTCGTGGTGGCGGCGATCGGCAACTTCTTCGGGGCCCGGGACGCGGCCAACTGGCATGAGAAGTGGGGGATTCTCGCATTCGGCACCGAGCTGCTGGTGCTGGGGGCGCTCGCGGTGAGCCGGGCGTGGGCTCCGGCCGTGCTCGGCCAGGGCGCCGAGGAATTCCGTCGGCTCGGACGTTCACTGTTCACGGCGACCGTCGTACTGGCGCTCGGCGGGATCGCCCTCACCTCGCGCAACATCAAGCTCTGGATCTTCGTCGCGATCCCCGCGATCGCGCTCATCACCATGACCGCGCGGTATCTGCTGCGCCTCTGGCTGCACAAACAGCGGAAGGAAGGGCGGTGTCTGCGACCGGTGCTCGCCGCCGGGAGCCCGGCCACCGTACGCGACCTGATCACCCGAACCCGCAAGTTCCCGCACCTCGGCTGGCGGGTGGAGGCGGTGTGCACGACGGACGGTCGCGGGCTCGACGGTGACCAGCTCGACGGAGTGCGGGTCGTCGGCCGGCTGGCGGACGTCGCCAAGCACGTCCGCCACGACGGCTACCGTGTCGTCGCGGTCACACCGGACCCGCACTGGTCACCGGACCGGTTGCAGCGGCTGGCCTGGAACCTCGAGGGCAGCGACGCCGAGATGGTCGTGGCCCCCGTGCTGATGGAGGTGGCCGGCCCGCGGCTGCACATCGACGCGGTGCTCGGGATCCCGCTGCTGCGGGTCAGCATGCCGACCTTCACCGGCGGCCGCCGCGCGGTCAAAGGGGTCGTCGACCGGATGGGCGCGGCGATCCTGCTGGTGCTGTTCGCGCCGCTGATGGTGTTCGTCGGGCTGCTGGTGCTGGCGGACAGCCGGGGTGGGGTGTTCTACCGCCAGCGCAGGGTCGGCAAGGACGGCCAGGAGTTCACCATCCTCAAGTTCCGCACCATGGTCGCCGGGGCCGACCGGGCACGTGCCGAGCTGGCCGACCGCAACGAGGGCGCGGGGCTGCTGTTCAAGCTCCGCCGGGATCCGCGGGTGACCCGGGTGGGATCGGTGCTGCGGCGGTACTCGATCGACGAGCTCCCGCAGCTATTCAACGTGCTCACCGGATCGATGTCGCTCGTCGGCCCGCGGCCTCCGCTGCCGGAGGAGTCCGCCGCGTACGGCCCGGACATCCGGCGGCGGCTGCTGGTCAAGCCAGGCCTCACCGGCCTGTGGCAGATCAGCGGGCGCAGCGACCTGCCGTGGGAGGAGGCGGTCCGGCTGGACCTGCGGTACGTGGAGGACTGGTCGCTCGCCCTGGACACGGTGATCTTGTGGAAGACGCTGCGTGCGGTGCTCCAGGGGCAGGGGGCCTATTGATGCGCGGGCTCCTACTGATGCGCGGGTGCGTCTTGATGCGCCGTGGGTGTCGTCCGGTCGGCGCATGGAGGGCAGGCCGGAAGGGCCTGCCCGGGGGGAGGAACGGGTCATGAGGGTCAGCGTTTTCGGGCTCGGCTACGTGGGCTGTGTGTCGGCCGCGTGCCTGGCCAGCATGGGGCATGAGGTCATCGGGGTGGACGTGAACCAGGTGAAGATCGACCTGGTCAACGACGGCAAGGCCCCGGTGGTCGAGGAGCGGATCGGCGAGCTCATCGCCGAGGTGGTGCGCACCGGGGCGTTACGCGCCACCGGTGACGTCCGCGAGGCGATCATGGGCAGCGAGGTGTCGCTGGTCTGCGTGGGCACGCCGTCGGAGCCCAACGGCAGCCTGTGCACCACGTACTTGGAGCGGGTCACCGAGCAGATCGGCGCCGCGCTGGCCGAGGGGGCCAAGCAGGGGGGCCGGCACACCGTCGTGTTCCGCAGCACCATGCTCCCGGGCACCTGCCTGAACCTGCTGGTGCCGATCCTGGAGAAGTACGTCGGCGGCACGGCCGGGGTGGACATCGGGGTCGCGGTCAACCCGGAGTTCCTGCGCGAGGGCACGAGCGTGCGGGACTTCTTCGACCCGCCCAAGACCGTCATCGGCGAGCTCGACCCGGCGAGCGGCGACGCGGTGGCGGCGCTGTACGACGGCTTGCCCGGGGAGGTGTTCCGGGTGCCGGTCCCGACGGCCGAGGCGATCAAATACGCGGACAACGCCTTCCACGGCCTCAAGATCGGCTTCGCGAACGAGCTGGGCGCGGTGTGCCAGGCGCTCGGGGTGGACTCGCACCAGGTGATGGACGTGTTCCTGGCCGACCGCAAGCTGAACATCAGCCCCGCCTACCTGCGGCCCGGCTTCGCCTTCGGCGGCTCCTGCCTGCCCAAGGACCTGCGCAGCCTGGTCCACGCGGCGCGGCGGGCCGATGTCTCGGTGCCCATCCTCGCCCATGTGCTGCCCTCCAACTCCGACCACCTTCAGCGCGCGGTGGAGCTGGTCGAACGCACCGGCAAGCGCCGGGTGGGCCTGTTCGGGCTGTCCTTCAAACCCGGCACCGACGACCTCCGCGAGAGTCCGCTCGTCGAGCTGGCGGAGAGGCTCTTCGGCAAGGGGTACGACCTGCGGATCCACGACGCCAACGTGAGCCTGTCCCGGCTGCTCGGCGCCAACCGCGAGTACATCGAGACCCGGCTGCCGCACCTGGCGCAGCTGCTCGCGGACTCCGTCGAGGAGGTGCTCGAGCACGCCGAGGTGTGCCTGGTCGGGACCAGGGACCCGGCCGTGCTGTCGGCGCTGCCCCATGGCGACGGCCCGCTGATCGTCGACCTCGTCCGCCTTCCCGACGCCGAGGCGCGCCGGGCCGAACCGGGGTACATGGGCCTTGCCTGGTAACGCGATCAGCGGTGGAGGGCCGGGCCGGCGCGCGCTGATCCTGGTGGAGAACCTGTCGGTGCCGTTCGACCGGCGGGTGTGGCAGGAGTGCACGACGCTGCGCGACGCGGGCTGGACGGTGGACGTCATCTGTCCCCGGGGGAGCAAGCGGGACACGGAGCCGGAGGCGGAGATCGAGGGGGTGCGGATCCACCGCTACCCGTTGCGCGCGGCCACCGGAGGGCCGGCCGGCTATCTGCGGGAGTACGGATCGGCGCTGTGGCATACGGTCCGGCTGGCCAGGAAGGTCGGCCCGGTCGACGTGGTCCACGCCTGCAACCCGCCCGATCTGCTGTTCCTGCCGGCCCTGTGGCTGAAGCGGCGCGGCGCGCGGTTCGTCTTCGACCAGCACGACCTGGTACCCGAGCTGTATCTGTCCCGGTTCGACCGCGGCAAGGATCTGCTCTACCGCGCCGTGTGCGCCCTGGAGCGGCGCACCTACCGGGCCGCGGACGTCGTGCTCGCCACGAACGAGAGCTACCGGGACGTCGCGGTGCGCCGTGGCGGCCGGCGGCCGGAGGACGTCTTCGTGGTGCGCAGCGCACCCCAGATCGACCGGTTCCAACCGGTGCCGCCCGAGCCGGAGTTGAAGCACGGCAAGCCCCATCTGCTGTGCTACCTCGGCGTCATGGGCCCGCAGGACGGCGTCGACTACGCCCTGCGCGCCCTCGCGAAGCTGCGCGACGAGCTCGGGCGGACCGACTGGCACGCGGTGTTCATCGGCTCCGGCGACGCCTTCGACGCGATGGTGGAGCTGTCCCGGCGACTCGACCTCACCGAGCAGGTGCGGTTCACCGGGCGCATTCCGGACGCCGACCTGGTGCGCTACCTGTCCACCGCGGATGTGTGCCTCTCGCCCGACCCGCGCAATCCGCTCAACGACGTGTCGACCATGAACAAGGTCCTGGAGTACATGGCGATGGGCCGGCCGATCGTCTCGTTCGACCTGAAGGAGGCGCGCGTCTCCGCCGGTGACGCCGCCGTCTACGCGCCCGCCAACGACGAGGCCGAGTTCGCGGGGCTCATCGCGCTGCTCCTCGACGACCCGGACAAGCGGGCCCGGATGGGCAAGATCGGCCAGGAGCGGATCGGCGGGCCGCTCTCCTGGCGGAACTCACAAGCGTCACTGCTCGCCGCCTACGCATCGGCGGGCGACCCGGAACGGGCAGGGAAGAGGCCGCGCCGTTGAGCGATGACACGATACGCCTGGTCACGATCGGGCGGATGATCCGTCGGCGCTGGCGGCTGCTCACCATCCTCGCCGTGCTGGGGGCGCTCGTCGGCTACGGCACCTCCTTGCTGTTTCCGCCGCGCTACACGGCCTCGGCATCGGTACTGCTGCCGGGGGCGTGGGAGGAGCGCGAGCTGCTGACCCAGGCGGAGATCGCGACCAGTTCGGTGGTGGTCGACCGCGCGGCCGCCGCGCTCGGCTGGACCGGGGTCAGCGGCGGCGAGCTGCGGGATCGGGTGAGCGCCGAGGCCGCCGACGGGAACATCATCAAGATCTCGGGTACGGCCGAAACCCCGGAGCGCGCGCAGCGCCTCTCCGACCAGGTGGCCCAGCAATTCGTCACCTTCGCCGCGCGGCTCGCGGGCGAGGACACCGACTCCGAGGCGTCGGCCGGGCCCGAGGACTTGCGGAAGTTGGTGGTGCGGACCAGCCGCCGCATCACCGAGCTGGCCGATGCCGCCGATCCGGGGCGGACCGTGGAGAGCGTGCAGGGCCGCACCGAACTGGAGAAGCTGCGCATCGCGCTTCAGGAGGCGGTGAAGAAGCTGGACGAGGCCGACCCGGTGACCAACAAGTCCACCATGGTCGTCATGGGACCGGCGGCCCGGCCGTCCGGCGAGGCACCGCCGACGAGGACGCAGTTCATCGTCGCCGGAGCGCTGCTGTTCTTCCTGTTCGCGGTCATCGGCCATCTCACCGCCGCGCGGATGAGTCGCCGGCTGCGCACCGAACCGGAGATCGCCGCGGCGCTGGGCTCGGCGCTGCTGGGTACCGTCGACGTACCCGGTGAACGGCCCGCGCACCGGCCGGAAGGCAGTGGTCCGCGGGCCCGGATCCGCCGGCTGCTCGGCGTCGACATCCGGTGGGACCTGCCGACGCCGCAGGCGTCCGGGGACGAGGCCGGCAGGCACCTCCGCTACCGGCGGGTGTGCGCCCGCCTCCGGGACCGGCTGCCGGGTCCCCGGCGGCTGCTGGTGGTCGTACCCGAAGGCGACGAGATCGCCCGCCGGGCCGCGGAGCGGCTCGTCGCCGAGTCCGACGGCGATCCCTCCCCATCCTCTTCGAGCGGGGGATACCCCGTGCTGCGGGTGGTGGAGGTCTCGGTGTCCCAGCCGCTGGTGCCGGACCGCGGCACCGAGTCCGGTGCCCTGGTCGTGCTCAGCGCGGGCAACTGGACCGCGGGGGAGCTCACCGGCATCGCCGAGGCGTGTGCGGACGGCGACCACGAGATCGTCGGCATCGTCGTCGCCGGCGCGGTCCGGGTCCGCCCGAAGCGGTCCGCCGGCCACCCTCCGGAGGACGCCACTCCGGCGCTCGCGGGTCGCGGCCACGCGACGGGAGGTGCGGTGTGACGACGGGCACCACCTCGGAGCGGTCGGCGGCCGCTCCGCTGTTCGACCTTCAGGCGCTGGTGGTGGCGGTGCGCAGGCGCCGCCGCCTCTGGTGCTCCATGGCTCTGCTGGGGCTGCTGGCCGGTGTGGCGATGGCGGTCCTGCTGCCGCCACCGCCGACCGCGGTGACCAAAGTGCTGGTCGCGCATCAGGAGGACCAGCCGAACGACACCGGAACGCTGATCCGCACCGATGTCGCGCTGCTGGGCACCACGCGGATCGCCGACATGGCCCTGAAGTCCCTCAACTCCCCGGAAAAAGCGGAGGACTTCCTGCGGGACTACCGGGGCACCGGCCTGACCAACAACCTGTTGCAGATCGATGTGACAGGTGACAGCGACGCGGAAGCGGTGGCCCGGGCCAAGGCGCTGGCCGACGCGTTCGTCGCGGACCATGTGCGGCGGATGCGGGAGACCGCGAAGGCCGAGTCCAAGGCCCTGCTCGACCAGCGTGACCGGGTACGGGACGAACTCACCGAGGTCAACAAGGCGATCGGAGACCGCTCGCCGGACAGCGACCCGGAAGCGTCGGCGAGCACCGAGTCGCTCTTCGCCCGCCGGGCCGAGCTCAACTCTCGGATCGCCGACTTCGACCAACGCGCCGCGGAGGCGCGCACCGGCACGCCCCGGATCATCGCCGGCACGCAGATCGTGGACGCCCCGCGCGCCGTGCGGCACTCCCCGCTCAAGGCCGCCGCCACCAACGGCGCGATCGGGCTCGTCCTCGGGCTCGTCCTCGGGCTCGCGGTGGCCGCGGTCGGCACGGTGGTGGCGGACCGCCCGGTGCTGCGCCGGGAGATCGCGGCGAACCTGGGCGCCTCGGTGATCGCGGAGCTGCCCCACCGGTCGGGCGGGCCGTGGCGGCGCCGACGGGTCCGGACGGCACGGACGAGGCTCACCGAGTCCCTGGCCCGCACCGTGCGCGGCTCCGCGGAACCGGTGTCGCTGCTGGAACTGGGCTGTGCGCGCGGCACGACCGTGATCGCCCTGGACCTCGCCAGGGCACTGGCGGCGGATGGGCCAGTGGCGATCATCGACGGTCTGCCCGGCCCGCAGCTCGCAAGACGCCGCCCGAAGCCGGGGGACCCGACCGTGGTCAGCGGCGAGCACGCCGCGGCCATGTCGCACCAGGAGCGCCGGTTCGGCGTCGGCTCGGTCGCGCCCGGCACCGTGTGGACCGATCTCCACTACCTCGGTACCCAGACCGTGCTCGTCGTGCGTGCCGGGCACGGCAGCGCCGCCTGGCTGCACACCGTGGCGCGGCAGCTCGCGGACCAGCGCATTCCGGTGATCGGTGTGGTGCTGATCGACCCCGATCCGCGGGACCGGACCGACGGCACGCTGTGGGACGGGCTGCACATCGCGCTGCGGGGCCACGGCGAACGGCTGGCCCGGCGACACGGGACGGGCCAACTACGGACGGAGCGACCGCCGATGTGGGCCGCACGAGTCCCGGACAGCGACCAGGAGGCGCGGTAGCACATGTGTGGCATCGCAGGTACATACCGATGGCCGGACGGCAAGGCCGTGACCGACCGGCTCACCCATACCCTCGCCCACCGCGGTCCGGACGGGACGGGCCGGTACGGGCACCCCGCCGGGGACGGCGAAGTACACCTCGGCCACCGCCGGCTGGCCATCATCGACCTGTCCGGGACCGGCGCCCAGCCGATGGTCGCGGGCGGGCTCGCCCTGACGTACAACGGCGAGCTGTACAACGCGCCCGAGCTGCGTGCCGAACTGGCGGCCGCCGGGGTGCGCTTCCGGGGCACCTCCGACACCGAGGTGCTGCTGGAGGCGTGGCGGCGCTGGGGCACGGACTGTCTGCCCCGGCTGCGCGGGATGTTCGCGTTCGCGGTCTTCGACGAGCGCACCGGTGACCTGGTGCTCGCCCGCGACCAGCTCGGCATCAAGCCGCTGTTCCTGCTCCGGCGCGGCGAGGGCCTGGTGTTCGCCTCCGAACTCAAGGCGCTCGCCGCCGTGACCGGCGGGTCGCTCGAGGTGGACCGCGCGGCGCTGGTGGCCTCGCTGCTGTACTACTGGGTGCCGGACTCGCGCTGCGCGTTCCGCGAGGCGGAGAAGCTGCCGCCGGGGAGCTGGCTGAGGTGCCGGCCCGACGGCCGGGTGGAGCGCGGCCGGTTCTGGAACCTGAAGGACGTCGCCGCCGAGGGCCGGGAGCGGGCCCGCAGCGGCGAGCGGCCGGACCTGGCCGCCATCGTCGAGGAGTCGACCCGGCGCCACCTGCTCTCCGACGTGCCCGTGGCGACCTTCCTCTCCGGCGGGCTCGACTCCAGCTATCTGACCGCGCTGGCGGCCCGCCACCGACCCGGGATCTCCGCTTACACGATCGGGTTCCGCGCCGAGGACGCCAGGTTCGAGGCGATGCCGGACGACCTGCGCTACGCCCGGCGGGTTGCGACGCGGTTCGGCGTCGATCTGCATGAGATCGAGATCGCCCCGAACGTGCTCGACCTGCTGCCGAAGATGACGTACCACCTGGACGAGCCGATCGGCGACCCCGCCGCGATCAACACCTTCCTGATCTGCTCGGCCGCCCGGGAGGCCGGGGTCAAGGTGATGCTCTCGGGGATGGGCGCCGACGAGCTGTTCGCCGGTTACCGCAAGCACCTGGCCAATCTGATCGCGCTGCGCTACCAGCGCGTCCCGCGGCCCCTGCGGCGCGGGGTGTCCAGGGCCGTGGACCGGCTGCCGGTGGCCACGGCCCGCCGGGGGTACCGGTCGGTGCGCTTCGCGAAGCGGTTCCTCTCCTTCGCCGATCTGCCGGAGGAGACCGCGTTCCGGCGCAGCTACACCATGTACGACCAGGACGAGCTGCTGGCATTGATCGATCCGGACCTGGTGGGCACGGTCGAGGACGTGCTGACCGAGCATGCGGACGTCTACCAGGACAACGACCTCGACGACTTCGTCAACCGCATGTGCCTGGGCGACGCCCGGATGTTCCTGCCGGGCCTGAACCTCACGTACACGGACCGGTCGAGCATGGCCGCGTCCACCGAGGTGCGGGTGCCGTATGTGGACGTCGAGGTGGTCAGGGCGGCGTTCGCGGTGCCCGGTGACCGCAAGATCGTCGGACGGCAGGGGAAGGCCGTCCTCAAGGAGGCGGCCACCTCGATCCTGCCCCGGGAGATCGTGTACCGGCCCAAGGGCCTGTTCAGCGCCCCGCTGCGGGCCTGGATGAGCCGGGATCTGGCACCGCTGGTGCGCGAGGTGGTGCACGACGGCCTGCTCGTCAGTTCCGGGTTCCTGCGGCGTGACGCGCTGGCGCGGATGGTCGCCGAGGACGCCGCCGGGCAGCGGGACTTCTCCAAGCATCTGTGGCATGTGCTGACCCTCGAGTACTGGTATCGCGGCGCGACCTCCGAGGCCGGTCAGAGCGCTCATCTGACGGCGTAGAACCGGCGCAGAACCGGCGCGGAACCGGCGTAGAACCGGCCTAGAAACAAGGGGACTTCGGGTGAAACAGGTTGTGCAGAACTACAAGAGCGGCGAGCTGGCGCTGCTCGACGTGCCGGTGCCGGGGTGCAAGCCGGGCGGTGTGCTGGTCCGCAGCGCCTACTCGCTGATATCCACCGGGACCGAGCTCATGAAGGTGTCCGAGGCCGGCATGTCGATGCTGGGCAAGGCCCGCTCCCGGCCCGACCAGGTGGCCAAGGTCGTGCAGAGCGTGGCCACCAACGGGGTGCCCGCCACCTACCGCAAGGTGATGGGCAAGCTGGACTCCTACACCCCGCTCGGCTACTCGCTGTGCGGGGTGGTCGAGCAGGTCGGCGGCGGGATCGACGATGTGAAGGTCGGCGACCTCGTGGCCTGTGCAGGCAATGAGCACGCGCTGCACGCCGAGCTGAACTGGGTGCCGAAGAACCTCTACGCCCGGGTGCCGGACGGCCTCGCGCCGCGGCACGCGGCCTTCGGCACCGTCGGGTCGATCGCGTTGCAGGGCGTCCGCCAAGGCGAATCCCGCCTCGGCGAAGTGGCGCTGGTCATCGGCCTCGGGCTGATCGGGCAGCTGGTGGTGCAGCTCCTCGCCGCCTCGGGAGTCCGCGTCGTCGGGGCCGACCCCGACCCGGCGCGTTGCGAACTCGCCGAGCGCCTGGGCGCGGCGGCCTGCGGCGACCCCGCGTCCGCGGCCGTGGAGACCGCCGTCGCCGAACTCACCGGCGGTCACGGCGTGGACCAGGTGTATCTGGCCGCCGGCGGCGGCAGCAACCAGCCCGTCGAGCTGGCCGCCCGGCTCTGCCGGGACCGCGGCCGGGTCGTCGACATCGGCAAGTGCCGCCTGGACCTGCCGTGGAACGCGTACTACGAGAAGGAACTGGACGTCCGGTTCTCCCGCTCTTACGGCCCCGGGCGCTACGACCCGGAGTACGAGCTCGAGGGGCGCGACTACCCGATCGGCTATGTGCGCTGGACCGAGCGCCGCAACCTGGCGTGCTTCCTCGATCTCCTCGCCCGCGGCAGCGTCGACGTGGAGCCCCTGGTCTCCCACGTGGCCGACTTCGATGACGCCGTCGAGACGTACCGGCGCCTGAAGGACGGCGACCTGAAGGCCGTGGCCGTGCTGTTCCGGTATCCCGGCCACCCCGACCGAGCCGCGGAAGGGGAAGCCCCGGCGGTGGCCGTGCCCGCGGTGCGCCGCGGTGGCGGAGTGTCCGCCCCGGCCCGGCTGGCCAACGCTTCGGTGCGGCTGGCGTTCGTCGGGGCGGGAAACTACGCCACGTCGATGCTGCTGCCGCAGCTGGAACGGCGTGCAGGCGTCGAGCTGTCCACGGTCGTCACCACTACGGCGCTGTCCGCGGCCAACGCGAAGCGGAAGTTCGGCTTCGCCGAGGCGACCACCGATCTCGACGCCGTGCTCGGCGACAAGTCCATCGACGCGGTGTTCGTCGTCACCCGCCACAGCTCGCACGCCGAACTGACCATGAGGGCGCTGCGGGCCGGCAAGGCGGTGTTCGTGGAGAAGCCGCTGGCGCTCACCGAGGACGAGCTGGCCGGTGTGCTCGCGGCGGTGGAGGAGTCCGGCAACGACCGGCTCCAGGTGGGCTTCAACCGCCGGTTCGCACCGCTGCTCCAGGAGGCCGGGAAGCGGTTCGGCTCCCGGACCGGCCCGGCGAGCCTCCGCTACCTGGTCAACGCGGGCCGCCTCGAGCACGGCAGCTGGTACCTCCAGCAGGGCACCGAGGGCTCGCGGTTCGACGGCGAGGGCGGACACTTCATCGACACGGCGAGCTGGCTGCTCGGGGCCGACCCGGTCTCGGTGTACGCGGTCGCCACATCCGGCAACGACGACCTCCAGGTCGTACTGCGCTACCCGGATGGGTCCACCGCCACCATCGCGTACGTCACCACCGGCTCGCCGGGCTTCCCCAAGGAGACGCTGGACCTGATCGCGGACGGCAAGGTGCTGCGGCTCGACGACTTCGTCCGTGCCGCCGTTTACGACGGCCGCCGCAACCGGTGGGTCAGTTCGCGGCTGCCCAGGGCCCGGGACAAGGGCCAGTCCGCGGAGCTGGCCGCGTTCATCAAGGCCGTGCGGACCGGCGGGCCGATGCCGGTGCCGCTGGAGTCGCTGGTCGCCACCACGGCGGCCACCCTCGCCGTGCGGGCCGGGCTCGCCGCCGGCGCGCCGGTGGCATTGGCGGGGGCGCGATGACCATGACTCCAGCCTGGTACCTGCGGCGGCTCTCCCGGATGGGACCGCGGGAGGTCGGCGGCCGGGTGGGCGACGCGGTGCGCAGGCGGCGGTGGCGGTCGGCGCGGCCGGACTGCCCGAGCGTGACCGGCGCCCGGTTCACCGCGGTACTGCCCGCGGGGACGATCGCCGCGGTGCCACCGGACGCCGCCAAACGGCTCATCGCCGAGGCGGACCGGCTGATGGCCGGGCACGCCGAGTACTTCGGGGTGGACCGCGACGACCTGGTCGACCCGGACTGGTGGTACGACCCGAAGACCGGGCGCCGGGCTCCGGAGGGCTACGCCTTCGACGTGCCGTACCGCGACGAGGACGCGGTCGGGGACATCAAGCAGATCTGGGAGCCGTCCCGGCACCAGTACCTCACCCAGCTCGCCGCCGCCTACGCGATCACCGGGGACGAGCGGTACGCCGAGCGGGTGGCCGAGCACCTGCGGTCGTGGTGGACGGCCAACGCGCCGCTGCGCGGAGTGCACTGGACCAGCGGCATCGAGCTGGGGATCCGGCTGCTGTCCTGGGTGTGGATCCGCCGGCTCCTCGACGGCTGGCCGGGCGCGGCCGGGCTGTTCGAGGGCAACCCGGTGGCGCTGAACCAGATCTGGCACCACCAGCGCTGGCTGGCCGCCTTCCCGAGCCGGGGGTCCTCGGCGAACAACCACGTCATCGCCGAGGCCGCCGGGCAGTTGGCCGCGGCCTGCGCGTTCGGCTGGTTCCCCGCCTCGGCGCGCTGGCGGGCCGACGCGCTGCGGTCGCTCGAGCGGCAGCTGCGGGGCAACACCTTCGCCTCCGGCCTCAACCGCGAGCTGGCCACCGAGTACCACGGACTGGTGCTGGAGCTCGGCCTGGCCGCGGTGGCCGAGGCGGATGCCGCCGGAGTGCCGGTCCCCGCGACGGTCCGGCTGGTGCTGCTGCGGATGACCGACGCGCTCGCGGCCGTCGTGGACAGCCGGCTGCGGCCACCGCGCCAGGGGGACGCCGACGACGGGCACGGTCTGGTCGTGGACGGCGCGGGCACCGACCGCTGGGCCTCGCTGCTGGCCACCGGGGACGCCGTGTTCGGCCGGCTCGCCTGGTGGCCGGCGGTGACCGGCACCGATGTGCGCACCCCGCTGCTGGCCGCGCTCATCGAACCCACCGAACCGCCGGTGACCCGTCCACCGAGCCGACCGGCCCACTTCGCCGACGCGGGGCTCACGATCCTGCGCGGCCCGGGAGAGATCTGGTGCCGCTGCGACGGTGGTCCGCACGGCTTCCTGTCCATCGCCGCGCACGCCCACGCGGACGCGCTGTCCGTGGAGGTCCGGCACGACGGGGTCGACGTGCTCGCCGACCCGGGGACGTACTGCTACCACGGGCAGCCCGAGTGGCGGCAGTACTTCCGGTCGACCCTCGGCCACAACACCCTGCGGCTGGACGGTGGTGACCAGTCCCTCTCCGGCGGCCCGTTCCTGTGGACCCGGCATGCCCGCAGCCGCGTCCTGGTCGCGGAACCATCCGATGAGGGCGTGGCCCGCTGGTGTGCCGAGCACGACGGCTACCAGCCCTCCGTGCACCGCCGCCGGGTGGAACTGACGGCCGCGGACCGGGAGCTGAGGGTGGTCGACGAGGTGCGCGGCCCGCGCCGGGAGGTCCACCTGGCGTTCCACCTCGGCCCGGCGATCGCCGCGGACCTGGTGGCCAACCGGGCGGTGCTCACCTGGACCCGGGACGGCGAGGACCGCTCCGCGGTGCTCGACCTGCCCGGACAGCTGTCCTGGCGGGCACATCGCGGCGCGACCGAACCGCCGCTCGGCTGGTACTCCGCCGGCTTCGGGCGCAAGGAACCCAGCACCACACTGGTCGGCACCGGCTTCGCCGACGGCGCGCGGGGGTTCACCACCGTACTCAGGTTCCGCGGCTAGGGGTGGGGCGCGTGGTGATCAAGTGGCGGAACTGGGCGTTACCGGTGGCGGCCGCGGCGCTCGTCCTGCCGGTGGCGACCGGCTGTGTGAGCACGCCGGGCGGCGCCCCGGCCGCGGAGCCGACCGCCGCGCCGTCCGCGGCCCGGTCCGTGGCGTGTTCGTTCGCCAAGCCCACGGCCGGGCCGGCGAAGGCGCCGGCGGGCGCGGTGACGGTCGACCCCGCGGTCGTCGGTGACCTGGCGGCGAAGACCAAGAGCAACCCCCCGCACACCACGTTCTGGCTTCGACCGGGCAAGCACAGGCTCGACCCGGACCGCTATGCGCAGGTCATCCCCAAGAAGGGGGACCGCTACCTCGGCGCGCCGGGCGCGGTGCTCGACGGCCGGAAGAAGAACCAGTACGCGTTCGGCGGCACCGCCCGCGACGTCACCATCCGCCATCTGACCGTGCAACGTTTCGTGGCGCCGCCGGACGAGGGCGTGGTCAACCATGACTCGGCCGACGGATGGGTGATCGAGCACGCGACGATCCAGGACAACTCCGGCGCCGGGCTGATGGCCGGTGCCCGCCAGCGAGTGCGCGCCAGCTGTCTGCGCGACAACGGCCAGTACGGCATGAACGCCTACAAGGCCAAAGGCCGTATCAGCGGCCTGGTGGTCGAGGGCAACGAGATCACGGGCAACAACACCGGCGACTGGGAGCGGCGGCGCAAGGGCTGCGGCTGCACCGGAGGCATCAAGTTCTGGGCCGTCGACGGTGCCGATGTACGTGGCAACTGGGTGCACGACAACCGTGGCACCGGGTTGTGGGCGGACACCAACAACAACGACTTCCGCATCGAGAAGAACGTGCTCGAGGCCAACGACGGGGCCGCGCTGATCTATGAGACCAGCTACAACGCGGTCATCCGGAACAACACGATCCGGCGGAACAACTGGGTCGAGGGCCGCAGGGAAGCCGAACGCGGCGACAACTTCCCGTATCCGACCGTCTACCTGTCCGAGTCCGGCGGCGAACCACGGATCAAGGCCCGCACCGACAAGATCGAGATCTACCGGAACGTGCTGGAGAACAACTGGTCCGGGATCACCCTGTGGGAAAACGCCGACCGGTTCTGCAACAGTCCGGCCAACACCTCATCCGGTGACTGCACCCTGCTGGTCCGGGACACCGGCCGCTGCGCGAGACCGGCGATCGCCAAGCCACCGCTCTACGCCGACTGCCGGTGGAAGACCCAGCGGGTGGACATCCACGACAACCGCTTCGTGCTGGACAAGTCCGTCGTCAAGTGCACGGTGAAGTGCGACCGGATGGCGGTGCTGGCCAACTACGGCACCTATCCGGACTGGTCGCCGTACCAGGGCGAAGGGGTGGCCGAGGCGATCACCCACAAGCAGCACAACCGCTGGCACGACAACGTCTACCTCGGGCCATGGCAATTCGTCGCCCAGGACCCGAGCCGGGTGCTCGACTTCGGGCAGTGGCAGATCACGCCGTACCAGCAGGACGCGGGCAGCACCCTCCGCGCACGGGACGGTGGTTGAGATGGGCGGGGGGCACACACCGAAGATCGTCGGGACGGTCTGGGGGCTGCTGGTCCTCAACACGCTCGGCTCCGCCGGGGCGAAGACCATCGTCCCGCTGCCCCGCTCCCTCATCCAGATGGTCACCATGGGCGCGCTGGTCGCCGCGTTCGCGCTGGCGCTGGCGGTCAACCTCGGGCTGCGCATCCGGGCCAGCGCGTACGTATTCCTGCTCACCCTGCTCCTGGTGACGAGCGTGATCTCCAGCGCGCATCTGGAGTCCGGGTTCGGCGCGCTGTTCCGCTGCGCCCGGCTGGCTCTCTTCGTCGGCACGCTGTGGCTGCTCAGCCGCTGGTGGGACGGCGACCTGACGTTCGTGCGGCACCACATCCGGATGTACTTCGCGGTGCTCGGGTCGGTGGCCATGGGCCTGGCCGTCGCACCGGGCGCGGCCCTGCCCGACCTCTACGGCGGGCGGCTGGTCGGCGCGTTGTGGCCGCTCACCCCGCCGCAGATCGGACAGTACGCCGCGGTGATCATCGGGCTCACCGTGCTGCTCGTACTGGGCCGCAGGACCGACAGGGTGAGCGCGGCGGTGGTCATCGTGCCCTCGCTCGTCCTGCTCGCGCTGACCCATACCCGGACGGCCACGCTCGGCCTGTTCCTCGGCCTGGCGCTGGCGATCGGCTCGCTCCTCCTCACCAGCGGCGCGGCCCGCCGCTTCTTCAGCTGGGCGGTGCTGTGCGCCACGGTGGCCGCGGTGGGGTTCGCCTCCGTGCTCCAGGCGTGGTTCCTGCGCGGACAGAGCAAGGAGAACTTCTCCAGCCTCACCGGTCGGGCCAAGGTCTGGGACGCCCTGCTGGCCGCGCCCAGGACGGCGGGGGAGAAGTGGTTCGGCATGGGCCTGGGCGACAAGTCGTTCGGCGGGCTGCCGATCGACAACAGCTGGCTGGCCGTCTACAACGAGCAGGGTCTGGCCGGCGTCGCCCTGGTCGCGGCGATCATCCTCGTGCTGGGCGGTGTCGCGTTGCTGCGGCCGCCGTCGCTCGAGAGGGCCTGCGCGATCTTTCTGATCAGCTACTGCGCGATCGCCTCGTACACCGAGGCCGGCCTTGGCGACGCCTCGCCGTATCTGCTCCATCTGGCCCTGGCCGCCTCGCTGTTGGCGGCACCCGCCGCGGCCGCTCCGCTCATGACGCCCGAACTCCGTCGACGACACATTCCGCGCTGGGCCCGGAGATCGGAGGTTCCCTGAGCATGCACGTCCTCGTGGTGCACAACCGCTACGCCTCGGCGCAGCCGAGCGGCGAGAACAAGGTCGTCGACCAGGAGGTGGAGCTGCTGCGCGCGGCCGGCCACCATGTCGGGGTGTTCGAGCGGCGCAGCGACGACATCGCCGCCCGGTCCCTCCTCGGCAAGGCCGCGGTGCCGCTGCTCGTGCCGTGGAACCCGGCGGTCCGAGCGGAGCTCACCACCCGGCTGCGCGCCGAGCGGCCCGACGTGGTCCACGTCCACAACGTCTTC
Organism: Streptomyces javensis; assembly: GCF_039525925.1. Lineage (NCBI taxonomy): Bacteria > Bacillati > Actinomycetota > Actinomycetes > Kitasatosporales > Streptomycetaceae > Streptomyces > Streptomyces javensis. The sequence goes on along the minus strand of NZ_BAAAIF010000014.1, from coordinate 154,174 downwards.
CCGCTCCTGTCGCCCGCGGTGCTCGCCGCCTGCGCCGACGCCGGTGTGCCCGCCGTCGCCACGCTGCACAACTACACCCAGGTCTGCCCTCCCGGCACGCTCCAGCGGGACGGCCGGCCGTGCGCCGAGTGCGTCGGATCCAAGGCACCGCTGCCCGCCGTCCGGCACGGCTGCTACCGGAGTTCCCGCCTCGCGACGGTGCCGCTCGCGGTCAGCCTGTCGGTCAACCGGCGGCGATGGTGGTCCGGCGTGCAGCGGTTCCTGTGCATCTCCGCGGCGCAGCGCGACGTCCTGGCGCGGGCCGGTATGCCGGCCGAGCGGCTGGCGGTGAAGCACAACTTCGTGCCCGACCCGGGCGTCCGCCGAATGGGCGGGGGAGAGCAGCTGCTCTATCTCGGCCGGCTCGCGGAGGCCAAGGGCGTGACGCTGCTCATGGCCGCGTGGGACGAGCTCGCGGCGAGCGGCGGGGTGGGCGTACCGCTCGTGATCGCCGGCGCGGGGCCACTGGAGCGAGAGGTGACCGCCTGGGCGGCGGGCCGGGACGACGTGAGGTACGTCGGCCTGTTGGACCCGGCGGAGTGCGCCAAGGCCATCGCGCGATCGGTCGCCGTGGTGGCTCCCTCGACGTGGCTGGAGGCGTTCGGCCTGGTGGTCGTGGAGGCGATGGCGGCCGGGGTCCCGGTCGTCGCCGCCGGTCACGGCGCCTTCGTCGAACTGGTCGAGGACGGTGTGACCGGGCTGCTGCACCAGCCGGGCGAGCCCGCCTCGCTCGCGTCCCGGATACGCCGGATCGCGGCCGATCCGGCCCTGGGCCGGGAGATGGGCCAGGCGGCCCGGCTCCGTTACGAACAGGGTTTCAGCCCGGCCGTCGGGCTGGAGCGCCTGGTGGAGGAGTACCGCACCGCGATCGCGGGTCGGTCAGCGCTGACTCGCGGCGGGGACTCCCGCGCGAGCAGGGGGGATGGGGACAGTAGATGACACGATGCCGACTCTGCGGCTCGGAAGCGATGACGAGCGTCGTCGACCTCGGGGCGACGCCACCATGCGAGAGCTTCCTCGCCGCGGACCAACTGGACAAGCCGGAGCCCGCGTACCCGCTGCACCTGCGGGTCTGCACCGACTGCTGGCTCGCGCAGATCCCTCCGCTGATCACGCCGGAGGAGACGTTCAGCGAGTACGCGTACTTCTCCTCCTACTCGACGTCCTGGGTGGAGCACGCGCGCACGTTCGTCGCCGACGCCGCGGCGCGGCTGGGCCTCGGCACCGGCGCCTTCGTGGTCGAGGTCGCGAGCAACGACGGCTACCTGCTGAAGCACGTGGTGGACCGGGGGATGCGCTGCCTGGGCATCGAGCCGTCGGTGAACGTCGGCGCCGCGGCGCGCGACGCGGGCGTGCCCACGCTCACGGAGTTCCTGAGCCCGGAGACCGGCTCGGCCGTCCGCGCCGAACACGGCCCGGCGAACCTGGTCGTGGCCAACAACGTGTACGCGCACATCCCCGACGTGGTCGGGTTCACCGAGGGGCTGCGCGCCCTGGTCGCCGACGACGGCTGGGTCTCCATCGAGGTGCAGCACCTGCTGACCCTGATCGAGGAGAACCAGTACGACACGATCTACCACGAGCACTTCCAGTACTACACGGTCGCCTCCGCGTCCCGGGCCCTTGCCAGCGGCGGACTCGCGCTCGTGGACGTCGAGCTGCTGCCCACCCACGGCGGCTCCATCCGGCTGTGGGCCCGGCCCACCGAGGTGGCCGGTGAGCCCACGCGGAACGTGTCCGACGTGCTGGCCCGGGAGAAGGCCGCCGGGCTTCAGGAGCTGTCCGGGTACACCGAGTTCTCCGCCCGGGTGGCCAAGGTGCGCCGGGACCTCCTGAAGTTCCTCATCACAGCGGCCGAGCGCGGCGAGACGGTCGTCGGCTACGGCGCCCCGGGCAAGGGCAACACCCTGCTCAACCACTGCGGCATCCGGCCCGACCTGCTCCCGTACACGGTCGACCGCAACCCCTACAAGCACGGCAGGTTCACCCCGGGCACCCGCATCCCGATCCTGCCGCCCGAGCGGATAGCCGCCGACAAGCCGGACTACGTGCTGGTCCTCCCGTGGAACCTGCGGGCCGAGCTGGTCGAGCAGCTGTCCTTCGTGCACGACTGGGGCGGCCGACTGGTCTTTCCCATTCCTGAACTGAGCATTGCCGAGGTCGCGTCTTGAAGGGGCACAGCATGAAGGTCGTTCTGTTCTGCGGCGGTTACGGGATGCGGATGCGCAGCGGTGCCGCGGACGACGTGCCCAAGCCGATGGCGATGGTCGGCCCCAGGCCGCTGATCTGGCACGTCATGCGCTACTACGCGCACTTCGGGCACACGGAGTTCATCCTGTGTCTCGGCTACGGGGCCCACCACATCAAGGACTTCTTCCTCAACTACGAGGAGACGACGTCCAACGACTTCGTGCTGCGCGGCGGGCGGACCGAGCTGCTGTCCACCGACATCTCGGACTGGACGATCACGTTCGCGCAGACCGGCGTCGAGTCGCCGATCGGGGAGCGGCTGCGCCGGGTGCGGCACCATCTGGACGGCGACGAGATGTTCCTCGCCAACTACGCCGACGTGCTCACCGATGCCCCGCTGCCGGAGATGATCGACAAGTTCGCCCGGCGCGACGCCGGTGCGTCGATGATGGTGGTACCGCCGCAGTCCTCGTTCCACTGCGTGGACCTGGGCGATGACGGCCTGGTGGGGGGCATCACCGCGGTGAGCGAACTGCCGCTGTGGGAGAACGGCGGCTACTTCGTGCTCCGCCAGGAGATCTTCGACCACATCCCGGAGAACGGGGACCTGGTCGCCGACGGATGCGCCCAACTGGCCAAGCGCGGCCGACTGGTGGCGCACCAGCACCGCGGCTTCTGGAAGCCGACCGACACCGTGAAGGAGCGGGCCGCGCTCGACGCCGCCTACGCCCGGGGCGACCGCCCATGGGCCGTATGGGAGCGGGACAGCGCCGGAGCACGGGCGTGATCCGGCTCGGCGCCGGACGCCCGGACCGGATCGCCGCGGTGGGCGCGCACTGCGACGACATCGCCATCGGCGCGGGCGGCACGCTGCTCGCGATGTGCCGCGCACGGCCGGGGCTGCGCGTCGACGCCCTGGTGCTCTCCGGCGGCGGCAGCGAGCGGGAACAGGAGGAGCAGGCCGCGCTCGCCGCCTTCTGCCCCGGCGCCGACCTGCGGCTGACCGTGCACAAGCTGCCGGACGGCCGACTGCCCGCGCACTGGGAAGAGGCCAAGGCCGCGGTTGAGGAACTGCGCGCGCGGACCGAGCCGGATCTGGTGCTGGCGCCGCGCACCGATGACGCGCACCAGGATCACCGCGGCCTGGCGAAGCTGATACCCACCGCCTTCCGCGACCACCTCGTGCTCGGCTACGAGATCGTCAAGTGGGACGGCGACCTCGGCCGTCCGGCGGCGTACCAGCCACTGTCGCCGGAGATCGCCGAACAGAAGGTGCGGCTGTTGCAGGAGCACTACCCCTCGCAGCGGCACCGGCCCTGGTACGACCGGGAGGCCTTCCTCGGCCTCGCCCGGATCCGCGGCATCGAATGCCACGAGCGATACGCCGAAGCGTTCGCCGTCACCAAACTCACGCTCAACCTGGGGGGTTGAACCTTGCGCGTACTGCTGACCGGACACCAGGGCTATCTGGGAACCGTCATGGCGCCCGTCCTCACGGCCGCCGGACACGAGGTCGTCGGCCTCGACTCCGGCCTCTTCGCCGACTGCGTCCTGGGCCCGGCGCCCGCGGACCCCCCGGGTCACCGGGTGGACCTGCGCGACGTCACGGCCGAACACGTGGTCGGGGTCGACGCCGTGATCCACCTGGCCGCGCTCTCCAACGACCCGCTGGGATCGCTGGCGCCGGAGCTCACCCACGACATCAACCACCACGCGTCCGTACACCTTGCCCGGCTGGCCCGCGACGCCGGGGTGCGGCGCTTCCTGTACGCGTCGACCTGCTCGGTCTACGGCGCCGCCGGCGGCGACGACCTGGTGGCCGAGGACGCCCCGCTGCGCCCGGTGACGCCGTACGCGGAGTCCAAGGTCCGGGTGGAGGACGACCTGCACGCGCTGGCCGACGGCGACTTCACCCCGGTGTTCATGCGCAACGCCACCGCCTTCGGCTACTCGCCCCGGCTGCGCGCCGACATCGTGCTGAACAACCTGGTCGGCCACGCGCTGCTGTCCGGCGAGGTGCTGGTGCTCTCCGACGGCACCCCCTGGCGCCCCCTGGTGCACGCCGCCGACATCGCACGGGCCTTCAGGGCCGCGCTGACCGCGCCGCGGGAAGCGGTGCACGACCGGGCGTTCAACATCGGCAGCGAGGCCAACAACGTCACGGTCGCCGAGATCGCCGGGCAGGTCGCCGAGGCGGTGTCCGGCGCGAAGGTGAACATCACCGGGGAGAACGGTGCCGATCCGCGCTCGTACCGGGTGGACTTCTCCCGGTTCCGCACGGCGGTACCCGGCTTCGACTGCGAGTGGACGGTGAAGCAGGGCGCGCTCGAACTCGCCGACGCCTACCGGCAACACGGGCTGACCCGCGAGGACTTCGAGCAGCGCTTCACCCGCCTCGCCGTGCTGCGCGCGGCGTCCGACGCCGGCACCGTCGACGACACGCTGCGGTGGCGCCGGTGACCATGCATGGAGGAGAAGGTGCCGGTGAGGAGATGCACGCCCTGGTGGAGCGGCTGTACCCGCTGTGCCGGAGCATCACCGGCGACGGTGTGCGCGCCACCCTGGAGATCGTCGGCGAGTACGTCCCGCTGAAGGTGCACGAGGTGCCGACCGGGACGCAGGTGCTCGACTGGACGGTGCCCGAGGAGTGGAACATCAGGGACGCGTACATCGCCGACCCCTCAGGGAAACGGGTCGTCGACTTCGCCGCGTCCAGCCTGCACGTGCTCGGCTACAGCGTGCCGGTGTCGCGGACCATGCCGCTGGCCGAGCTGCGCGGACACCTGCACACCCTGCCGGACCACCCGTCCTGGGTGCCCTACCGCACCAGTTACTACCAGCCGGAATGGGGGTTCTGCCTGGCCCAGGAGACCCTGGACGCGCTGCCGGACGGCGAGTACGAGGTACGTATCGACTCCACGCTCGCGGACGGGCACCTCACCTACGCCGAGCACGTGGTCCCCGGGCAGGTCCCCGACGAGGTGATCGTCTCCTGCCACGTCTGCCACCCCTCGCTGGCCAACGACAACCTGGCCGGCATCGCCGTGGCGGCGTTCCTGGCCCGGGCGCTGGCGGAGCGGACGCCGTACCACACCTACCGGTTCATCTTCGCTCCCGGCACCATCGGGGCGATCACCTGGCTGGCCCGCAACGCGGAGCGGATCGACCGGGTCAAGCACGGCCTCGTGCTGGCCTGTGCCGGTGACCGGGGCTCGTTGACGTACAAGCAGAGCAGGCGCGGCGACGCGGAGATCGACCGGGTGATGCGGCATGTGCTGGCCGCCTCCGAACGCCCGCACCGCGTCGCCGAGTTCACCCCGTACGGCTACGACGAGCGGCAGTTCTGCTCGCCCGGGTTCGATCTCGGCGTCGGTTCGCTCACCCGGACCCCGTACGCGGGCTACCCCGAGTATCACACCTCGGCGGACAACCCGGACTTCGTCTCCCCGGAGGCGATGGCGGACACCCTCGCCGTCTGCCGCGAGGCGTTCGCCGTCCTCGACCGCAACCGGCGGTACCTCAACCTCAGCCCCTACGGCGAACCACAGCTCGGCCGACGTGGGTTGTACGACTCGCTCGGCGGCCGCAGCGACGCCAAGCAGGCCCAGATGGCCATGCTCTGGGTGCTCAACCTCTCCGACGGCGAGCACAGCCTGCTGGACGTCGCGGAGCGATCCGGGCTGCCGTTCGACACCGTCGCCGACGCGGCCGGCGCCCTGCACGGCGCCGGGCTGATCAAGGCATGACGCCGATGCCCACCGAGGGGGAGAAGACGACGACACCGGCGCCACCGGCCGGATCCGCCAAGCGGGCCCTCGTCGGCCGGCTGTCCTGGGGACTGGCCGACCAGGCGGCCTCCAGCATGTCCAACTTCGCGGTGGGCATCTACGTGGCCCGCTCGCTGGGGGTGACCGCGTTCGGCGTGTTCAGCCTGGCCTGGGTGACCTACGGCGTGGTGCTCAACATCTCCCGCGGGCTGGCCACCGATCCGCTCGTGGTGCGCTTCAGCGGGGTGCCGGACGCGTCCTGGCGCGGGGCGGTGGCCCGCTCGACGGGCACCGCACTCGGCGTGGGCGCGGCCATCGGCGCGGCGTGTCTGGTGGCCGGGCCCGCCCTCGGCGGCCGGGTGGGCCCCGCGTTCGTCTGCCTCGGCGTCATGCTGCCGGGGCTGCTGCTCCAGGACGCCTGGCGGTTCTCGTTCTTCGCGGCGGGCGCCGGGCGGAAGGCGTGTCTCAACGACGTCGTGTGGGGCGTGGCGCTCGTCCCGGCCATGGTCGTGGCCGCCCGCGTGGGCAGCGTGGCCGCATTCGTCCTCGCCTGGGGCGCCTCCGCCACGGTGGCGGCGGGGTACGGCTACCTCCAGTCCGGCATCCGGTCCCGGGTGACCGGGGCGCGCGGATGGCTTCGCGAGCAGCGCGATCTCGGCTACCGGTACCTGGTCGAGAACACCTGCCTCAGCGGCGCGAGCCAGCTGCGGGCGTACGGGCTCGGCGCCATCGTCGGGGTCGGCGCGGTGGGCGCGGTGCGGGGCGCCGAGCTTCTGCTCGGCCCGTTCCTCGCCGTGTTGATGGGCCTTTCGCTGGTCACCGTCCCGGAGGCGGCACGGGTGCTGCGGCGGACCCCGCACCGCCTCGGCGCGTTCTGCCTCCTGCTGGGTGGCGGGCAGGCCGTCGGCGCGCTGATCTGGGGCGGGGCGCTGCTGCTGATGCCGGACCGGCTCGGCGAGTTGGTGCTCGGCGGTGTCTGGCACTCCGCCGCACAGCTCATCCTGCCGGTCACCCTCGGGGTCGCGGGCGCCGGCCTCGGCACCGGCGCGGCGGCCGGGCTGCGCGCGCTCGGCGCCGCCCGGCGCAGCCTGCGCTCCCAGCTGTTCGCCTCCGCCGCTTACGTCGGCGGCGGGCTCGGCGGGGCGGCCGTCGCCGGCACGGTCGGCTCGGCCTGGTGCGTCGCCGCCGCGACCGTCAGCGGCTCGGCCGTGTGGTGGCTGCACCTGCGGTCCGCCCTGCGCGAGCACCACCAAGGGGGTGTCTGATGGATCTCCGTGGGGAAGGAGCGGCGTTCGGTGCGGCGAGAGCACGTGCCGGGCGTCGCGACGCCACGGGGATCCATCAGACACCCCCTGAACTCGATCCCCGAAGTGAGGACCTCATGACCGCCCACCCCAGGCTGAGCATCGGCCTGCCCGTGTACAACGGCGAGGAGTACCTGGCCGAGTCGCTCGACGCCCTGCTCGGCCAGACCTACGAGGACTTCGAGCTGGTCATCTCCGACAACGCCTCGACCGACGGGACCGAGGACATCTGCCGCGAGTACGCCGCGCGGGACGCGCGCGTCCGGTACCTCCGGCTGCCCCGGAACGTCGGCGCCACGCCGAACCACAACTACGTGTTCACCCAGTGCCGCGGCGAGCTGTTCAAATGGGCCTCGCACGACGACCTCTACGCCCGCGATCTGCTGCGGTCCTGCGTCCAGGCGCTGGACGAGCGGCCGGACGTCATCCTCGCCCACGCCGACCAGGCGGTCATCGACGGCGACGGCCAGGTGAAGGTCCCGTACGAGTACACGCTCGCCACCGGCTCACCGCACCCGGCGGAGCGCTTCCGCAGCATGCTGTTCGAGCCCGGCGGTGACGACTTCTACGGGGTGATCCGGGCCGCCGCGCTGCGCCGGGTGAGGCCGATGGACAGCTACCACCACGCGGACCGCACCTTCGTCGCCGAGATCGCCCTGCACGGGCGGTTCCACCAGGTGCCGGAGCTGCTGTACTTCCGCCGCGACCACCCCACCCGCGCCGAGCGGGCGAACCCGAGCAAGCGCTCCCGGTGCGTCAACCTGGACCCGCGCCGGGCGGGCCCGCTGCACCCGACGCCCCGGCTGCTCGCCGAGTACGTCTGGGGGTTCGCCTCGGCGATCCGGCGGGCCCCGCTGTCCCCGGCCGACCGGCGCGCGTGCTACCGCCACCTGGCCGCGTGGATGACCAGCCGGGTCCGGCCGGGCGGCGGCGGTGAGCGGGTCGAGGACCGCACCCCGGTCGACCCGGCCAAGCTGACCGTCTCCGTCGACGCCCTCGTCGCCGGACGTGAGGGGCGGCGGGCATGAGGACGGCGCCACGCGTGGGGGTGTTCGGCCTGCTCGGCTCCGGCAACCTCGGCAACGACGGGTCACTCGAGGCCGTCCTCGGGTACCTCCGCGCCGAGCACCCGGACGCGGTCGTGGACGCGCTGTGCGGCGGACCCGAGGCGGTGACGGAGAAGTTCGGGATCCCGGCGACGCGGCTGCACTGGTACCGCGGGGAGTACCGGACCGCGTCGCGTGCGAACGCGATCGCGGCGAAGGGTCTGGGCAAACTCGTCGATGTCTTCCGCACCTCCGCCTGGGTGCGCCGGCACGACGTGGTGATCGTGCCGGGCATGGGCGTCCTGGAGGCCACGCTGCCACTGCGGCCCTGGGGCTTCCCGTACTCGCTGTTCCTGCTCTGCGCGAGTGGCCGGCTGCTGCGCACCCGGGTCGCGCTGGTCAGCGTCGGCGCCGCCGAGATCGGCGACCGGCCGACCCGGGCCCTGGTGCGCTGGTCGGCGCGGCTGGCCGCGTACCGGTCGTACCGGGACACCCAGTCCCGCGACGCGATGCGGGCGATGGGTGTGGACACCGCGCGCGACGAGGTCTACCCGGACCTCGCGTTCTCCCTGCCGGCACCACGGGCGAGCACACCCACCGGCACGCCGGGTCCCGTCTGCCTCGGTGTCATGGACTTCCACGGCGGCAACGACGACCGCGCCCGGGCCGAGGAGATCCACCGGCGCTACCTCGACGGGACGATCCGGTTCGTCCGTACGCTCGTCGAGGAGGGCAGACCGGTCCGGCTCCTCACCGGCGACCAGTGCGACGCGTCGGTGGTCGCCGCGATCCTCGACGCGGTCGACTCACCGCTGGTCACCGCGGCCGAACCGACCTCACTGGCCGACCTGATGAACGAGATGGCGGCCGCCGACACCGTGGTGGCCGTCCGCTACCACAACCTGATCTGCGCGCTGAAGACCGGAACGCCCGTGCTCGCGCTCTGCTACGCGGCGAAGAGCGACGCGCTCATGGAGCGCATGGGCCTCGGCGCGTACTGCCACCCGGCGCGCGAGGTCGACGCCGACCGGCTGCTCGAACAGTTCCGGGACCTGGAGAAGCAGGCGGCGAAGCTACGGCAGACCCTCACCGAGCGGAACCGGGCCGCGGCAGAGCAACTCGCCGACCAGTTCGCCGCGTTGACCGCGTCCGTGTTCCCGACGACCGACCACCCTCACACCCCGCGGAAGGCTCGATGAAAGCGACCGAAGTCCCGGCGATCGCCGGCGCGTACCTGTTCGAGCCCACGCCGCACGCCGACGAGCGCGGCTTCTTCTGCCGCACCTTCGACGCCGATGCGGTCCGTTCGGTGGGCCTCGACCCGGGCGCCTTCGTCCAGGACAGCCTGTCCCGCTCGGTCCGCGGCGTGCTGCGCGGCCTGCACCTGCGCTCCGGCGCCGGCGAAGCCAAGCTGGTGCGGTGCTCGTACGGGAAGGTCTTCGACGTCGTCGTGGACCTGCGGCCGGACTCGCCGACCTACCTGGGCCGGGCCTTCTTCGAACTGTCCGGCGAGACGCAGGCGACCCTGTACATCCCGGCGGGCTGCGCGCACGGCTTCCAGGCGCTGACCGAGACCGCCGACACCTCGTACCGGATCGACCGCCCGCACGATCCGGCCGAGGACGTGACGATCGCCTTCGACGACCCGGAGCTCGCCATTCCGTGGCCGCTGCCGGTCACGTCGATGTCGCAGCGGGACCGGGAGGCGCCGAGCCTCGCCGAGGTCCTGAAGCACAAGGAAGGGTGAAGTCGGCTTGGACACCGAAGGATTTCGACTACCCCGGTCGCGGACGGCGAACGAGCGGCTGCACACCATGATCCCCGGGGGCGCGCACACCTACGCCAAGGGCGACGACCAGTACCCCGAGGACCTGGCCCCGGTCATCAGCCACGGCCGCGGTGCCCACGTGTGGGACATCGACGGCAACCGCTACGTCGAGTACGGGTCCGGCCTGCGGTCGGTCAGCCTCGGCCACGCCCACCCGGGCGTGCTCGCGGCGGTGCGGCGGGAACTCGACCGCGGCGCCAACTTCGTCCGGCCCTCCATCGTGGAGGCCGAAGCCGCGGAGCGCTTCCTGGCCACGGTGGAGACCGCCGAGATGGTGAAGTTCGCGAAGAACGGCTCCGACGCCACCACCGCCGCGGTGCGCCTCGCCCGCGCCGCCACCGGGCGCTCGCGGGTGGCCATCTGCGCCGACCACCCGTTCTTCTCCGTCGACGACTGGTTCATCGGCACCACGCCGATGTCCGCGGGCGTTCCGGCGGCGACCAACGAGCTCACCGTGGCGTTCCCTTACGGGGACCTGGCCGCCACGGAGGAGCTGCTCACCCGGTACCAGGACGAGGTCGCCTGTCTGATCCTCGAACCCGCCACCGCCGTCGAGCCCCCGCCCGGGTACCTCGCCGGTCTGCGCGAACTGGCCGACCGGCACGGCTGCGTACTGATCTTCGACGAGATGATCACCGGCTTCCGCTGGTCCGAGGCGGGCGCCCAGGGCCTCTACGGCGTCGTCCCCGACCTCTCCACGTTCGGCAAGGCGCTGGGCAACGGATTCGCCGTCTCCGCGCTGGCCGGGCGCCGCGAACTGATGGAGCTGGGGGGCCTGCGCCACTCCGGCGACCGGGTGTTCCTGCTGTCCACCACGCACGGCGCGGAAACGCACTCGCTGGCCGCCGCGATGGCCGTGCAGACCATCTACGCCGAAGAGGGCGTCACCGCGCGGCTGCACACCCTCGGCGAGCGGTTGGCCGCCGGTGTCCGCGACGCCGCGGCCGGTCTGGGGGTCGGCGACCACGTCGTCGTCCGGGGCCGGGCCAGCAACCTGGTCTTCGCCACCCTCGACGAGAACGGGCGGCCGTCGCAGAAGTACCGCACCCTGTTCCTGCGCCGACTCCTCGCGGGCGGGGTGCTGGCCCCGTCATTCGTGGTGAGCAGCGCGCTCAGCGACGCCGACATCGATCACACCGTCGACGTGGTGGCCCAGGCGTGTGCGGTGTACCGGAAGGCACTGGACGCCGGTGACCCCACCCCGTGGCTGGGCGGACGACCGGTGAAGCCAGTGTTCCGCCGCTTGGCGTGACGTGGCGACGTGGTGTGACGCGGTGACGTGGTGTGGTGTGACGCGGCGACGTGGCGTGGCGTGACGTCAGCGACGCTCGCGCCGAGGGGCGTCGGCCACCCGGTCGACCAGCCACGCGGTCGCCGGAATCACCGCCAGCGCGGTGCACCAGCCGCCGAGGACATCGGTCGGATAGTGCGCGCCCAGGGCGACCTGCGCCCATCCCATCGCGGCGCCGGCCACGAGCGCCGCGGCGAGCACGAGTGATAGGCCGGCCGTCCCGCCGAGGCCGAACCGGCCGGTCGCGAGCAGCGCCACGACGATGGCGAGTCCGGTGAAGAAGGCGGTGTGCCCGCTCGGATAGGACAGGTTGCCGTCGCCGTGGATGGTGCGTCCCACCAGATGCTTGAGCAGCGTCGCCGTCCCCACGGTCATGGCGGCGCCGGCGACGACGAGGACCGCCGCGCGAGGACGCCGAAGCAGCAGACAGCTTGCCACGACGGCCACGATCAGCGTCGCCGCTCCGGCGGGTTCCCCCAAGAAGTCCATGGCCAGGGCGACGCGCCTCCAGGGCGGCCGCACGCTGTCCGCCGTCGGGTCGACGAGCCACCTGTCCACCCCGCCGGGCTCGCCGTGGCCGGCGTACAGCACCCCGAGCACGCAGACCACCAGCGCGGCGAGGGCCGCGACCGGCCCGAGCCGCGCGCGCAACGACAGGGGCAGCACCGCGGGCGCCGGTCGGCCGGTCAACGCGAGCCCCCCGTCGTGTCCGATCCACCCTCGCCGGCCTGGCCGTCGCCCTGGTCAAGGGCATCAGGATCAGCCTCTACGCGTCATCACCTGTCATCCTACCGGGAGTTCGTCAATCCCGGCGGCGGAGATGAACGCCGTGGAAGGTGGTCCGCGAGGCGATCGTGTCCGCGGAGCTGACGGGCGGAGCTGACGGTGGATCAGCGGTCATCGGTGACGCATGATGAAGGTGGCCGTTCCGCCAGAAGCGAGGTGCAGCGTCCCGATGAAGCGCAAGACCAGAATCCTGCTGGCGGGCCTGGCCTCCGTGGGCGGCGCCGTCACCGCCGCGGGCATGCTGCACAACCGCAGGCCCGATCGCAGGGAACTCCTCCACGCCACGGTCTACAGCGAGCCCGGCTACAGGGGCCGTAACCAGACGCTGACCTGGAACGGCCACAAGCACGAGGTCGTCCCGCTCAACCGGGTACAGCTGCCGCGCATCGGCTCGATCACGCTGGACCGGCTCGTGTACCGCTTCAAGCCCGATGTGCGGCTGCCGAACATGCGCTTCCTGTGGCACGCCCTCACCGAGCGCCCGGACCGCACGGACCCCGAGGGCGGCGTGGCCAGCTTCATCGCCATGCACGAGCTCGCCGGGATGTTCTCGGCGGGCTGGTGGGAGCCGGTCCGCGAGTCCGAGGCGCGGTCGGGAGTGCGGCTCTGGGCCGGGCGCCCCGGCCATCCGCCGCCCGCGCACGACGAGGGGGGCCCGTCCGGCGATGCGGCTCCCCGCGAGGCGGCTCCCCGCAAGGCGGCCTTTGGCGAGGCGGCCGCTTCCGATGCCCAGCCCTGGTGCGACATCCTGGCCAACACGCCCGACCTCGGCTCCTGGAGCACCCGCACCCGCTACCTCGAACTCGGCTACCACGCCGGAAGCGGCCCCCGCGGCTGACCGCGCGCCGGGGTGCGGTGTGACGTGAGGGGGAGTCGTGAAGAGTTCGCGCGCGATTCTCGGGATTCGGTCACGGGAGCGGAAGACTTGGGGGGCTCACTCGGCGCTTCGAACAGGTCGGGCGCCGACCCATGCGAGGGGAGACCGGGCAACGATGTTCACTCTGGTGCGGAGCAGATTACGGACGGCCGCGTTCGCGCTCTCGGCGGTGGCGGCCCTCGCCTTCGCCGGGACCGGGACCACGGCGAGCGCCACGACCGGCGCGGCAGCGGCCCCCGCTGTCGCGAAACAGGGGCCGACCTCGGTGGCGTACGTCGAGGTGAACAACAACAGCATGCGGAACGTCGGCAAGTACACCCTCGCGGGCGGCGGCGGCAATGTCTTCGACGTCGCCGTGATCTTCGCGGCGAACATCAACTACGACACGGGTACGAAGGCGGCGTATCTGCACTTCAACGAGAACGTGCAGCGCGTCCTCGACAACGCCGCCACGGAGATACGCCCGTTGCAGCAGAAGGGCATCAAGGTCGTCCTCTCGGTGCTCGGCAACCATCAGGGCGCGGGCTTCGCCAACTTCCCTTCGCAGCAGGCGGCTTCGGCGTTCGCGAAAACGTTGTCGGACACCGTGTCCACGTACGGCCTCGATGGCATCGACTTCGATGACGAGTACGCGGAGTACGGCAACAACGGCACCGGCCAGCCCAATGACAGCTCGTTCGTGCACCTGGTGACGGCGCTGCGCGCGAACATGCCGAACAAGATCATCAGTCTCTACAACATCGGCCCGGCCGCGTCGCGCCTCTCCTACGGCGGCGTCGACGTCTCGTCCAAGTTCGACTACGCTTGGAACCCGTACTACGGCACCTGGCAGGTTCCCGGCATCGCACTGCCCAAGTCGAAGCTGTCCCCGGCGGCCGTCGAGATCGGCCGGACCTCGCAGAGCACGGCCGCCAGTCTCGCCCGCCGCACCGTCAGCGAGGGGTACGGCGTCTATCTGACGTACAACCTCGACGGCTCCAATCGCGGCGCCGATGTCTCCGCGTTCACCAGGGAGCTGTACGGCAGCGACGCCGTCTACACGCCGTAGGGCGACCGCACACCTGCGTACGCGCGACGGCCCGGGCAGGCTGGGCGGCCCCCGGGGCGCTCCGGGCGGACGGATAGCCTGGGCCCGTCAGCGAAGATCGCAGAGAAGCTCGCAGAAGGGCGGAGCACATGGCAGACATCATGGAGACGGCGGCGCGGAAGGTCTTCGAGCGCTACGACCTCGACGGGGACGGCCTGGTCACCGCGGACGAGTACCGTAAGGTCGTGGCGGAGCTGGAGGGCTCGGAGATCACCCAGTCGCAGGCCCAGGAGCTCATCGACTCGCTCGACACCAACGGCGATCGCCAGATGTCCTTCGAGGAGTTCTGGGCGGCCATGAACTCCTGAACCGAAGCCTGCCGTGCCGAAAGTACGCGGAGACCCCGGGCCGTCATGTGCTCGGGGTCTTCTGCGCCCGCAGGCCGCTCGGCGGGAGGTCACGAGCCGACGGCCTTGTTGCGGTCGCCGGGCAACAGCGACATGAGCTTGGCGCTGCGGTACGGCGGCCACGCCGCCTGCTTCCGCGTCGCGGGGTTCGCGTCCTTGGTGAACGCGCCCCAGTAGCGCACCATCGCCCGCGACAGTCGCCGCTGCTCCGGTGTCGCGCCGTGGTGGTCCGCCGGCCGGACACCTGGCCATTCGGCCGCGGGCGCGGGCGGCTGCCAGCGCAGGCCGCCGACCGGCCGCTTACTTGTTCCGCGCCCGCCATTGTTCCGCTTTCGCCTCGGCCTCCTCGAACCTCAGCCCGGCGACCTGCGCCAGCGGCACATCCTTCAGTGGGCAGCCGGCGTAGTGGTCGGCCCTCTCGCTCGGAGCGGCGTCGCATCCGGGGCACTGTCGAGGAGGCATGGTGCTCCTTGTCCCTATGTCGAGTCGTGGTTGT
Organism: Streptomyces javensis; assembly: GCF_039525925.1. Classification (NCBI taxonomy): domain Bacteria; kingdom Bacillati; phylum Actinomycetota; class Actinomycetes; order Kitasatosporales; family Streptomycetaceae; genus Streptomyces; species Streptomyces javensis. The sequence goes on along the minus strand of NZ_BAAAIF010000014.1, from coordinate 139,116 downwards.
CGGCCCCGGTCCGCCATCTCCGAATCGCGTTGCCTATGTGTGGCTTCACCCAGACGAGCGGCACAACGACGACCGGGGCGGCCGTAGTGCCCGCTGCGAGCCACCGCCACGCGGGTGCCGCCGCGTGAGCCGACGGGGCCAGGGCAAGACTACTTCCCACCGCCAGGCACAGGAGCCCCGACGAGTAACAGCGGTCCGCTCGTCCGGCCAGCCTGGTCCATCTGGAGTAGTGATTCCGTTGGTCCTCGATCAGCTGCTTGCGCCGATCGTCCGGTATCTCGGAAAGCGGACCCCACCAGGCCTCGACATCGCCGCGCGAGTACAGATACTGGCGGGAGCGAACGCCCCATACCACCGCCATGACCATGAAGAGCGTGGTCAGGGCGAGTGCGAGCAACGTGGGGCCGGGCCAGCGGAATTCGTCGCGGTCCGTGATGACGAGCCCCAGCAGCGTGATGCTCGCGCCACCGAGGAGGGGCGCCGCGGTCGTGTACTGCCCCTCGCGCGCGGCCGACCAGTTCAGCGGCGCGGGCTTGCGCCACGAAGGTTCCACGCTCCCCCCTCGAAGGAGGTGGTCGGCGGTCACGTATGCCGTCCCCGCCCCGATGGAATACCCGGACAAAGTACAGCGCGGCAGCATGGGGTGGAACGCCTCGAACAGGCCAGAAGGAAGGCATCGCCGCCCGCCGGAAAATCGGTGGAGCCGCACCCTCGTGTGCCGTTACCGTGCTTCCGCCCACAGTCACTCCGTCAAGGACGAGCCGTTGTACACCAAGTGAGATCCACCTAGCACTGATCCGTCGCGCGTCGCACCTGTGCGCCGTGCTCCTTTTCGCTGCGGTCTTCTCACTGGAACCGGTGTATCTCTATGTCCATGAACTGGGCGTTCGTGCCCACCCGCCTGCCGATTGTGCTCCGCCGTAGCCACGGGTGCGCCTCCGGGCGCTTCCGGGTGAAGGGCTTCCGTGCCGACGCGACCGAGCGGCCGGCCTGGCAGTCGCCGTACGGTCCGCCGCTGCCCCGCGCACACCGCGGCCGGTGGGTGCCTGTGCCGGGGTTGGCCACGCCTCGGTCCGCTGTGCGGCGTGGATACCCGTGCGGCCGGTGACGACGGTCCTCATGCGTCCAGACCACCGCGCTTGATCAGCTGACTCGCGATGACATTGCGCTGGATCTCGTTGGTGCCCTCGCCGACGATCATCAGCGGGGCGTCACGGAAGTAGCGCTCGACGTCGAACTCGGTGGAGTAGCCGTAACCACCGTGGATGCGGACGGCGTTCAGCGCGATCCGCATCGCCGTCTCGGAGGCGAAGAGTTTCGCCATGCCGGCCTCCATGTCCACCCGGCGTCCGGCGTCCGCCTCCCGGGCCGCGTAGAGGGTCAGCTGGCGCGCCGCGGTCAGCGAGGTCGCCATGTCGGCCAGGTAGTTGCCGATGGACTGGTGCTGCCAGATCGGCTTGCCGAACGACTCGCGCTCCTGTGCGTAGGCGAGCGCGTCCTCGAATGCCGCCCGGCCCACACCGAGGGCGCGGGCGGCAACCTGGAGGCGGCCGGTCTCCAGGCCCTTCATCATGTGCGCGAAGCCCTTGCCCGCCACGCCTCCGAGCAGTGCGTCGGCGGGTGCCCGGTAGTCCTCGAAGGACAGCTCGCAGCTCTCCACGCCCTTGTAGCCGAGCTTGGGCAGGTCACGCGAGACGGTCAGCCCGGGGCCGTGCTCGGCGAGCAGGATGGAGATGCCCGTGTGCGCGGGGCTCGCGTCCGGGTCGGTCTTGCACAGCAGGGCGATGAGCTGGGACCGGCGGGAGTTGGTGATCCACGTCTTCGCGCCGTTGACCACATAGCCGTCGGCCTCCCCGCGGGCGACGGTGCGCATCGCCTGGAGGTCGGAGCCGCCGCCCGGCTCGGTCAGCGCCATCGTCGCCCGGACCTCACCGGTGGCCATCCTCGGCAGGTAGCGCCGCTTCTGCTCCTCCGTGCCGAAGCGCAGCAGCAGTTTGGCGACGACCGTGTGCCCTCCCATCGCGCCCGCCAGGCTCATCCAGCCACGGGCCAGCTCCTCGGTGATCAGCACATAACACGGGGTGGAGACCGGGGTGCCGCCGTACTCCTCCGGGACGGCGAGTCCGAAGATCCCGAGCGTCTTCATCTGCTCGATGAGGGCTTCGGGGTAGGTGTTGGCGTGCTCCAGCTCCTGGACGACGGGCTTCACCTCCCTGTCGACGAAGTCGTGCACGGTGCGGACGATGAACCGCTCGTCCTCGGACAGGATGTCGAGTGTGCTCATGCGTGATGCTCCTCGTGGGGTGCCGTGGATGCCGTTGCCGCCTCGGGCCGTTCAGATGGCGTGCTCGGTACTGAGGCTTTCGATGTCAGCCGTGCCGTACCCCAACTCGGCCAGGACGCTGCTGGTGTGTTCGCCCGCGGCGGGTACGCCGTCCATGCGCGGGACCGTGCCCGCGAGGTCCACCGGCGGCAGCAGCGCGGGCACGGTTGATCCGCCGGGGATCCGTACACTCCGCCAACGACCGCGGGCTCCGAGCACGGGGTGGGCCAGGAACTCCGCGATGTCGTTGACTCCGGCATTGGCCAGACCCGCCCGGTCCAGCAGTCGCGTCGCCGCTTCGCTGTCGAGTTCTCCGAAGCGGGCGGCCACGATCCCGTTCAGCTCAGCGCGGTGCGCCACACGGTCGGAAGTGGTGGCGAATCGCTGGTCCCCGACGAGGTCGGGCCGCTGAAGGAAGTGCTCGCACAGGGCGGCCCATTCGCGCTCGTTCTGCACCGTGAACAGGACCTCCTTGCCGTCGGCGCAGGCGTAGGCACCGTAGGGGGCGATGGTGGCGTGCTGGGTGCCGATGCGCGGGGGCTGGGTGCCGCCGTGGCGGGTGTAGTACGCGGGCTGGCTGACCCACTCGGCCAGGGCCTCGAACAAGGAGACCTCCACGGCTCTCGCGGTTCCGGTGGTCGCGCGGGTGAACAGAGCGGTGAGGATGCCCGAGTAGGCGTACATGCCGGCGGCGATGTCCGCGATCGACACTCCGACGCGGGCGGAACCGTGCTCATTGCCGGTGAGCGAGACCAGGCCGGTCTGGCACTGCACCAGCAGGTCGTACGCCTTGCGGTCGGCCCATGGGCCGTCGGCCCCGTAGCCGGAGATGGAACAGGGGATCAGCGAGGGGAAGCGCTCCGCCAGGGCCTCGGCGCCGAACCCCATCCGGGCGACCGCCCCCGGGGCCAGGTTCTGTACGAACACGTCCGCCCGGTCGAGCAGTCGCTCCAGGACCGTTCTGCCCGCGTTCGACTTCAGGTCGAGCGTCACGGATTCCTTGGAGCGGTTGAGCCAGACGAAATAGCTGGACTGCCCGTGCACCGTGGTGTCGTACCGGCGGGCGAAGTCACCACCGCCCGGGCGCTCCACCTTGATGACCCGCGCGCCGAGATCCGCCAGCTGACGGGTGGCGAAGGGAGCGGCCACCGCCTGTTCGAGGCTGACGACGGTGATACCGGAAAGCGGCGGACGGTCCGGGTGATCGGTCATGGGGGCCTCCAGGGGGGCGCGGGTCCCGCATCGGGAGTGCCATCATGAACAGGCATCGACCCATTAGTGAAATAGCATTTCGTGATGTCCCCATGCCCGCAGTGGATGCCGCGGAACGGCCGGAAGGAGGGGGAACGCCATGGACGTCAAACAGCTCAAGGCGATCGTCACGGTGGCCGAGGTGGGTAGCGTCACGCGCGCCGCGGAGCTGCTCCATCTGGTCCAGCCCGCCGTCACCCGGCAGATCCGCACCCTGGAGCAGGAGCTCGGTGTCGAGCTCTTCGAGCGGACCGGGCAGGGCATGCGCCCCACCGGAGCGGGGGCGATCATGGTCGACCGGGCGCGGCGCGCCCTGAACGAGCTGGAGCGGGCCCGCGCCGAGGTGCAGCCGGCCCCCGGCGAGGTGGCCGGTATCGTCACCGTCGGCCTGCTGGAGAGCACCAGCGACCTGCTCGCCGAGCCACTGGTGACGGCGATCGCCCGCGATCACCCCGGCATTGAACTCCGGCTGATGACCGCCTACTCCGGGCATCTCCAGCAGTGGCTGGACGACGGCGACCTCGACCTCACCCTGCTCTACAACCTGAACAGCACGCCCTCCCTCAACGCCCTTCCCCTGGCGCGTGAGCGCCTGTGGGCCGTCGCTCCGGCATCCGCCGGACTGCGCGCCGACCGCCCTGTCCCCTTCACGGAAACGGCCGGGCACCCACTGGTCATGCCCACCTCGGGCCATGCGCTGCGCAGTCTGATCGACGCGGCGGCCGCGCGTGCCGAATCCGCCATGAACGTGGTCGTGCAGACCAACTCGATGCACGTGCAGAAGCGACTCGTACTGGCCGGGCACGGCTGGACCGTCCTGCCCGGTCTCGGCATCGCCGAGGACGTGGCGCGGGGCACCCTGAGCGCCGCGCCGCTGAGCGAGCCCGAGGTGTGGCGCTCCATCGTCCTCGTCACCCCGAGGGCCGGACGCACCCCTCCCGGCGTGGAGGCCGTCGCACGAGAACTGGTCCATCAGGTCAACTCGGCTGTCACCCAGGGCAGATGGCCCTCCGCGCGGTTGCCGGGAGCCGAAGCTCCGGCCGGGCTCGAGTGATCTCGCGCTGCGGTTCCTCATGCCCGCTACGCATGGCCACATCAGCTCTTTTTATTACTCTGCCTGCCTCATCAAACCCCATGATGGAGTCCAGACCTTGAACCGGGGCGCTCGTACGCGCTCACCCACCGGACCGTGAGGACACCCAGACCATGCCAGCCACCCCGCCCTCGCTCAAGTCCTATGTGGAGTCATGGACGCCAGGGCCGATCATGGCCGAGGACGCCCTGCCCACCGGCCCGGTGGAAGCCTTCTCGGCGCTGCTGGACCTGCCGGGCGCGGCCGCCGGGGCCGGTGACCCGATCCCGCCACTGTGGCACTGGTTCTACTTCCTCACCTGGCCCGCGCAGCGCGATCTGGGCGCCGACGGCCATCCGTCGCACGGCCACTTCCTGCCGCCTCTTCCCGGTCGGCAGCGCATGTGGGCCGGTGGACGTTGCGAGATTACCGAGCCGCTCCGACTCGGCGAGCCCGCCGAACGCGTCAGCAGCCTCGGCTCGGTCACCGTGAAAGAGGGCCGCACCGGGGAGATGCTCTTCGTCACCGAGCGGCGCGAGTTCCGCCAGCGCGGTCGCATCCGCCTCGTGGAGGAGCAGGACATCGTCTACCGGTCCGGACGCGGCGCCGCACGGCATCCCGTCGCCCTGGACGAGTCCGCCGTCCCCCGCCCCGCCGACCCGTGGCAGCTCCGACTGCGACCGGATCCCGCGCTGCTCTTCCGCTTCAGCGCCCTCACGGCGAACGCCCACCGCATCCACTACGACACGCCGTACGTCCAGCATGAGGAGGGCTACCCCGGGCTGGTGGTCCACGGCCCCCTGCTCGCTCTGCTCATGCTCGAACTGCCTCGCCGCCACTCCCCGGAAGCCCGGGTGCGCTCCCTGTCCTACCGGCTGCGGCGGCCGGTGTTCTCCGGCGAGCACCTCGCGGCCTGCGGTGCTCCCGCCGGTGACCGCGCCGAACTGCGCGTCGCCACCCACCGGGAAGACCGGCACGCCACGGCGGAGGTGACCTTCGCATGAGCACCCTCGCCGAGCGGATCGCCATCGCCAGAAGTCTCCTGTTCGTACCGGGCGACCGGCCCGACCGCTTCGGCAAGGCCGCCGCGTCCGGCGCCGATCTCGTCATCGTCGACCTGGAGGACGCGGTCGCGGCACCGGACAAGGAGCGTGCCCGCGACCACACCGCCGCCTGGCTCGCCCACGGCAACCCCGCGATCGTACGGATCAATCCGCCCGGCACCACCTGGGCCGAAACGGACCTGCGGATGGCGGCGGAGCACGGCAGTCCCGTCATGGTGCCCAAGGCCGAGGACCCCGTCGCCCTCGCGGACCTCGCCGCACGCATCGCCGGACGGTGCGCTCTCGTCCCGCTCATCGAAACAGCGCTCGGCCTCGAGAACGCCCCAGCCGTGTGCGCCACACCCGGTGTCGTACGCGCCGCGTTCGGCAACGTCGACCTCGCCGCACAACTCGGAGTGGCCCCCGACGACCACACGGCGCTGACCTTCGCCCGCTCCAGGCTGGTCCTCGCCTCGGCCGCGGCCGGTATCGCCCCGCCCGTCGACGGCGTCACCACCGCCGTACGCGACGCGGGAGCGCTGCGCGCCGACACCGCCCACGCGCGGCGCCTGGGCTTCACCGGAAAGCTCTGTATCCACCCCGCCCAACCGCGGCTCGTCGCCGAGGGGTTCGCCCCGTCGGCGGAGGAGCTGCGGTGGGCCCGTGCGGTGCTGGACGCCGGTGACTCCGTCACCACGGTGGACGGACGGATGGTCGACAAACCGGTACTGGAACGCGCCCGACGCACCCTGGCCCAGGCCCGCGCACCGCACACCGGCGCCTGACACCGCCGGTCAGACCGCGCGGTGGTCACGAGAGGCAAGCCGTCGGACCGTATTACGGTAATCTTGTCGCTCAAGATGCCGTATGACAGTCGTACGGCTCGACGAAAGAGGGTGTTCGGCATGCCCAGCGCAGAGTTCCCGGCCCCGGAGACGCGTCCCCTGCGGCTCCGGGAGGTCACGATTCCCAACCGTGTCTGGATGTCCCCCATGGCCCAGTACTCCGCCGGGGCCGAGGGGAAGCCGACCGACTGGCACCTCGTGCACTACGGCGCACGTGCGGTCGGCGGCGTTGGCCTGATCATGGTTGAGTCCACGGCCATCGGACCGCGACACCGGACCACCTCGGCGGACCTGGGCATCTGGAACGCGGAGCAGGCGGCCGCGCATCGGCGCCTGACCTCGTTCATCGCCGAGCACGGCGGAGTTCCCGCGGTTCAGCTGATAGCCGCGGGACGAAAGGGTTCGCACCAGGTCCCGTGGGAAGGCGGGGGGCAGAACGGCCCGGTGAGCCCGGCCGACGGCGGCTGGGAGACGATCGGTCCGTCGGCGATTGCGTTCGGGGATCTGGCCGTTCCGCGGGAAGCCACCCGGGCGGACATGGATGAGGCCGTCGAGGCGTTCGCCCATGCGGCGCGGATGGCGCACGAGGCGGGGTACGACGTCGTGGAGATCCACGCCTCGCACGGATACCTGCTGCACCAGTTCCTCTCTCCCCTGGCCAACAGCAGGACGGACGAGTACGGGGGAAGTCTGGAGAACCGGATGCGCCTTCCGCTGCGGGTGGCCCGCGCCGTCCGCGAAGCGTTCCCGGCGAGCAAGCCGGTCTTCGTCCGGATCACCGCCACGGACTGGGCCGACGGCGGCATCTCCGTCGACGAGGCGTCGATCTTCGCCAAGGAGCTCGCGGCCGTGGGCATCGACCTCCTCGACGTCACCTCCGGTGTGCTGGTCCGAGACGCCCGGCCGCCGGCCCGGGACGGAGTCAACGTCGAGTTCGCGAAGACGCTCAAGAAGGCTTCGGGGATCGCGGTCGCCCCGGTCGGCGAGATACGCGACCTGTCGTTGGCCGGCGATGTCGTCGCCGAGGGCCATGCGGATGCCGTGCTCGTCGGGCGCGCTCTGCTCCGGGACCCGTACTTCGCGTTGCGCAATCGGGCCGATGGCCGGTTGGCCTGGCCGAATCAGTACCACCGCGCGGTGTGAGGTCTCCGGCACGAGGACGCCTCCTCGACGGTCGGCCTGGGCAGCCAGGCTTCATATGGGCCATACATATGGACCATACTGCGATACAGTGAATCACAATGCGGCACAAGGAGTCTGCGATGTCGAACCCAAGCGCGACTACGACGACGCGTGCGGTCCAGCGTTCGAATGACACGACGATCCGGTACGCGATCAGTGGTCCGGCCGACGGGCCGACAGTGGTCTTCGTCCACGGCTGGGGATGCGACCGTGATGACTTCGGCGAGGTGAGCGCCTTCCTCCCGGAGGGCTACCGCGTCCTCGCGGTCGATCTCGCCGAGCACGGTGAGTCGAGGTCCACCCGAGATGTCTGGACGATGGAGGAGTTCGCCCGTGATGTGGCGGCCGTGGTGGAGGCCGAGCGGGTGGACACCTGTGTCGTGGTCGGGCACTCGCTCGGCGGGGCGGTGGCCGTCGAAGTCGGCCGACTGCTGCCCGATGTGGTCTCGCACGTGGTCGCGCTCGACGCCCTGCACTATCTCTCGCTGTTCCCCGCACAGGACGAGAACCAGGTCCAGGCGATGCTGGAGTCGTTCGGCGAAGACTTCTCCGCGGGTGTGCGGGGCATGGTCGAGGCGGGTTCACCGGCCGGTACCGACCCGGGGTTGAAGGACGCGTACTTCGAGAAGATGGTGTCCGTGCGGCAGCCCGCGGGCCTGCGGTCACTCGAGGGACTGGTGCGCTGGCACATGGATGAGGCGCTGCGCGAGGTGAAGCAGCCGATCACCGTGTTCGCGGTGCGTGAGATCCTCACGCAAGAGGCGATCGACCGCTACGGCGACCGCATCCGCATCGTGCCCGTCGACCTGGGCAGCCATCACTTCCACCGCGAGTCGCCCGAAGGCACGGCTGAACTCGTGGCCCGGGTGGTGGCCGGATAAGGCCACCACCGGACCACCCCGCTCATGGCTGCCGCTGGGGCCGTCAGGCGGATGAGATCAGCCGGCTGATCTCATCCGCTGCCGCGATGACCAGCTGCGCCAGGTCCTTCTCCCGCGCGCTGTCATAGCGGATCTCCGGCATGGAGAGCGTGAGCGCCGCGATGGGTTGCCCGACCGGGTTCGTGACGGCCGCGGCGATCGAGGAGACGTGCGGGCGGTACCACGACGACGAGATGTTGAGCGCGTACCCGCGTTCGGCGGTCCGGGCGATCTCCTGTCGGAGTTCATCCGAGTCCGGCATGGGGAACTCCGCGAACTCCTCAAGTTCGCGCCGCAGCAACTGGTCGATATCCGCGGCCCCGAGGCGCGCCATGATCGCGACCCCCGCCGAGGTGGCTTGAAGGGGCAGGCGCGTGCCGATGTCGAGAAACACCCGGACGACGTGCGTGCTGTCCTCTCTCGCGACGATGACGTAGTCCTCGCCGTCGCGGAGGCCGAGCTGGACGGTCTCGTCCGTCTCGGCCGCGAGTCGCTTGATGACGGGCCCCGCCACCTCGCGGAGGTCCTGCTCTCCGGCGCCCCGCAGTCCGAGGGTGAGGGCCTTCATCGTCACACCCCATCGCGCGTGCTCGGGGTCGACGACCCGTAGCCAGCCGGCCTGCTGGAGCGTCACCAGGCACCGCTGCGCCGAGCTTTTCGGGATGTGCGTCACGCGGGACAGTTCCGAGACGCCGATCGGCTGTCGGAGGGCGACTTCCTCGAAGACGCGGAGTGTGCTCAGCACGCTGTTCATCGATCGGACGCCGGCGCTCCGTTTGTCCTGGCCGGAGGCGTCCTTGTCGCCCTCTTCTATGCGCATAAGGCAAAGATCCTAGCACCCGGCGTGACCTCATTCCGGCGTGAGCGGGGCCCGGCGCACCCGCCCGATCGACACCTTCCGCTTTACGGCTACACTCGAACTGGATTACATTGCGGCACGGTGTACCGCGACGCGAAACGGAGCCACCATGGAACTCAACGTCGTAGGGGACGTCGTCGTCTCAGGGTCGCCGCGGCGCCCGATCCGGGATCCCGCCCGACCGGGCGACTCGGCCTTCGGCCTGCTCCAGGGCGGTGACCTGACCATCGGCAACCTGGAGGTGCCGCTCACCGCGTCCGGGGAGCGTGCCGAGAAACTGGTGGCGATGCGCGCTCCGACGTCGGGCGCGGCGGAACTGGCGGCTCTCGGCTTCGACCTCATGTCCCTGGCCATGAACCACGCCATGGACTACGGCGCCGAGGGCATGCGCGACACGGTGCGGGCCCTGGACGCCGCGGGAGTCCTGCACGCCGGCTTCGGCGAATCGATCTCCGAGGCGACCCGTCCCCGTGTGGTCTCCCTCGGTGAGAGCAGCCTGGCCTTCTTCAGCTTCTGCTCCGCGCTCCCACTGGGCGCCGACGCCACTGCCGACCGGCCGGGCATCGGGGCGATCCGGGTGCGCCAGAGCTTCGAGTTCGACAGCGGTTTCATGGACGAGACCCCCGGCACGCCTCCCTTCGTGCACTCGAGCGCGCACGAGCCGGACGTCCTGGCGGCCGAGGCTCTGATCCGCGAGGCCACGAAGCACAACGACTTCGTGGTCGTCGCGCTGCACTGGGGCGTTCCGTTCTGCTACCTGCCGACGGCGCAAGGGCCGCTGGCGCGGTACCAGCAGCCCTTGGCGCGGCGCCTGATCCACGCCGGGGCGGACCTCGTCATCGGGCACCACCCGCACTGCCTCCATCCGGTCGAGTTCTACGAACACGGCCTGATCCTCTACTCGACCGGGAACTTCGTCTTCGACTGGTGCGACGGGTGGAGCCCGGATTCGATGGTCGCGAAGGAAGACGCTCATCCCTCCGCTCCCTATCAGCCGGCCCTGTTGAAGGGGCCCTGGTACGAGAGCGCGGTATTCCGGGTGCGGCTGGGAGGGGCCGACGGACCCGAGCTCCGCCTGGACCCCATCGAGCTCGACGCGGACAGTCAGCCGGTCATTCCGACGCCCGAGGCGGCGGCCTCGATCCTCGCCCGGTTCGCCGAGGCGTCGAGGGAGTTGGATCCGTCCATCGTGGTGGACGAGGACGGGCGGGTGCGGCGCCGGGTGGCCGCCGAGACGAACGCCGATGCCTAGGCGCCCCGCCCGGCGGGGTGTCTCGCGCGCCACCGGCGACATTCGACGTAGCTCTCCTTGGAGGAAACATGACTGAAGAACAGCAGCCGTGGCAGTGGGACGAGCCGACCTGGCGCGGGCACGTCGGACGCGTGCGGGCCGGGCGCCGGCTGCGGCCGGAGTCGTGGCCGGGCGGTGCCAGGGTGGCCGTGGCCCTGTCGTTCGACTCCGACCACGAGACGCCCGCGCTGCGCGACGGCGAAACCCTCCCGGGCAAGCTCGCGCAGGGCGAATACGGCGCCCGTGTCGGTGTGCCGAAGATCCTGAAACTGCTCGAACGCTACGATGCGCCGTCGTCGTTCTTCGTGCCCGCCGTCTCCGCCCTGCTCCACGAAGGCGAGGTCAAGTCCTATGTGGATGCCGGGCACGAGGTCGCGCTGCACGGCTGGATCCACGAACGCAACAATCAGCTGCCGCCCGAGGCGGAGCGCGACCTCGCGTTCCGCGCGATGGACACGCTGGAGAAACTCGCCGGGACACGGCCGGTCGGCATCCGCACCCCGTCCTGGGACTTCTCGCCCCACACCCTGGAGATCACCCGCGAGCTGGGCCTGACATACGACTCGTCCCTGATGGCCGACGACGACTGCTACGAGATCGTGGCCGACGGCAAGCCGACCGGCATCGTCGAGCTGCCCCCCGAGTGGATCCGCGACGACCTGGCGTACTTCACGATGGACCGGTTCACCTCGCTGCGGCCGTACACGCCGCCGCGCGGAGTGCTGACGATCTGGCGTGACGAGTTCGACGCCGCCTACGCCGACGGCGGGATCTTCCAGCTCACCATGCACCCCCACTGCATCGGCCATCGCTCGCGGATCGCCGTCCTCACCGAGCTGCTCGACCACATCGCCTCGCACGAGGGCGTCTGGTTCGCCACGCACGCCCAGGTCGTCGACCACGTGCTCACCGAAGCGGAGAAGTGACGCGGGACGGCCTCGTCACGGACGGGGCGAACGGCAACATCCACCAACCCCCGGAAGGAAGGTGCGACCATGACGGACACCAGGGGACGCGTCAAGCGCGAGTTCGAGAAGAACCTGGACCTGGTCACCGAGCTCTCGCACAGCATCAACGCCAATCCTGAGCTGGCTTTCGAGGAGTACGGGACATCGGCGGCGATCATCGCGGCGCTTGAGGACAGCGGTCACTTCACGGTCGAGAAGGGCGTGGCCGACCTGCCGACGGCATTCGTGGCGTCGGCCGGATCCGGCGACCTGGTCTTCGGCGTCTGCGCGGAGATGGACGCCCTCCCCGACATCGGCCACGGCTGTGGTCACAACGTCATCGCCGCGTCGGCCGTGGGTGCGGCGCTGGCGCTGGCCCCGTTCGCCGACGAGCTCGGACTGACGGTACGGGTCTTCGGCACACCCGCCGAGGAAAGCGGGACCGGCAAGGAGATCATGGTGAACCGCGGCGTCTTCGACGGGACCCACGCGGCCATCATGGTTCACCCCTCGCTGAAGGATGTCGTCACCCCGCAGCTCCGCGCCTCGCGGTCGTGGCGCATCACGTACACGGGTCGTGGCGGGCATGCCTCGCGGCCCTGGAGCGCGCTGAACGCCGCCGACGCGACGGTCGTCGCCCAGACCGCCATCGGTCTGCTGCGCCAGCAGCTGCGCGACGGCATCAGGGTGCACCACGTCGTCAAGGAAGCCGGGTCGGCCGTCAACGTCATCGCGGACCGCGCCGTGGTCGACTGCATGATCCGCTGCGACACGATCGACGAGGTCGATGAGGTGTGGGAGCGGGTGCGACGGTGCTTCGACGCCGGAGCCGTCGCCACCGGGACCGGTGTGGAGTTCACGTCCTTGCCGTCCATCTACCGCGAGTTCCGTCATGACCGGGATCTGGCGCCGATCTTCGAGTCCAACGCGAAGGCCATCGGTCGGACCTTCCCCGACTATCCCGACAAGATGTTCGGGTCGACCGACATGGGCAACGTCTCACTGCGGATCCCCGCGCTGCACCCCATGCTCTCGTTCGACCTTCCGACCGAGGAGGGCAATCACACCGCCGCCTTCGCGGCCGCCGCGGCGGGCCACGACGGCGACCGGTTCGTTCGCGACGCCGGACTGGCCATGGCGCTGACGATCGCGGACGTCGCGCGGTCGGAGCCGATCCGCGCGGGACTGATGGCCCGGGCCTCCCATGGCTGAGGGGGCAAGGGCCCGCGGCCGTACGCGGTCAGCCGGAATCGGCCTGCCGGGCGGAGAGTTCGCGGAGCGTGGTCGCCGCGGCATTGCGGACGTGGAGCTCGCACGCCGCACGAGCGGCGTCGGCGTCACCGCGCACGGCCGCGGCGTCGTGGATGGCGGTGAGTTCCCGAACGGTCTCCGGCGCACGTCCCTCGGCCTGCATGGACAACCCGCGCAGCATCTGCACGCGGGCGTGGATGCCGCGCAGGGTCGAATCGATGACCGGATTCACCGCCCCGGCGATGAGGACGCTGTAGAACTCGTCCTTCATCGCCAGCCGCTCGGCCAGGTCGGCATCGGGGTAGGTGCGTGACATCCGCTGAAGCACCTCACCCAGGTCTTCGCGCTGCTCGGCCGTAGCTCGCTCGGCGAAGAGCGCCCCGGCCAGGCCCTCCAGTGCACACCGCACCTCGAAGAGGGCCTTGACGTCGAACGGCGTCAACTCGGTGACGACCGGGCCACGATTGGGCACCGTGGTCACGAGCCCCTCGGATTCGAGCTGTCGCAGAACCTCGCGGATGACCGTCCGGGAGACCTCGTAGCGCGCACACAACCGTGCTTCGACCAGCCGCTCACCTGGTTCGAATTCCGATGCGAGCATGTCCTCACGGAGCAGTTCGAGCACCTGGGACCGCAGTGGCGCAGCCACGCGCTGAACCCGTCGCGTCACCACGCGACTACCTCCCGTTCAAGCCAATTGTCAATAACACCGTAATATACCACGGATGGATTCAAGGCCTTGGCATGACTGAGAATACCGTATTATGGTAATAGGGCCTTGTTGTGCTGGCCGAAGGAGTGCACATGACCACTGTTCAGGAGCCGCAGGAGTACATCGACGACATGGCGCGCAAGCGGGGTTATGTCCTCGATTACCACAAGGTGATGGCCAAGCAGGATTTCGACGTACTGCGGGCCGCCAACGGTCTCGTCGGCGCGGCCTACCTCGACCAGCGAACTCTCGACCGTAAGACGAAGGAGCTCATTTTCATCGTCAGCCTCACGGTGATGCGTGCCTCGAAGGGGCACATCCAGAGCCATATCAAGGTCGCGCTCAGCCTGGGTCTCACTCCGCAGGAGATTCTCGAGGCGATCGAGATCAGTCTGCCCGAGGCGGGCATCGTGGCTTTCCAGACCGGATTCGAGGCCTGGCGTGAGGTCGTCGGGGCTGACGGCCTGGAACCGACCGTGGAGGTCTTCCAGGGCGGTTCCGGCGGCGGTGCCTGACCGTGCGCGAACTCGTCGACCCCCTGGCGATCAGCAGACCCACGATTCAAAAGGTGGAACAGCCGTGACGAACACTGTCACCTTCATCGGCCTCGGCACGATGGGGCGGCCCATGGTCCGCAACCTCGCGCGATCCGTGCCGGTGGCGGTCTTCGACGTCGACTCGAACGCGATCGACGCCGCTGCCCGGAACGAAGGTGTGACGGCGTTGGCCGGTCCCGCCGGCGGGGCCGAGGCCGATGTCGTGATCCTCATGCTTCCGAACAGCGCGATCGTCGAGCGCGTCCTCGGCGACCCGGGGGACGCGGAGAGCTTCGCCGGCCGCCTGCGCCCGGGTGCGCTGGTCATCGACATGGGTTCGTCGGCGCCGCCGGCGACTCGGGAAACGGCCGCTCGGCTCCGGGAGCGCCATGTGGCCATGGTCGACGCCCCGGTCTCCGGCGGTCCCCGCAAGGCCGAGACGGCCGAGCTGACGATCATGGTCGGTGGACCGGCCGAGGACTACGAGCGGGCCCTTCCGCTGCTGCGCGCGATGGGCTCGTCGGTGACGCATGTCGGCCCATCCGGATCCGCGCACGCGCTGAAGGCTCTCAACAACCTGCTGTCGGCCATCGGGCTGGTCGGGGCGCTCGAGGTGCTCACGGCCGGAACCAAGTTCGGTCTGGACCCTCGGACCATGCTCGACGTCATCAACCGGTCCACCGGCCGCAACCAGTCGACCGAGGTCAAGATCGGGCCGGAGGTGCTGGACGGACGGTTCCAGGTCGGGTTCTCCCTCCCGCTGACCGTCAAGGACATCACCACAGCCCTGGAGCTGTCGGCGTCCATGGGCCTGTCACTTGAGGTGTCGGAGGCATGCGTCCAGTTCTGCCGGGCCGCGCTCGCCGACCTTGGCCTTGGTGAGAAGAGCCCGGATCAGTCCGAGATGGCTCGCTACCTGGCGAAGGTGACCGGCGTCGACCTGACCGGATGAGAAGCGCACCGCACGGGTGAGCGGGTGGTCATGCGTAACGCGGACACCGAACAGGGCGTCACGGGTGTCCTGCGTGACCTGCTCCACGACCGGGACCTCGATGCGCTCGCCATCGCCATAGACCCACCTGCCCACCTGCCCACCTGCCCACCTGCCCACCGGCCCAACCCACCGGTCCGGGTGCGTCGTCAGGCACGTCCGGCGCGGCGGGGGCGACTGCCCTGGCCACCGGTGGTGAACCGGGACGGCGGCAGGCCGAAGGCGCGGGTGAAGGCGGTGGTGAAAGCGGCGGGGGAGGCGTAGCCGAGGCGGCCGGCGGCCTCGGTGACAGAAGCGGTACGCAGCAGCGGTACGGCCGCGAGCAGACGGGCGCGGGCCCGCCAGACGGCGGGGCTGTCCCCGGTCTCCGCGCGGAAGCGCCGGGTGAAGGCTCGTTCGCTCCGGGCCGTCCGGCCGGCCCAGACCGCGTTGGTGATGCCGACGTCGGGCGCGGCCAGATACTCCCGGCACAGTTCCGCCAGGTCGGGGGAGGGCGGAAGCGCGACGTGGAAGGGGAGCGGGGTGCGCTCGGCGATCTCGTGCAGCAGAAGCTCGGCGATGCACCCTTCCCGCCCCGACAGGCCGTAGTCGGCCTCGAACTCGACGGCGCTCACGAGGAGTTCGCGAAGCAGCGGTGGTACGTCCACGACCGTGCAGGTGGCGGGCCACCAGGGAACGGCGTCCGGCTCGATGTGAAGACTTCGACGGCGTGCTCTCCCGGACGAAGGGCCGGGCGAGACGCGTGGGCTAGTCCCGCATGATCTCGGGCTCGTGCCGGCGCAGCAGACGCGCCACCGCGAAGCCGCAGATCAGGCCGATCGCCAGGAGCACACCGAGGTCGATGCCCCACTGGGTGACGGTGTGGGCCCACAGCGGATCGAGATCGTCCGGCTTGTCGAGGTTCCAGGGTGGCATGGTGTGCGCGAGGTCGAGGGTGGTTCCGGCGCCGGCGACCGCCCAGCGGGCGGGCATCAGCCAGCCGAGCTGTTCGATGCCCGGAGAGTCGAACAGCTTGAAGAGGACCCCGGTGAAGACGACCTGGACGACGGCGAACATCACGAGCAGCGGCATGGTCTTCTCCGGGGTCCTCACCAGCGCGGAGATGACCAGACCGAAGAGCATGGTGGTGAAGCCCAGCGCGCTGATGACCACGCAGACCTCGACTGCCGTGGGCATGAGCAGCCCCTGGGCGGGCAGTTGGCGGGCGGAGAAGCCGATCGCGCAGATGACGACACTCTGCATCGTGGTGATCAGACCGAGGACGATCACCTTTGACATCAGATACGCGGATCGGGACAGACCCGTGGCCCTCTCCCGTTCGTAGATCACCCGTTCCTTGATCAATTCACGTACGGAGTTGGCCGCGCCGGAGAAGCACATGCCGACGACCAGCACCAGCAGAATGGTTCCGGACTCCTGGTTGTAGCGGAAACCGCTGTCGGGCGGTGGCGGGGCGAGTCCGTATTTCGCCGGAATCAGACAGCTCACCCCGCCCAGCACGGCCGGGAGCAGCAGCATCAGCGCCATGAAGCCCTTGTCGGAGGCGATGACCGACACATAGCGGCGCATCAGCGTCCACAACTGGCCGAGCCAGCCCTGTGGTTTGGGTTGCAGAGCCCGTGCGCGCGGCTGGGCCGCGGGGGCGCCCCGCTGCGGCGGTGCGGCCGAGTCGATCTCCGCGATGCACCGGCCGTACTGCCGGGAAGCCCGCCAGCGCCCGCCCCAGTCGTCCTCGCGGTGGTTCTCGAAGGCGGAGAAGACATCGGCCCAGCTGTCGTGACCGAAGTAGTCCAGGGCCTCGCCCGGGGGGCCGAAGTACGCCACGGAGCCGTCGGGGGCCATGACCAACACCCGGTCGCAGAGGGAGAGTTCGGCGACCGAGTGCGTCACCACCAGCACGGTGCGGCCGTCGTCGGCGAGTTCCCGCAGCAACTTCATGACATCGCGGTCCAGGCCCGGGTCCAGACCGGAGGTGGGCTCGTCGAGGAAGAGCAGGGAGGGCTTGGTGAGCAGTTCCAGCGCCACGGACACCCGCTTGCGCTGACCGCCGGAGAGCGAGGCGACCTTCTTGGCCCGGTGGACGTCGAGTTTGAGTTCCTGGAGCACCTCGTCGATACGGGCCTTGCGCTCGGCCGCCTTGGTGTCACCGGGGAAGCGGAGCTTGGCGGCGTACTTCAGAGCGGTGTCGACGGTCAGTTCCTTGTGCAGGATGTCATCCTGCGGGACCAGGCCGATACGGCGGCGCAACTCGGCGAACTGGGCGTAGAGATCGCGGTGGTCGTAGAGCACCTGACCACGGTCGGCGGGCCGGTAGCCGGTGAGTGCGCGCAGCAGCGTGGACTTCCCGGAGCCCGACGGCCCGATCACCGCGACCAGCGACTTCTCGGGGACACCGAATGAGACGTCGTTGAGGATGGTCTTGCCGCGCCCGACGGTCACCGTCAGGTTGCGGGCGGTGAAGGACACCTCACCGGTGTCGACGAACTCCTCCAGCCGGTCTCCGGCGAGACGGAAGGTGGAGTGGCCGACGCCGACGATGTCGTACGGGCCGATGACCTGGCGGTGCACGGGCTGCCCGTTGACATAGGTGCCGTTGTGACTGCCGAGGTCGACGATTTCGAAGCGTCCGCCGGGCAGCGGCCGGAACTCCGCGTGGTGGCGGGAGACATACGGGCCCTCCACCACGAGTTCGTTGTCCGGCGCGCGACCGATGCGCAGCCGTTGTCCCAGGTCGAGTCGGTGGACACCCGAGGGGTCCCGGTCGATGGACAGGGCCGCGGCGGCTCCACCGGGACCGGCCGCGGGTCCTTCGGGCCGGTCGGCTGCCCGGGCGTCGCCCGCGTCCACGGGAGTACGGGGGGCCGCGGCACGGGTGAGGTCGGATGCCGCGGGGTGGGGGAGGGGCCGGAACAGGCCGTCGCCATGGGCCGCTGCCGCCGCCCCGGCGGGGGCGACGGGGGCCTCGCCCGCCCGGGGACCGGGCACTACCGGGGGTGTGGGGGCGGGTGCTACCGGGGATGCGGGGGCGGGCGCCGCCGACGTGCCCCGATCCGTGGCATCCCGCCGGGCCTGGGGACCCGCCTCGCCCTGGTGCAGCCCCGCGCGCATCCGAGCGTCGGCACGGACCTGAGCGTCGGCACGCACCTGGGCGTCACCCACCGCCGCCGGGGCTCCGGTGAAGTCCAGCCGCATGCCGGTGGTGACGTTTCCCAGCCGGATGATCGAACCGTGGCCGATCTCGATCCGCTGGATACGACGCCCTTCGGCGAACGTGCCGTTCGCGCTGCCGAGATCTTCGATGACCCATGTCCCGCCGTCACAACGGATCGTCAGGTGCCGCCGGGAGACCCGGCGGTCGATGAACGAGATGTCGGCCTGCTGGTCGCGCCCGATGGTGTAGCTCCGGGACGGGTCCAGGGTCCAGGTGCGTCCATTGGCATGCAGTACAAGTTCCGGCACGTCTGCCCCAAGTCGGTCGTGTGCACCGAGGCCGTCTGCGTGAGGGCGGAGGACGGCTCGGACGGTTCCTGCGGTTCCGGCGTGCGCCCGGACGTCCCGGGCGCGGATGGGCGTCATACGGGCTGCGGCGCGAGGTGGTCGGGCATCACGGCGGTGTGTCCTCGGGGAGTCGGAGTTGGGGTCGGGGTCGGGGTCGGGGTCGGGGGCGGAGCCAGCGTCAGGGTCGGGGTCGGAAACCGAGTCGGTCGACCGGGTGTACGGCCCGGACCGGGGCACATCGAAGCCTACGGTCATGGCCGGTATGGAAGAGGGCGCGGGACACACGGAGGTTGCGCGTCATGGCGCGCCGCCGGGGATTCCGGGGCCGGACGGCCGCCGCTGGTGATGACGGTGGCGTGAGCGCCTTGAACAGGTGGCCACACCCGTCGTATCGTTCCGATCCGGATCGGAACGTTATAAGGAGTGACCACTATGCGAGCAGCTGTCGTGCGGCCGTCCGGGGCGCTTGGCGTGATCGAGGTGCCAGAGCCGGAGCCCGGGCCCGGCCAGGTACTCGTCGAGGCCGAAGTGATCGGCGCGGGCTATGTCGACGTCATGCTCAGCCGGGGCGAGTACCGCGGCATTCCCGGCCCGGGCTCCGTGCCGGGGGTGGAAGTCGTCGGCCGAGTGCGGGCGGCCGGACCGGGTGCGCCCGGCGATCTGGTCGGTCGTCGGGTGCTGGCCATGCCCGGCTTCGGCGGTTACGCCGAGCGAGTCGTCGTCGACGCGGACCGGGTCCTGCCGGTGGAGCGGGAGGCCGACGCCGCCGAGGCGGTCGGGCTGGGCGTGAACGCGCTCGTCGCCGAGACCGCGCTGTACCGGGCGGGGGTGGCGGCGGGCGAACAGGTTCTCGTCCGCGGTGCGGGCGGCGGAATCGGTTCGCTCGCAACGCAGCTGGCGTCCGCCCGTGGGGCCGAGGTCACCGCGGTCACCTCCTCGGCGGCGCGTGGCGAGCGGCTGCTGGAGTTGGGCGCATCGCGGATCGTGGACCGGACCGGCTCCGCCGTCCCCGACCGGACCTACGACGTGATCGTGGACACGGTCGCGGGCCCGGACACCGGCCGGTATCTGAGACTGCTGCGCGACAACGGACGCCATGTGATGTGCGGCGGCGTCGCCGGTGCTCCGGACGAGGACCTTCTCGCGGCGCTGCTGGGCGACTTCCACAAGTCGCCGACGCTGCTGGCGCTCAGTCTGAACTCGCTGACACCACGAGAGTTGCTCCGCTCCTGGCAGGAGATCACGGCGCTGTGGACCAAGGGCTCGCTCTCGCCCGTGCTTTACCGGCGTCTCGCGCTCACCGACGCCCAGCAAGCCCTGGAGCTGCTGGAACGCGGAACGCCGTTCGGCAAGGTGGTGCTGGTCCCTCGGTAAGGTGGGCGGATCACGGCGGCAGCAGGGAGGCGCGATGGCACGCCGACGCGACGAGCGCATCGACCGCGCCGTGCTGGCCGCGGTGTCCGAACTGGTGCGGGAGGTCGGCTACTCGGCGCTGACCATGGAGGCCGTCGCCGCCCGCGCGGGCACCACCAAACCGGCCATCCGCCGCCGCTGGAGGAGTCGGCCGCACCTGGTCGTCGCGGCCATGGCGGACGAACGGGTCGGGGTGGTGGAAATCGACACCGGCTGTCTGCACTGCGACATCGTCGGGCACCTGGAGGCGCTGCGCGTCGGCATGGCCGATCCCGCCCTCGGCCGCGTGATCCCCGCACTGCTGGCCGACCTCGCCGACGATCCCCGGCTGCACGAGGAATTCCTCGCCATCGTCTGGGAACCCCGCAGGAATGCCTGCGCGGTCTCGCTGCGCAGAGCGCGGGAACGCGGCGAGGTGGTAAAGGACCTCGATGTCGACCTCCTGCTGGACCTGTTCGCCGCGCCCGTCGTCTTCCGGGCGTTGTTTCGCCATGCCGAGCTGGGGCCGGACCTCGCCGAACTCGTCACCCACGCCGTGCTCGTCGGGGTGGGTGACAGCAGGGCGTCCTACTGCACGAACCCGGCTGGTCAGGCGAGCTCGCGCGGCACGGCACCGCGTTCGCCGTTCGCCACCTGATACTGGGCGATTATCGACAGACAGAGCGCGGACAGTGTGTCGTGGCGGAGCCGTCCGCCGATTTCCAGAGCCTCCCGCAGATCGGTGAGGGAGGCAGTCGGCTCGCCCCGCAGATGCTGGATGGTGCCGCGCAGCAGAAGCAGCCGGGCGAGCAGTTCCGGGCGGCCCCGGCCGTGCTCCAGCTCCACCGCCTCGTCGGCGTGGCGGAGTGCGGCGTCGCCGTCGGCGTCCCGGGCCGCCAGCGCGGTCGCCGCCGCCAGGGCGACAGCGCGGTAGACCGAGTCCGGCGCGGCGCGGTCGAGGGCCTGTGCCACCAGGTCGGCGGTGCCGGTGACCCGCCCATCGGCCGTGTCGACGGCGGCGAGCGCACTGGCCAGCAGCAGTTGGCGTTCGTCCGCACCGGCTCGCAGCCGGTGCAGCGCATGCGTCAGATGGGTACGCTCCCTCGCCAGCCGTTCCAGCGTGGCGGAGGGGACCACGGCCTCACCATGCAGCGGCAGGCATATCGCGGTCAGCCAGCTGACCAGCCGTTCATACGCCCCGGTTTCCTCGCCCTCGGCGATGAGCCTGTCGTGTCCGAAGCAGCGCATGGACTCCAGGAGCCGGAACCGGGTGGGACCGCTGGGGTCGGCCACCGGAGTGATGACGGACTTGGCCTCCAGGCCGACGAGGAGCCGCGGTATCGCGGCGTCCGGGCCGGGCAGGTCGGCGGCGACCGCCGCGGCGGCGTCCGGGCCGAAGTCGCCGGAGAGTACCGACAGCCTGCGCAGCAGCGCCCGTTCCTCCGGGCTCAGCAGGGCGTAGCCCCACTCCAGCGAGGCACGCAGGCTCTGGTGCCGGTCGTCCGCGAGCCGCCAGCCGCTGGTCAGCAGGGTGAGCCGGTCCTCGAGCCGGGTCACGATCTCGGCCGGTGGGAAGACCCGGACCAGCCGGGCGGCCATCTCGATGGGGAGCGGCAGCCCGTCCAGCCGGGCGCAGATCTCGCCGACGTGTGCCGCGTTGTCGTGGGTGAGCCGGAAGCCGGGCACGACGGCGCGGGCCCGGTCCACGAAGAGCGTGACCGCGTCGGAGCGCAGGCACGCGTCGAGCACGGTGTCGGACCCGGAGTCGGACCCGGACCCGGAGTCGGGCAGGGGCAGACCGGCCACCGAGTAGACGGTCTCACCGGGCAGTTGGAGCGCCTCGCGGCTGGTGGCCAGCACCCGCAGCCGCGGCCGGCCCGGCAGCAACTCGGTCAGCAGCCTCCCGCAGCCGTCCAGCACATGTTCGCAGTCGTCGAGCAGGAGGAACTGGTCCCGGCCGGTGCTCTCGGGGCCGTCGGAGGCGGCGGCGGTGGAGGGCGGCGTGGCGCCGGGCGGCTCGCCGAGCGCGGCCAGCACCTGCCGACGGATCTCGTCGGGCTCGGTGTGGGAGCCGAGCCGCACCACCGACGCCACGCGGCGTTTGCCACGGACCTCCTGACCGGCCAGTTCCAGCGCCAGCCGGCTCTTGCCGATCCCGGCGGGGCCGGTCAGTGTCAGCAGCCGTACGCCGTCCAGCAGCCGGGCCAGCTCCATCAGCTCGTCGGTGCGGCCCACGAGGCTGCTCAGCTGGGTCAGCGGTCCACCGCCCAGCGCGGTGTCCATGCCGCCCGCCTTCTGCCTCGACCGATAGGCGCGCTGTCGGCAGGCGTTGGAACAGTAGCGTGCCCGGGGAAGGGACCCGCCGGACCGGGCCGGTCTGGACAGCGGTTCACCGCAGGTGTCGCATCTGGCAGTGGACAATGGTCACCCACCTTCGCATCACCAGGGGTAGGAAGAAGCACTGACGTTCCGGGGGGCCAGGGGACCATCCGGGCGATGGCGCCGAGCGCGGCGCCGGAGTCACCGAGTCCGGCCGGACGCACGGTCGGCCGCCCATTCGAGCCGCCCGTCACGCGCGTGTTCAGCGTGCGTTCGATCGACCGCATCAGGGCCGGACCGGCGTCGACCAGCCCACCGCCCACGACGATCACGCGCGGACCCACGGCATGGCTCACGGCGTCCAGCATTCCGCCGACGTAGGCGCCGACCCGCTCCAGGACGGCGTGTGCCTCACGGTCTCCCGACCTGACCGCGGCCATCAGCTCCGGCAGGTCCGCCGCCGTACCTCCGGCGGCGCGGTAGGCGTCGAGTACGGCCCCTATCGAGGCCACCGTCTCCAGGCACCCGGTCCCACCGCACTCGCAGGGCGCGCCGTCCGGTTCCACGGTGATGTGGCCGAACTCCCCGGAGCGGCCGTGAGCGCCCCGGTGGAGTGCGCCGGCCACCACGAGTGCGCCGCCGACCCGGTGCGACAACCGCAGGTACAGCACGTCCCGTTCGCCGGCCGCCGCGCCCCAGATCGTCTCGGCCAGTGCCGCCAACCGGGCATTGTTGTCGATCAGCACCCGCGCACCGAAGCGCTCGCGGACCAGCTCCGAAACCGTGTGGTGCCGGGACGTCCGCATGGGGCCGTGGTCCGGCGCGCCGACCGGTCCGACCACCCCGACGCCGATGCCGTTCGGCGCGCCGGACCGCAGCGCCCCGCTCGTCAGGGTGTCCGCCAGCCGCCATGCGATGTCCACACGGGCCCGCCACGGCGTGTCGGCGCCGTGTGCCTCCCCCACGGCGCCGGCGATCTCGCGTGACGCGTCCATCGTGGCCACCCGAACCGCCCGCCGCGCGAACTCGATGCCGAGCAGCAGACCGGTTCCGGGGTTCACGGTCAGCACCTCGGCCGGGCGGCCCCGCTTGCGCCGGGCCGCTGCCGGTATCGAGGCGAGCACGGTGCCGTTGTCCATGAGCGCTCCGACGACGTCGTGGAGCACGGTGCGGGACAGCCCGCACAGGGTCCCCAACTCGCTCCGTGTCAGCGGGCCGTGTTCCCGCAACAGGCGCAGCACCAGGGTCTTGTGGGAGGCGGAGGCCCGTGTCCTCTCGGTCAGCATGGCGGCAGGGTCCCCTCTGTGAACACGGCTGTCGCGTGGCAGGACGCGGATGATTCGGTCGCTTGTGGCCCGAGAGGCTAGAGAGCGATTTTGTGGGAATTCTGTGGGTTTTCGAGGCGGCGCGGCACGGGCGCCCGGACCTCGTCAGGCCCCCGCGGTCCGCGATCCGCCGGGCCGGTGTGCCGCCGTGTGGGCCACCTGAATGACGTCCGCGAGGGCGGCCGGACGCGAGAGGAACGGTGAGTGCGAGGAGTCCATCTCCACAACCGTCGTCGGCCGGGCGGAAATGGCGTCGATTTCCCGGACCATGAGGCGCTGCAACGCGGGCCGTATGGCGTTGTCCGCGGTGCAGACGACGTAGCTGTGCGGGATCGAACCGTACCGCTCGGCGGTCACCGTGATCGGTTCGGAGGTGACGCCGGCAGGCGCGTCCGTGCTCAGCAGCGAGACCGCCGCCTCGGCGGTCACCTCGTCGGTGACGTCGTTGTAGAACGTCTCGCGGATGACGGCCCGGCGATCGCTGTCGCCCGTGTCGTAGCGCAGCGCACCGACCGCTGCCGGGTCCGCCGAGAGCCCGCCCGCCACCATCTCTCCCGCGTTCTCCGGCTTGCGGAGGTACTGTCCCACCGGCGCCCCGCTGACCGGCGCGAACGCCGTTACGTACATGAGTCCGGCGAACAGTTCCGGCGCCCGTTCGGCAGCGGCGGTCGCCACGGCGCCGCCCATGCTGTGCGCCACGACCAGACACGGCCGGCCGCCCCCGATCCGCCGCACCTGCTCGACCAGGCTCGCGGCCGCGGAGGACGCCGTGATCCCGGCCACCGGCGAGGGCTCCGTGGCGAACGCGTCGGCATCGAACGGACGCGCCCATCGCGACCGGGGTGAGCGGCTCTTCAGACCGTGTCCGTCGAGGTCCACGGCGACCGAGGCGACACCACGGCTCGCGAGTTGCTCGGTGACCAGGCTCCAGCACCAGCTGCCATGCCAGAAACCGTGAACAAGCACCACAGGGGCCGTGAATTCCATGCTTTTCCTCTTTCATCCTGTATCTCGGCAATCAACCGGGACAGCAGGACCATAGACACGCGCCGGGGACGGGCAAACAGCTCAGCCACGTACTGACGGCCGGTGGATAAAACGGGCGGCCCTCGGGACGCCGCCCAGATGCGCTGGACGCGGCCCCCGGTGCGACGATGTACCTCATGAAGCGCCCTCTCGACGTGGCCCACGATCCGGTCGCCGACGCGGACCCGGACTGGATGCCCACCCCGGGGACCCAGGTGACGGACCGGATCCAATTGGGGGACTTCCTCCGCCGCCGCCGTGAGGCCCTGCGTCCGGAGGACCTCGGCCTCGCCCCGGGCGCCCGGCGCAGGACTCCCGGGCTGCGCCGCGACGAGGTGGCGGCGATGGCCAACATGTCCACGGCGTACTACGAGAGTCTCGAGCAGGCACGTGGCCCCCAGCCATCGGTCGCGATACTCGCGAGCATCGCGACCGCCCTGCGACTGACACCCGACGAACGGAACTATCTGTACCTGCTGGCCGGGCACGCGCCCCCGACGCCTGCCGAACCCCCGGACTACCTCGACCCGGGGCTGTCGTACACCCTGGACGCGGTGGCGGCCACGACACCCGCGCTCATCACGGACGACCTCTCCAACGTCCTGGCACAGAACCCCTTGAACACTGCCCTGTTCGGCACGTTCACCGACCGGCCCGGCCACGAGAGGAACCTGACCTGGCACTGGTTCACCTCCCCGCACTGGCGCTCCGTACTGCGCTCGGCGTCGCCGGAGGAGGAAGAGGCGACCAGCCTGCTGTACGTGGCCGACCTCAGGGCCACCGCCACCCAGCGCGGCCACGATCCCGCCGCCGCGACCCTGGTCTCCGATCTGCGTGCGGCCAGTGCGGAGTTCGCCGAGATGTGGGACCAGCACCGGGTGTCGACGCTGCGCTGCTCGACGAAATCCGTGTTCAGCGAGCAGGTGGGGCGCCTTGACCTGGACTGCGTCATACTCGCCAGCCCACTGTCCCGGCAGCGGCTTCTCCTGCTTCAACCCGTGCCCGGCACGGAGACGACGGATCGCCTGAGCCGCCTCCTGCCGGATTAAATCGCGGACCCGGGGGACGAATTCAGATCCGGCTTCTGGTGCCGCGGTCCGGTGTTAGCGTCAGCCGCCATGAGCAACGTAGACGGAAGGCACGACGCCCGATTCGACGCTGTCCGCGCCAAGATCGAGGAGAACGTGGCCTCCGGCGAGGAACTGGGCGCGTCGCTGGTCCTCGACATCGACGGCGACGTCGCCATCGATCTGTGGGGCGGCTTCCGCGACCCGGCTCGCACCGTGGCGTGGGACGAACACACCATCACCAATGTGTGGTCGACGACGAAGACCGTCACCAGCCTGGCGGCGCTCATGCTCGTCGACCGCGGCCAACTCGACGTCCACGCACCGGTGGCCGAGTACTGGCCCGAATTCGCCGCCAACGGCAAACAGAACGTCGAAATCCGCCACCTTCTTTCGCATACCTCCGGGGTCGCCGGTCTCGACCAGCCTGCCGTGCTCGAGGACCTCTACGACTGGGAGGGGTCCACCGCGCGGATGGCCGCGCAGGCCCTGTGGTGGGAGCCGGGAACGGCCTCGGGCTATCACTTGACGAACTTCGGCCATCTGCTCGGCGAGGTCATCCGCCGCGTGTCCGGAAAGCCCCTGAAGCGGTTCGTCGCCGAGGAGATCGCCGGCCCGCTGGGCGCCGACTTCCAGATCGGTGCCGCCGAGGAGGACTGGGGCCGGATCGCGAACGTGATTCCGCCACCCCCCATCCGGATCGACACCGACGCCCTGGGGCCGGACCACCCGGGCGTCAGGGCCGCGACCGGACCCTACCTGGAGGCGACCGACGCCAACACACCGGACTGGCGCCGCGCGGACATGGGCGCGATCAACGGGCACGGCAACGCCCGCTCCGTCGCACGTATGCTGTCCGCGATCGCCCGCGGTGGTGAGGTCGACGGCGTCCGGCTGCTCGGCCCGGACACGATCGATCTCATCTTCAATGAACAGGCCAACGGTGTGGACCTGGTCCTCGGCATCCCGGTGCGGTGGGGTGTCGGCTATGCGTTGCCCAAGAAGGAGACCATCGCCTGGATCCCCGAGGGAAGGATCTGCTTCTGGGGAGGCTGGGGCGGGTCAATGATCATCATGGACCTCGACCGGCGCATGACGATCTCCTACATGATGAACAGGATGGCTCCCGGCATCATCGGTTCCGACCGAAGTGGCGCCTACGTCACGGCCATCTACGAGGCGCTTCGGAGCAACGCCTAGGTGTGTTGCCCCGGCATGTTGGTGACGGGACAACACACCCAGGGCGGTGTCAACCAACGATCGGCAGTTGCACGTAGCCCAGGCGGGACGGTCCTGTGTGCACTCTGTTGACGGCCCCGTCGTGGTAGGCGGGGTCGTAGGCGTGGTGCATGCCGTGCGCGACGCCGTCGTAGGGCTGCACGTCGACGCGGATGCGCTGGCCCTTTCTGAGCAGCCCGGTGCTGGGGACCAACTCGATTTCGACCTCGACCTCCTCGTCCGGGACGAGCTCCGCGTAGTCGGCTTTGCGATGGGTGTGTTTGACGGTGTAGTTCGTGCTGCGTTCTTCGTCGATTTTCCGGTGCGAGGCTTTCAGCCAGCCCTTCATGAGAGGAATGGGACGATCGCCGAAGCCGCTCGTGGCGAACCCGGTGAAATCGACTTCGTGGCCGGTCTCGTCGATGACCCGTACTGACACGTAGATGTCCATGTCGTGGCTGGTGGACGAGACCGTCAAGCCGACTTTTCCGTATCCGGCGAGAATCGCGTCGGCGGTCAGCGGGGCGCTGAGGAACGAGCAGCCGGTGGCGTGCGGATCGGACTGGGCCGATGCGGCATCGACACGCAAGGCCGCTCCGCGGGCAGGAGGAACCAGCGCGATCTCGGCCGGATATGCCGTCTGCGCCGAGGCGGTCGGCTCGGTCGTCTCCAGCCGGAGGAACTGTCGCTCTCCGGCCGGCTGGGCCGTCTGTGCGCGAGTGGCGTCGAGGTACCAGCGGCGGTACTCGGTGCGTGCGATGGGCCACTCGTTCTCGTGGAGGATGTGCGCGGCACCGTTGCCAGTCCGGATCTCCAGGCGCACGGGCGGGACGTCCATGATCCCGTTGTCGACTCCCTTGAGCCAGTGGTCGAAGAAGGCTTTGTGCGCGGCGACGGTCTCCTCGGCGTAGGACTTCTGGAACCAGTCGTCCCAGAGGTCGAGCTTCTTGTTCGCGGTCGGCGTGGCCAGATAGGCGTTGCTGCCGCCGAGCTGGTGGAAGTGAGCGGAGTGCGTCGTCGCGGCAACTGCCCAGAGGGGGACGGTGACGTCGGTCAGGTCGGGGCTCATGAAGACCTCAGCCCGTGGTCCGAATACGGCGTCGGGGTCGGTGTCGCGGAAGGGGCTGTCCTTCAGGGTTGGGATGAAGTCCGCGATGTCGGGCGTTCCCACGACTGCGGGGTCGATCCCGTTCGCCTTCCAGACGGGCCAGAACTGCTCGTTGAAGATTCCGCCGTTGTAGGCGACCTCCTCGTAGAGGTCCACGTCGGTGCCGATGGCGATCATCGCTTTGAGGTGCTTGGGCTGGAGGCTGGCGGCCTGGTGCTGGCTCATCGCGAGGTATGACATGCCCCAGGTGCCGACGTTGCCGTTCGACCATGGTTGAACCCCGGCCCAGTCAATGCAGTCGCGAAGGGCCTCGGCTCCGGCGATCCCCCAGGGGGCGAGCCGTCCGGGGTTGTTGCCGGCGCCGGGCATGTCCGTTCGTACGACCGCGTATCCGTCGGGAACCCAGGATGCGGTGTTGACCGTTTCGTGGTTCTCGAATGGCTGCCCGCCGGGATTGCCGCAGAAGTAGTCGTCCTCCATGAGCTCGTGCTCTTCGAGGTCGGCGACGGTCGCGATGGAGTGGTGGTGGAACGCCTTGCCGTAGGGCCCCGAGCTGATGACGACCGGGTAGGTGCCTGGCTGGGCGGGCCGGAACACGTCTGCGAGGACGTGCTCGCCGTTTCGCAGCGGGATCTTGACGTCGCGGAACCGCAGGATGCCCATCGCGTTGCGGCGCACTTCATTCCGGGCGTTCGCCGGCGTGCACAGAGTTCGCGGGCCGGTGTCCTCGAAGACTCCGGCTTCGTTCAGATGCCGCAGGATCTCGGCGATGACCGGGTCGTCGGTGAACGCCTGGACCTTGTCCGCGGCAGCGGTGCCCGTGAAGTCGGCGTCGTGCCGGAAATCGATGTGCCGGCGGCCGATGATGTCGTGGACCTCTGGGGCGATCTGTGTCCCGTGGTCCCGGACGTTCTTCCGGCCGAGGGTGAACACGAATCGGGCGATGTTCGTCAGTCCGGGGTCGCGCAGCTTGGCGACATCACCGTCCACACGGGCGACGATCTGCGCCAGGTTCACCCGGGGGCGGGCGGAGACGTTGCCGATGGGTGTCGCCCCGACGAGGAAAGCGACCCGTTCTCCCTCCTCGTACAGGAATTCCCCCTCTGGTCCCGTGAGCCCCTGGTGAGTGGGGGTTTCGTAGCTGAGACCGGTGATCGGGCCGGCCAGTAAACCTGTCTGCGTCATGGGCTCTTCCTTGGGCGTGCTGAACGGGCGCTGGAGGTAGGAGGCGTGGTCGCCGCGGGTGCACCGCGGCGGTCGCCGTCGGTGCACCGCGGCAACATATCAACAGGCGTTGATATCGCGTGCTCACCGTACACTGCCGGCATGGCTGAGCGACTCGACACACGGGAGCCGCCTGCGCGGCGCGGCCGAAGGCCCGGACGGAACGCGACCCGCCAGGCGGTGCTCGATGCCGCGCGTCGGCAGTTCGCCGCGGCCGGGTTCAAGGGCGCGACGATCCGCGCGATCGCCGCGGACGCCGGCGTCGACGCCGCACTCGTCATGCAGTTCTTCCGGTCGAAGGACGAGCTCTTCGGAGCGGTGATGTCGATCTCGCCCGAGGCGCTCTCCCGTATCGCGGGCGCGTTCAGCGGTCCTCCGGAATCGGTCGGTGAGCAGGCTGTCCGGGCGTATCT
Source organism: Streptomyces javensis (assembly GCF_039525925.1). Taxonomy (NCBI): domain Bacteria; kingdom Bacillati; phylum Actinomycetota; class Actinomycetes; order Kitasatosporales; family Streptomycetaceae; genus Streptomyces; species Streptomyces javensis. The sequence continues at coordinate 109,303 of NZ_BAAAIF010000014.1, read as the reverse complement.
CGCCGTCTGGGAGGGCGATCAGCCCGACGCCGACGCGCTGCGGGCGATGCTGCGTGGAGCGGTCTCCAACGAACAGGCGGGCGCACAGCTGCGGGAGTTCATCGAATCGCGACTGTCCGAAGGCGTCCGGCGCTTCGGGTCGGACCCTCATGACGCCGAGCTCCGCGCCGCTCTCGCGTCCGCCATGCTGATCGGCATCACCGTCGGCCGGCAGATCGTGCGAGTCTCCGTGCTCGCCGAGGAAGACCGCGAGGCGATCGTCCGGCGCGTCGGTCCGGCTCTACAGGCGCTGCTCGTGCCTCCGCGGTCGCCGACGTGACGTGCGACGTACGGCCCGAGTTGCCGCGTCGGACCATCCGGAGTCCCGCGCCCCTGAACGGCCATGGTCCGGAGGCGGGCGCGCGGCCGAGGTGTGCCAAGCCCTCGACGCGCTGCCGGTGGCATTCTGACGCCTGTGGGTACGCGCGGCCGGTGACGATGTATGGGGTGGACACCTTCGTCGGCTGTCCGAACGGCTGACGTCACACCCGTTGACGCGCATACCGGAGTGGCCGAAGAATGTGCGACACGCTCTGACAACGTTGTCTAGCCCCCGAGGTGTCGTTCCCGTGTCGCACCCGCCCCTGCTCCTCGACCGCCGCCGCTTCCTGCACCTCGCCGGTCTCACGGGCGCGCTTGCCGCCCTGCCCCCGCTCGCCGGAGCCGCGGCGAGTGCCCATGCGGCACGGGGAGGCACCGACACGCCGCCCGACGCCGTCGCGGCCACCTATCTGCGGGTGCTCCTGGACCACACCCGGTGGTCCGAGACGCAGTGGAACGAGGCCCAGGGGCACTACACCGCCAAGGACTTCGGGTTCGCCGTGGTCCTCGGCAACGCGGTCCTGCTCACCCACGGCACCTACGACGCGGCGCGCGCGGGCACCGACCGGGAGACCCTCGAGCGGCGCACGCTCGCCACCATCCGTCACTTCGCCGCGTCGAACCGGCTCACCGGCGGCGACGAGTGGGGCCGCACGCTCTTCTTCGACACCACCTTCCAGTCGTACTTCGTCCTCGCCGCCCGGCTGCTGTGGCAGGACCTCGACACCGCGACGCGGCACAACGTCGAGACCATCGTCCGCGAACAGGCCGCCTATACCGTGTCGTTGGGCAGCGGCGACGACCCCGCCTCGGGCGACTGGACGCCGAACGGCCTGGACGGCGGACACGTCGGCGACACCAAGCTGGAGGAGATGGGCCTGTACGCGCAGACCCTCGCACCGGCGCTCGCATGGGCCCACGACGACCGCCGGGCCGCCGACTGGGCCAGGTGGTACGGCATCTGGTCGCGCAATGAGGCGGGGTTGCCGCCCGCCGACCTCGCCAACCCCGCCCGCGTGGACGGCGTCGCCGTCTCCGAGAACACCGCCCGCAATCTGTACGACACCTTCATCGTCGAGAACCACGGCTCCTTCGGCCCGCACTACCAGGAGGAGCTGTGGCGCACCTCCGGCCGCAACGCCGCGCACTTCCTGGCCGCCGGACGCCCCCTCCCGCAGGTCCTCGCGCGGCAGCCGAACGCCCAGCCGCTGTGGCGCACCCTGCTGGGCGTCATGAGCGACGCGGGCGAACCGCTGATGCCGATGGTGGGCGACCGCGAGCACCTCTACGGCAGGGACGTCGTCCCGCTCGCCTTCCTCTCCCAGGTGATGCGCGACCGGGCCGCGGCGCGCGCGGAGCGGGAGCTGGCGTCGCGGCTTGAGGCGTACCAGCAGTACCCGCCCGAGCACCGGATGGCGAAGTTCTCGGGGGAGCCGAAGTACGAGCCGGAGGCGCGCGCCGAGATCGCGATCAGCTATCTGCTGCACGTGTGGGCGGCGGCGTCCGGGCGGCCCGTGGAGGCGCTGTCGCGCGCGGAACTGTTCGAGCACGCCTCCGGTGTCACGGACTTCGGGACCGGCCCCGGCCTGGTGTCGCACCAGTCGCCGACCGCGTGGGCCGGCGCCGTGACGAAGCCCGGGTTCGTGAAGTTCGCCTGGCAGCCGGACCACGACGACTGGCTGTTCCGGCTCAGCGGAGCGACCCCCATGTTCCTGCCCGCCACCGCCGCGAAGGTCCAGAGCCGTACCGTGCGCGTGTACGAGTCCCCGCGCGACGGCTTCGACGGCAGCGCGACGCTGCTGCGCCTCGACGGCGGCTGGGCCGGGTTCGCGACGCTTCCTACGGGCTCGATCGTCTACGCGAGCGGCGGCATCGCCGACGCCGAGGGCCACCTCGAGGTGCACAACCTGACGATGCCCGGCATGCCGGGGCTCGACGGCGCGCGCACCTACCGCTTCGAGGAGGGCGAGGCGACCGTCCGCGCCCGCGACACCGCCACCGACCCACCCGCCGCCGGACGGGTCGACGACCTCGGCTTCGCCCCCGCGACGGTGCGCCACGTCCGCATGCTCGGCGTGCGGCCCGACCCGGCCTACGGGTACTCCCTGTACGCCTTCGAGGTGCGCGACGGCGCCCAGGGCACGGACCTCGCGCGCGGCGGGTCCGCCACCGCCTCGTCGGCCGACGCCGGGAAGGGCGCGCCGCTCGCGGTCGACGGCGACGCGGCCACCCGCTGGGCGGTGTCGAGGGCCGACCGTCCGCGCGCCGACAGCTGGCTGGCCGTCGACCTCGGCGCCGAGCGCAGGATCGACCGGGTCACCCTGGCCTGGGAATCGGCGGCCGGCCGCGCGTACCGCGTCCAGGGTTCCTCGGACGGCCGGGTCTGGCGGGACCTGGCGACCGGGCCGCGGCCGGCGGTGAACAGCCGCGGCGGCTGGCTCGATGTCGACGGCCGCGCCGGGCTCGTGGTGCGTGAGGGCCGGAACCCGATCGGCGTCTACGACGACAAGATCGTCCTTGCTGACGGCCCGGCGGCACCGCTCCTCGTCGAGGGCTTTCCCGGCACGTCGGCCGGGAAGCTGCGCGCGATCGCCCGGGGGGCCGCGCCCACGGCGGAGGCCACCGAGGTGCGCACGACGCTGACGGACGGACACCTGACCCTGTTCAACCTCTCCGGCGAGTCCGTCAGGACGCGGATCACGATCCCGCGCACCGGCACGGACACGGTGGTCTTCGAGGGCACGCAGACGCTGACCGCCGACGGCACGTCCTTCGAGGCCGCCCTGCCCGCCGCCACGGCGGTCGTGCTGCCGCCGCGCTTCACGCTCACCTCTCTCACCGGCCGGGGTCTGCCGTCGGGCCTGCGGGTCCAGGTCGTCGACGGCGCGACGGTGCGTCTGTCCGGAGCCTCCTGCACCCTGCGCGTCCGGGCCCAGGGGCACAGCGAGGTCGCCGTCGTCAGGGCGGACCGGACGATCACCGTCGTCCTTGCCGGCGCGGCCGCCCACCCGCACGACGACCTGGCCCTCGGCAGGACCGTCTTCCCCACGAGCCCGCTGCCCGAGGGCATGTCCGACCCCGCCGCGGCGGTGGACGGCGACGCCCACACGGCCTGGAAGCCGGGCCCGCGCGGCCGCATGGTCGTGGACCTCGGCGCGGCCCGCCCGGTCCGCCTGGTGGAGACCGAGTGGACGGCGGGCGCGGTGCCGGGCGCGAAGGTCGGCTTCAGCACGGACGGCATCACCTACCGGGACGCCGGGACCCTCACCGGCCGGGGCCGCGTACGCCGACTGACCGCCGCCGGGACGGCCCGTTACGTCAGCCTCGAGATCGACGGGCCGGCGCAAGCGGCGGCGCCCCGCCTGCGGCGCCTGACGGTGCGCTGACCGCCCCGCGCCCACCAGCTGGGGTAGCCGGGGACGGCGTTGTCCAACGGCCGGCGCCTCGTCGGTCGGGGTGCCGGGTGAGCACACGCCCTAGGTGACCGCGCCCGGCCGGTGTGGCGGCCAGTCGGGCGCGGGGTCCTCGGCGAACAGCGGGCGGAGGGCGCCGATGGCCGCGCCGATGCAGACGTCGCGCAGTTGGGTGCGGGTGCAGGTCTCGTGGGTGAGCCAGTCGACGCAGAGGGTCTGGACGAAGACCAGCCAGCTCTTCAGGGCGCCGGACACGGCCTCGCGTGCGCTCTCGTCCGCGAGTGGGAGTACGGTCAGCAGCCGCGCGCGGAGCGCGTCCAGTTCGTTCGTCATGATCGTCTGGATCACCGGGTCGCCCGCGAGCACCCGGTTCGCGGTGAGGACGGCGTTGCGGTTCGCCACGAAGTAGTCGAGATGGACGTCCATGCCCTGGGTGAGCTGCTCCACCAGGGAGTCGGTGGGGTCGAATCGCGTCTCGGCCAGCAGCCGGTCCGCCGCCTGCTGGTAGACGGCCGCGAAAAGGGCCTCCTTGCCGGCGAAGTGACGGTAGAGCAGGGCCCGGGAGACACCGGCCCGTTCGGCGACCTCCTCCATGCGCACATCGGCGTAGGGGTGGGCGGCGAAGAGCCGTGCGCCGACGGCGAGGAGCTGGGCGCGGCGGTCGGCGGGGGCGAGTCGCTGGCGAGGAGGCACGAACGGAGCTTAGTTGACATGCGTCTACCGGTGCGCCCACTCTAGTAGACGCGTGTCAACTAGGCTTCGCCAAGGCGGCTCGGAGGGACCATGGCCAGGGCTCTGCGCGTACTCACTCAGCTGATGGGCTGGTCCTGCGTGCTGATCGGGCTGTACCACGTGGCACTCGGCAACGCGGCGATCCCGGGCGCCGGTTCCGCCGGTACGACGGTCGACAGCTGGGGCCGGTTCATGGGCGCCGGCTTCACCGGCTACGGGCTGGCCTGGATCTGGGCCGCGCGGCAGCGTCCGATCCCGGCCCGGGTGGTGCGGTGGCTGGCCGGGGTCTTCCTGCTGGGCGGCGTGGGGCGGCTGATCTCGCTCGCCGTGCACGGCTGGCCGCAGTGGTTCCAGATCGCACTGGCGGTGATCGAGCTCGGCCTGCCGCCGGTCTTCCTCTGGCTGGCCGACGCGGAGGAGCGGACCCCGCGCGGCGACGCGGCGGCCGTGCCCGCCGGTCGGTGAGGGGCCGGAGGGCACGGCGGCCGGGTCAGCCGAGGTCGGGGTGGCGGTCCCGGACCGGGCTGACCTCCTCCAGGGCCGCACCGAGCCGCAGGATCGTCGCCTCGTCGTACCAGCGGGAGACGAGCTGGATGCCGATCGGCAGTTTCCCGCCGCTGGCTCCGAAGGGGAGGGAGAGCGCGGGCAGGCCGGTGAGGTTGAACGGGACCGTCGCGCGCATGATGCCGCGCGCCGGGACGGTGACGTCGCCGACCTCGAATGTCCGTTGGGCGTGCGGCGGCGCGGGGACGGGGCACACGGGGCACAGCAGGACGTCGTAGTGCTCGAAGTAACCGGAGAACATGGAACTCAGCGCCTCGACCCGTTGCTGGGCGGCGACATAGTCGGTCAGCGTCACGTCCGGCGCGGTCAGCGCGCGCCGGATGACGCCGTGCAGCTCGGACTCGCGTCCGGCGACGACCTGCCGGAAGTACGGCACGACCTCGGCGGTGAACAGCACCGCGCTCAGCGCGGTCGCGTCGAGGGCCTCCAACTCGGGGAGTGGGGCCGGTTCGACCACGCAGCCCAGGGTGCGCAGGGCGTCGGCCGCCGCGCTGACGGTGGTCGCCACCTCGCGGTCCACCGGGCCGAAGGCGGGCTCGGTCGCCCAGCCCACCCGCAGCCCGGCCACGTCCCCCGGCCCGGCCATGTCCCCCGGCCCGGGCAGCTCGGCAGGGTGCGGGTGGTGCTGCCGCACGTAACCGTCGACACCGTCGGGCCCCGCGAGGACCCTCAGCGCGGCCGCGATGTCCCGCACACTGCGGGCCATCGGACCGATGTGCCAGTAGCGCCGGGGGACCTCGGGCCAGTGGCCGGTGGTCGGGATGCGGCCCCGGGTGGCCTTCAGCGCGACGATGCCGGTGTCGTGGGCCGGCCCCCGTACCGAGATGGCGACATCGCTGCCCAGCCCGAGCGGGGACATCCCGGCGGCGATCGCGGCCGATTCCCCACCACTCGATCCGCCCGGAGTCCGCTCGTGGTCCCAGGGGTTGAGCGTCCTGCCGGTGATGGTGTTGTCGGTCTCGGTCCAGTAGGAGAACTCGGGCAGGTTCGTCTTGGCCAGCGGAATCCCGCCCGCCGCCCGGAGCCTGGCCACCGCGGTCGCGTCCGTGGCCGGGACACGGCCCCGGAACAGGGCCGAACCGCGTGCGGCGACCACCCCCGCCACGTCCAGCGAGTCCTTGACCGTGAACGGAACGCCGTGCAACGCGCCCAGAGCCGTGCCCGCCCGCACGGCCCGGTCGGCGGCGCGCGCCGCGTCGAGCGCCCGCTCGGCGGTCACCGTCACGGCGTTGATCTCCGGGTCGACCGCCGCGATACGGTCCAGGTGCGCCCGCACCACTTCCACGGCGGATATCTGACGTCCCGCGATGAGCGCCGCCAGTTCGGTCGCGTCCCGGTAGTACAGCTCACTCTCGCCCACGGGCAGGCCCTTCCGCCGTCAAGAAGATGCAGAACGCAGCTACGTCGGCAGCGTACGCCGAGGGCCCGTCGGGACGTCTCGGGCCCGTACGGACCGGGTGCCGGCGGCGGTCAGCGCCTCGGCGCGCCCGCGTTCGGTGTCCAGGATCCGTCGAGCGCCACGCCTGCCGCCTCGGCGACCCGGGCGCGGGACTCCAGCAGCCGGGTGCGCAGCGCCGGCAGGTCGACGCCGAGCAGCCGGCCGTTTCGCTTGACCGGCTTTCCGGCGATGAAGACGCTGTCCACCAGCCCGGGGTGACCGGCGGAGACGACCGTGCCGATGGGGTCCGTGACCGGGAAGACCGTGAGGTCCTCGGCGTCGAGGAGGATGAAGTCGGCGTCCTTGCCGACGCCGAGGCTGCCCGTCCGGACGTCGAGTCCACAGGTGCGGGCGCCGTCCACCGTGGCGAATTCGACGAAGTCCCGTGCCGTGAGGCCGCCGTTCAGACCGCGCTGGACGGAGAACGCCGTGCGCATGGTGGCGAACATGTCGCCACCGGCGGACGGGCAGTCGTCGACGGACAGCGACGGGCGGATTCCGGCGGCCAGCATGCGGCCGGTCTCGGGCCAGCCGAAGCCCATCTTCAGCTCGACGTCCGGGCTGATCGTCACCGAGCAGCCCGCGTCGGCCATCATCGCCACCTGGTCGTCCGAGACGCCGTTCGCGTGCACGAAGGTCGTGCGGTCATCCAGCAGTCCGCGGTCACGCATCTCCGCGATGGGGCGGTCCCCGCTGGGCCAGCCCGTGGCGGCGTGTACGTGGACGCTCACCCGCAGCCCGAGTTCCCGCGCCAGCGCGACATCGGCCGCGGTGGTGTCCATCGAGGTCAGCTGCGGACCGCGCAGCCCCAACGCCATTCCCTCGTCGGTCAGTTGGGATCGCACGCGCTTGACCTCGGCGGCGATCGAGTCGTCGGCGAAGCCCGCGCCGTAGCAGAACACCGAGTGGCCCGGCGCGTCCCGCAGCGCCTGGATCGCGGCGTCGGCGTTCTCCGGGCGGTCGGAGCAGTGGAACCAGTCGAGCATGGTCGTGACGCCCGAGCTCAGCGCCTCGATCCGGCCCAGCAGATTGCCCAGGTACACGTCCTCCGGCCGGTAGTGCGGCCGGAGCGTGCCGTGCATGGCGGCGCCGTACTCGCGGAACGTCCAGTTGGCGCCGATGCCACGGAAGGCGGTCTGCCAGGTGTGCCGGTGGGTGTCGATGAAACCGGGCATCACGATCTTGCCGCGGGCGTCGACGACCTCGGCGTCGGCCGTGTCCACGTCGGCGGCGATCGCCGCTATCCGGCCGTCCTCGATGAGCAGGTCGCCCTGCGGGAGATCGCCGACGGCCGGGTCCATGCTGACCACCATGCCGCCGCGCACCAATGTCCTCATCGGGTGAGCTCCTCTCACACAGGTGACGCAGGTTGACTCAGTTGACGCATCAACTCTAGGCGTCACTGAGTTGATGCGTCAACTGGGTGATCCCGGCGGGTAGGATTTCCGCCATGACGGAGACCCGCGATCTGGACCCCGAGGAGTGGGAGTTCTGGGGCGCCTGGACGCGTGCGCAGCGGCTGCTCGCCCAGGAGCTCGACCGTGCGCTCCAACGTGACTTCGGCATCTCGAAGGCCGAGTTCAGCGTGCTGATGACCTTGTGGCGCGCGGCCGGGCGCGAGCTGCGCGTCGGCGAGCTCTCCGAGTCGCTCGGCTGGGAGAAGAGCCGCGTCTCGCACCAGCTGACCCGCATGGAGAAGCGCGGTTTCGTGGCACGGACCGAGAGCGGCGCCCACGGCCGCCGTACCGGGACCCGGCTGACCGCCGAGGGGCGCGGCGCCGTGGAGAGTGCCATCACCGGGCACGCGGGCAACATCCGCCGCCACTTCTTCGACCCGCTCACTCCACAGCAGGCCGATGCCATCCGGGCGTGGAGCGAGCAGACGATCGAGCGCCTCGAAGCGCACGGCGACGTCTCCGCCTGACGACCGATGCCGCGTCGGCCCCGCAGGGCCTCATGCCTTCTTTCCGCGGCGTCTCGTCACGGCCAGGAGTTCCGCCGCGGGGCCGACGGGGACGCGTCCCGAGGCCCAGACGGCTCGCAAGGCGCGGCGTAGTTCGATGCCCTCGACCTCCACCGACACCAGGCGGCCATCGGCGAGATCGGCGGCCACCGCGAGCTCGCTGATCACCGCCGGGCCGGTTCCGGCGATCACGGCATTGCGGACGGCGGTCGCCGACCCCAGCTCCAGGAGGGGCAGCGGTTCGCCCAGTCCGGCCTTGCGCAGAGCCTGGTCCAGGGTCTCCCGGGTGCCCGATCCGCGTTCCCGCAGCACCAGTGGCGCGGCCACGAGCTCGGCGACGCTCAGCGGGCGACGGCGGCGCGTCCAGGGGTGCCCCGGGGCGACCACCACGAGCAGCCGGTCGCGGGCGACCTGCCGGGCGGACAGCCCCGCCGGGGCCCGCGGCGACTCGACGAACCCCAGGTCCACCGCCCCGCTGCGGAGCAGCTCCGGAACCTGTTCGCTGTTGGTCACCTGGAGGCCGACGTACAACTCCGGCCGGGTGCGGCGCAGCTCGCCGATCCAGCCCGGTGCCAGACACTCGGCCACCGTCATGCTGGCCGCCACCCTCAGCTCGGCGTCCCGCTTCGTACGCAGCGCCTCCGTGCCGGTCAGCAGCGCGTCCATCTCCTGAAGGACCCGCTGCGCCCAGCCCGCCACGGCCCGGCCCGCGTCGGTGAGCCGCGATCCCCGCCGCGTCCGCTCCACCAGCACCAGGCCCAGCCTGCGCTCCAGCGCGGACAGCCGCTTGCTCGCCGACGGCTGCGCAAGACCGAGCCGCGCCGCCGCACCGCTCAGGCTTCCCACGTCGCCGACCAGGACGAGCAGCCGCAGCGATTCCGGATCCGGCAACTGGCTCATAGCTCCAGGGTATGGGCCGGGCCCGGGCGGCAGTCATGCCTCTTGGCTATGACCTCCTCACGATCTCGGGGCTACAGCCACGGCCCGGGCCGCAGCAGAGTCGAGGCCATGAGCGAAGACCTGGACCGCACGGCCCCCGCACGGCCGGAGGCTGCTGCACGGCCGGAGGGCGAACCGGCACGGCCGGAGGGCGAACCGGCACGGCCGGAGGCCGAACCGGCGCGGGCGCCCCGGTCCGCCGTGGCCCCTCTCGTACCCGGCCTGGCCCTGGTCCTGGCTCTCGCGGTGGCGGGCACGGCGGTGGGGGAGCTGCTCCCGCTCGTCGGCGGCCCGGTGGCCGGGATCGTCCTCGGGGTGCTGCTGGCCGCCACGAAGAGGCCAGGAGCACGGTGGCGTCCCGGCATCGGTTTCGCGAGCAACCGGGTCCTCCAGACCTCGGTCGTCGTCCTGGGCGCGCAACTGTCGCCGGCCCAGATCGTCCAGGTGGGCGTCGGCTCGATTCCGGTGCTGATCGGCTCGTTGGTGGTCTGTCTGACCGCCGCGTACGGCATCGGCCGGTGGCTCGGCATCGTCGGGGACCTGCGCACGCTGATCGGCGTGGGCACGGGCGTCTGCGGCGCGTCGGCGATCGCGGCGACCGCCCCGGTCATCGGGGCGGCCGGGGTGGAGGTGGCCTACGCGGTCTCCACCATCTTCCTGTTCAACGTCGCCGCCGTGCTCACCTTCCCGCTGCTCGGCCACCTCCTGGGGATGAGCGGGCACAGCTTCGGCCTCTTCGCGGGGACGGCGGTCAACGACACGTCCTCGGTGGTCGCCGCGGCCACCAGCTACGGCGGGACCGCGGCGGACCACGCGGTCGTCGTCAAGCTCACCCGCAGCCTCATGATCATCCCCATCTGCGTGGGACTGGCCTGGCTGGTGCGACGCCGCGACCGCGCCGTGGCCGCGGCGGAGGCCACGGCCCGCCCCCGGCTTCGGGTGGTCAAGCTGGTGCCCGGGTTCCTGATCGGCTTCCTGCTGATGACCGCGGCGAACGGCATCGGTCTCATCCCGGCCGCCGCCCACCACGGACTCGGTGAGCTCTCGGTCTTCCTCATCACCGTCGCGCTCTCCGCGACGGGCCTGTCCACCGACCTCGCCGCACTGCGCCGCACCGGCGCCCGGCCGCTCGTTCTCGGTGCCTGTCTGTGGGTGGTGGTCTCGGTCACCAGCCTCGTTCTCCAACTCCTGACCGGTTCCCTGTGAGCGGGAGCCCGGCCGCGAAGTCGCCCGCATGGAGAAGGACCACGGATCGGGCTACTGGCCGGGGATGCCCAGTTGGCCGGCCACGGCGGAGAGGGCCGTTCCCAGTGGGAGCGCGACCCGGGTGACGGCGTGCCGGTCGCCCCGGGTCGGGTCGAGGTTGACGATCAGCACCGGCTTTCCGGCCTGGGCCGCCTGGCGGACGAACCGGAGCCCGGACATCACCGTCAGTGAGGAGCCCAGGACCAGCAACGAGGCCGCCCCACGGACCAGCTCGCGGCAGTGCTCGACCCGCTTCGGCGGTACGGCTTCACCGAAGAACACCACGTCCGGTTTGAGGATGCCGCCGCAGACCGTACAGGGCACCACGCGGAAGTCCCCGACCTGTTCGTCGGTGAGATCGGCGTCGCCGTCCGGGTTGATTCCGGCGGCCACCGGCGCGAAGCCCGCATTGGCCTCCTCCAGCCGCCGGGCGAGTTCGCGGCGTGGGCTGAAGGTGCCGCAGGAGAGGCAGACGACCCGGTCCAGGCTTCCGTGGAGTTCGACGACGCCCTCGCTGCCGGCCGCCTGGTGCAGGCCGTCGACGTTCTGGGTGATCACGCCCGAGAGCAGGCCGTGCCGCGCGAACGCGGCCACGGCCCGGTGTCCGGCGTTGGGGCGGGCGCGGCCGAAGGTGCGCCACCCGAGGTGGCTGCGGGCCCAGTACCGGCGCCGGGCCGGGGCGCCGGCGGTGAAGTCCTGGTAGGTCATCGGGGTGTGCCGGCTCAGGCTTCCGTCCGCGCCCCGGTAGTCGGGGATGCCCGACTCCGTGGAGATGCCCGCCCCGCTGAGCACCAGTACGCCGCCGGTGCTCAGCGCGTCGGCGACCGGCGCCAGATCGGTACTGCCCGGCGGCAGGTCCTCGGCTGGGGTCCAGCTCAAAGTTGGGCGCATGCGCATGCCGCCAGAGTACGGAACGCGGCGCGGATGACACCTGGCGTATACGATTCGGGCATATGGTCCATTATGTCCGCAATTGGGGAGTGGTGTCGTGGAGGGGATTGCCGATATGGGCGGTACCCCGGGATGGGGTCCCGTTCATCCGCCGAGGCGTGCTGAGCCGGTCTTCGAGGAGACCTGGCAGGGCCGGGCGTTCGCGCTGGCGACTCTCTCCGGCCGCATCGCGTACGGCGGGGTCAACCTGGACGCCTTCCGGCACGCGCTCGAGCGTCTGGACCGGGCCGCCTATCTGGACGACGGCTACTTCGGGCGGTGGCTCAACGGCGCGGAGCTGATGCTCACCGACAGCGCCATCCTGGCGCCGGGTGCCCTCGACGCCCGCGCCCGCAACCTGCGGGGCGAACACGTGGCGGAGCCGCCGGTCCCCGAGCCCGCGGTACCCGACTACGCGCCGACCGCCGAGGGCTCGCTGCGTTCCGTGGCCACCGCCCCCGCCTTCGCCGTCGGCGAGCGGGTACGGGCCAAGGCCCTGCCGGTGCCCGGGCACACCCGGCTGCCGGGCTATGTACGGGGACACACCGGGACGGTCGAGATCGTCCAGCCCGCCTTCGTGCTGCCGGACACCAACGCCCACTTCCAGGGCGAGCATCCGTGCCACGTCTACTCGGTGCGATTCGCCTCCCGCGAGCTGTGGGGCGCCGACGCCGAACCCTTCGCGCTCACCGTCGACCTGTTCGAGAGCTATCTGGAGAACACCTCATGACCGCCACCGACGACGGGCCGGGCGAGCCCCTTCCCGCGGCCCTGCGCACCGAGGCGCTCGAGCAACTGCTCACCGAGCGGGGCCTGATCGACCCGAAGGTGATGGACGGGTTGATCACCACCTATGAGACCAACGTGGGCCCGCTCAACGGCGCCAAGGTCGTCGCCAGGGCCTGGACCGACCCGGAGTACCGGCGGCGGCTGCTCGACGATGGCACGGCGGCCATCGCCGAGCTCGGCTTCTCGGGGGCGCAGGGCGAGCACATCGTCGTCGTGGAGAACACCGCGACCACCCACAACGTGGTGGTGTGCACCCTGTGCTCGTGCTACCCGTGGCCGGTGCTCGGTCTGCCGCCGAGCTGGTACAAGGACCCCGCCTACCGCGCACGCGTGGTGAAGGAGCCCCGCACGGTGCTGTCCGAGATGGGACTCGAACTCGACGACGACGTGCGGATCACCGTCCACGACTCCACCAGTGAGGTGCGCTGGTTCGTACTGCCCGAGCGTCCGCCCGGCACCGAGCACCTCTCCGAGGAGGAACTCGTGCCGCTGGTGACCCGGGACGCGATGGTCGGCGTGGCCAAGGTGGCGGCGCCATGACCGCGCCGCTGGACATCGAGGGTCCGGCCGCGCCACCGCGCTCCAACGGCGAGTTGGTGTTCGCCGAACCCTGGGAGGGCCGCGCCTTCGCCATGGCCGTCGGCCTGTACGAGGCGGGCGCGTTCAGCTGGCCGCGGTTCCAGGCCGCGCTGATCGCCCGGATCGCGGCCTGGGAGAGCGCTCCGGCACAGGACGAGCCATATCGCTACTACCGGCTCTGGCTGGCCGCCCTGGAGGACGTGCTCGTCGGCCTGCGCGTCGTCTCCACGGACGACGTGGACGCACGCGCCCACGCCCTGGCGCGACGTTCCCCGGGCCACGACCACCGGGACGGCCACTCGCACGGTCAAGGAGCGTGAGCCTCGCCCCGCGCCGCGCGGTCACCCCCGGCAGGCGCAGGGCCGCTCGTCGAAACCGGCGAACCGGTAGGCGATCTCCATCATCCGGTTGCGGTCGGTGGGGCGGAAGTCGGCCAGCAGATGGACACCGGCCCGCCCGGCCTGGTCGTCCAGCCAGTTCGGGATCATCGTCCCGGCGCCGAACGCCACCACCCGGCACGAGGTGGCGAGCAGCATGAGATGCCGTGCCTCCCGGTGCAGGCCGGTGATCACATCCCGGATCGCCTCGGACAGGACGACGTCAGGTCACCCTCGGCCCAGCGCGTGGTCGGCCAGAATCAGCTGGCACACCTCGTTGCTGCCCTCGATGATTTCCATGAGCTTGGCGTCGCGGTACGCCCGCGCGACGACATGACCGTCCTGCGCCCCGGCCGACGCGAGCACTTGGACCGCGGCGGCCGCCCCCTTGGCCGCGTGCCCGGCACTGACGTACTTCGCCAGCACGATGGCGGGGACCAGACCGGCGTCGTTGTCGTCCCAGCAGCGGCTGGCGTGCTCGCAGGCCCGGGTGGCGACCTGCTCGGCGGTCCACAGGTCGGCCAGGTGCCGGGCGACGAGCTGGTGCCGCCCCAGCGGCCGGCCGAACTGGTGCCGGGATCCGGCGTGTTCGACGGCCGCCGCCACACTGGCCCGCAGGATTCCGACACAGCCCCAGGCGACGGACATCCGGCCGTACGCCAGGGCCGTCGTCACCAGCAGGGACAGCGGCTGCCGACCGCCGCCCAGCAGCCTGCCGAGCGGCAACCGCACATCGTCCAGCCGGACTTCCGCGTGCCCGGCCGCCCGGCAGCCCAGCGGATCGGCCACCCGCCGCACCCGCACCCCGGGGGCGGTCCGGTCCACGACCACCACGGCACCTCCCTCGTCCATCCGGGCGACGACCAGGATGAGATCGGCGTAGTCGGCGGCGGTCACCCACTTCTTGTGGCCGTTGAGCAGCAGGGTGTCCCCGTCGACCGTGACGGTGGTCTCGATGGCCGACAGGTCGCTGCCCGCCTGGGGTTCGCTGAAGGCCACGGCCGCCGTCCCGCCCGAGGCGAGCCGCGGCAGCAGCTCCGCCGCCTGCGCCGGGTCACCGAGCCGTTCCACGGTCCACGCGGCCATGCCCTGCGAGGTCATGACGCTCCGCAGCGAGCCGCACAGACTGCCGACATGGGCGGTGAACTCGCCGTTGTCCGCGCTGCTCCAGCCCGGTCCGCCGTACTCCGCCGGGATCTGGGCGGCGAGCTGCCCGGCGGCGGCCAGCTTCCGCACCAGGTCCTCGGGCAGCCGGCCCGCCCGGTCCCAGCCGGACGCCCGGTCGCCGACCAGTTCGGTGACCGCCGAGGCCGCCGAGGCGACGGGCTCACGCACCGGGGCCGCCGGGGGCGGGCTGCCGGAGCCGTTCGACCAGCGCGGCCATCCGCCGCACCGTGCGGAAGTTCTCCATCCGCAGATCGGCGCCGCGGATGGCGATGCCGTACGACGTCTCCAGGTGCACCACCAGCTCCATGGCGAAGAGCGAGGACAGTCCGCCGGAGCCGAAGACGTCCTTGTCGGTTGCCCAGGTGGTCCCCGTACGCTTCGTCAGGTACCCCAGCATTTCCGTCTGGACGGCGCTGGAGTCCGGCACCGGTCGATCGGATGACGTGGTCATGCCTGTTCTCCCTCGTACTCGTAGAAGCCGCGCCCGCTCTTGCGGCCGAGGTGGCCGGCCCGCACCATCTCCAGCAGCACATCGCAGGGGCGGCACCCTTCGTCACCGGTCCGGCTGTGCAGCACCCACAGCGAGTCGACCAGGTTGTCAAGACCGATGAGGTCGGCGGTGCGCAGCGGGCCCGTCGGATGACCCAGGCACCCCCGCATGAGCCGGTCGACCGACTCGGCGCTCGCGGTACCGGCCGCCACCACCCGCACCGCATCGTTGATCATGGGGTGCGGAATGCGGCTGGTGACGAAGCCCGGCGCGTCGTCGACCACGATCGGCTCCCGGCGCAGCGCGGCGAGCAGCGCCCGCAGCGCGTCCAGGGTGGCCTCCCCGGTGCGGGTGCCCCGGATGACCTCGACCGTGCCCGGGAGCGGATCGCGTGCTCCCGGGCCGCCGTCGCCGGTGGTCACTCCTCCGAGCGGCTGGCGCCGGCCCGGGGAGGTCGCGGTGGCATGAGATCGTCCGTGGGGTCGGTGTAGAACTGCTGCGCCCACTGCCGGTACCGGCCGATCGGACCGTCGCCCTTGGCGAGCTTCGGGTGCTCGACATGCTCCTGGTAGTGCCACATCAGCAGGTCCGCGCCGGTGTCCACGCTCGCCACCCGCTGGAGGACGGCGCTGAGCAGCCGGGCGACGGGCATCGCCGCCGCGCGCCCCACCGCCCCGGGCACACCGGGGATGCCGTTCAGCTCCAGCTTCGTACCGAACCGGAGCTGGATGCGCCCCGGGCTGGTGGGGGTCGCGTGGAGCATCACATAGAGGGTGCCCGCGTCCCCTGGCAGGACCGTGCGCGCCGCGATGGTGCCCAGTCCGATCACCGTGAGCGTGTAGGACTGGCGGAACCCGCGCATCATGGTGCCGCGGGCGGTCGCCGTGACGGTGCTGGTCGGTTCCCCGGCCACCGGAGTGCCCTCGATGTCGAGACCTTTGAGGCCGTGCAACGCCGGCAGATGACCCCAGTCGAAGGCGTTCTCGATGACGTCCTGCGGGTGACCGGCGATGTCGAAGGTGTCGTGGCTGTACGGTTGCCGGTCGTCCATGGGGAAGACCGGGACCTCCCACCGCGGAGGCATGCCGAGGGCATGCCACCACACGTAGATCGAGCCGTTGGCCTCGCACACCGGGTACTGCGCCAGCGACGCCTTCGGCGGTGGTCTGTCGTAACCCGTGCGCACACAGGTACCGGCCGGGTCGAACGCGAACCGGTGGAAGGGGCAGACGATGTCCTCGCCCTCGACCGAACCGCCGACCCCGAGATGCGCCCCCAGATGCGGGCACCGGGGCGGGACGGCCCGCAGCACGCCCTTGGCCGTGCGGTAGAGGACGACCTCCGTGCCCGCGAGCGGACGGGTGGTGACGGAGCCGGGTCGCACCTCGTCGGTGAAGGCCAGGCAGAACCACCCGTTCGGACAGGGGAGGGAAGGAGTGCGCAGACTGTCGGCCGGGGCCGCGCTGGGCAGGCGGACCCTCCGGGCGTTGAGAAGCTGCTTCACCAGGGGCTTCAGGTGAGGCTTCACGGCATCACTCCTAGTGCTTCACCGGGCAGCCGCCGGCGCCCGGTGGCGTGGACGGGTGGGCGGGTGTGGACCGCGGCGTGGCCGAGTGCGGTTCGGCGTCGCCGGTGCCGCTCGTCCGCCGCTCACTGATCCGCAGGCGCAGCCCGCGCGAACTCAGGCTGGTCTCCACCTTGGGCTGGAACGGCTGGTCGCCGACGGGGGTCAGCTCCCAGCGGGCGACGATGGCGGTGAGGGCCAGGATGGCCTCGGTGAGGGCGAACTGGTCCCCGATGCACTTGCGCGCCCCGGCGCCGAACGGGATGTAGGCGGCCCGGTCGGGCTGGCCGCCGAGCCAGCGGTCCGGGTCGAACCGGTCGGGCTCGGGGTAGAGGTCCGGCCTGCGGTGCAGCAGGTACGGGCTGAGCACGATGGTGCTGCCGCCCTTGAGCTGTACCCCGCCGAGCTCGGTGTCCTGCCGGACCGCGCGGGTCATCATCCAGGCGGGCGGATACAGCCGCAGTGTCTCGGTCACCACCCGGGCGGCCAGGTCGAGCGAGGGCAGCCGCGCGGGATCGACCTTCCCACCGGCCAGGACCTGATGGGTCTCGGCCTGGAGCCGGCGCTGGACGTCCGGGCTCGTGGCGAGCAGATGCATCGCCCAGGCCAGGGTGATGGCCGTGGTCTCCATCCCGCCGAGGAAGAACGTGAGGGCCTCGTCCGCCAGTTCGGTGTCGCTCAGTTGCTTCTGGCCGTCCCGGCTCTCCTCGTCGACCGCCGCGACCAGCGTGGAGAGCAGGTCGGCATGGTCGGTCGGATCGGCACGCCGCTCGGCGATGATCTCCGCGATGGTGGCCGACAGCCGGTCGCGGGCCTGGTCGTACCGCCGCTTCCGCGGAGTCGGCACCCGGCGCAGCAGGGCCGGTGTCATCATCCGGCGGAAGAACGCGGTCACGATGGTGGAGGTGTCGGCGAGGGCCCGCCGCATGGTCTCCGCCGGGAGCGAGCCGCTGAACATCGTCTCCATGGTGGCGCGCGTCGTCAGCGTCATCATTTCCTGGGTGATGTCGAGGACGTCGCCATCGCGCCAGGATCCCGCCTTCGCCTCGGCCGCCCGGGCGAACACCGCCCCGTACCCGGCGAGCCGGGTGGGGTGGAACGACGGCTGGCACAGCCGCCGCTGCCGACGGTGCAGGGGGTACGGGCAGGTGGACAGGCCGTCGCCGATGACCTCGCGGATCCGGTCGTAGATCGGGCCGCCCTTGTCGAAGACCCGGTCGTTCAGGAACACCTGCCGGGTCAGGTCCGGATCGCAGATCATCATGGCGGTGCTCGGGCCCAGCCGGACGCGGACCATCTCGCGGTAGCCGGACAGGGACATGATGAACGCCAGCGGATCGCGGAGCAGCGGCAGCGCATGGCCCAGCAGCGGCAGGGCCCGCGGAGCCAGCGGCACCGACGCGGCGGTCGCCGTACTCGTGTCCGTCATGACCAACCTCCTTCTGTGTGTGAGCGACCGGCCGGTGCCATGGCGACGGGATCGCGGGTGATCTCGAGCAGCGCGGTGGTCCAGCGGAAGCCGACCCCGAAACTCACGACCAGGACGCGCTCCCCGGCCCGCAGCGTGCCGGAGCGGAACGCCCGGTCGAGGGCGAGCAGGACGTCGGACGGGCCGGCGTGGCCGAGGTGCCGGCCGTAGGTCCAGCTGGTGTCGTCGGCACGGAGGCCGAGCGGTGAGCCGGAGAGCAGCATGTCGAGCACGACCGACCCGATCGCGATGGGCACCACGTGCGCGATGTCCGCCGGTTTCACGGCGGCCTCGTCGAGGACGGTCTGGACGCAGCGGTGGGTGGCCCGTCGCAGCACGTCGATATGGGGCATGAACCCGGTCTCCTCGACGGGGGACCGCCGGGCGACACCGGTGTGGCCCGCCCTGGTCCGGGTCTGCCCCTCCAGCCGCGACTCCGTGACATGGGCGGTCGCCACCAGGCGGGCGAAGCCCGTGCCCCGGGTGAGGACGGCGGCGGCGCCGGCGTCACCGGCCACATAACCCAACTCCCGGGAATAGCCCCACCGTTCGTCCGGGAACCGGGCACCGGTCGTGACCAGCGCGGCCTTCGCGTCCGGCCGGGCGGCGAGGTGGTCGGCCGCGGCGACGAGCGCGGCGGCCCCGCCGTCACTGGCGGCGCCGACCTCGATCCCGGCGGTGTCCTTTCCGCCCAGCACCCGCATCAGATAGGCCGAGGGCGTGTAGTGGTCCGGGTCCTGGAAACCGGCGTGCACGAGCAGGCTCAAGGAGGCACTGGCGACGTCCGCGTGGCGCAGTGCCTTGAGCGCGGCCCGGGCCGCCATCTGGGTGGCCGTGTCGTCCTTCGAGACGGCGGCCGAGGTGAATCCGTTGAGCGCCATGATGGAGGGCTGCCCGGCGCCCGGCCCGCCCGTCGGCTGGTGCTCGGGCCTGATGGGGGGTATCCACGCCCCGGTCCCGGCGATCGTGATGTCCTGCCACAACACTGCTGTCTCCTCCGCTGTCACGAAAGGGGCGACTGGGGAACGCGGGCGCGGGGCCGGACCAGCTCTCCGCTGTGGTCGAGGGCGTGTGCGGTGACCCCGGTGATACGGGCCAGCACCTTGCCGTGACCGGTCACGGCGGTCAGGTCCCCGGTGGCGAAGTCGCAGTGCAGCCGGATGGCCGGGTGCTCCGCGCTGAGTTGGCAGTCGTTGCCCGGCCCGCCGAGCTCGACCTCGTCGAGGCCGGCCATCGGACCGACCAGCGGCGGGTGGTCACCGCGCGGTGGGAGCAGCAACAGGTGCACCATCGCGTCCAGCAGGATCGCCGGTACGGTCATCCCCGCCAGGGCCGGGGCCCAGGCGGCGTGGTCCAGACCGAACCTGGCGCTGTTCCCGTCCGGCCCGCGGGCGTAATCGCTGGTCCCGGCGAACGGGCCGGTGAGCGAGATCGGCGGGTCGGGGGAGTAGACCGGCATCGCGAAATCGGGTTCGGGGTCGTGGGACGAGAAGTCGGGCGGTCCGTCGAGCACGGGATGGCGATCCGCCAGCACGACCGTCGTCTCGCACAGCAGGTCGTTGAAGCGCAGCACCTTGCCGTTCTTGCCGATCCGGTGTGCCGTCATGCGAACGGCCACCTCGACGCCGTCGCGCCTCCGGCTGGTGACCCGGGCCTCCACCGCGACGGTGCGCGGCGGCCCGGCGAGCCTGATCGTGATCGACGTCCGGCAGACGAGACCGCGGAACCCGGTGACCACGAGGTCGGGGCAGAGGGTCGCGGCCGCGGCGGCCGCGGCTTCGAGGGTGAACGTACCGGCCAGTGTGTACTCACCGTTGACGCGGTGGTGGCGCATCCACCGCCCGTCCCGCTCCGCCAGGGTGTGCGGATCCCAGGTCTTGGTGAAGACGGCCCAGCTCTTGCCGCGGTGCAGGACACCGTCGAGCAGCGGACTGGTCAGCGACGGATCCGGCGGGGCGGGCGGCGGCGCGTCCGGGGCGGGGATCCGCGGCTCGCCGGAGGGGCCGTAGGCGCTGGTCCCACCCGAGCCGTAGGTGCCGATCCCGCGCCGGGCCAGCAGGACGCGTTCGTCGTCCCGGATGAAGAACGCCACCCCGGTGGCCGGTGGCCGGGTCACGGCGGAGAGGAACTGGGCGCAGCCCTGCTCGGTGCTGATGTAGGCGTCCATCTGGTTGCGCTTGAGGGTCTCCCGCATGGTGACGCTGCTGGCGACGCCGACCTCCCGCCAGCCGCTCCAGAGGATCGCCAACTCCTGGTGGCCGTCGGGCCCGTGCCGCTGGGCCCAGGCGCTCGCGTACGCGAGGTACTCGTTGACGGCGCAGTAGTCGATGTCACCGGGCGCGGGAGCGAGCGTCGCCAGGGTGCTGAAGTTGCACCAGATCCGGGGCGGACGCCCGGCCAGGGCCCGTTTCAGGTTGCGGTAACCGGTCGCCTTGGTGGCCCGTACCGCCCGGAAATCGGACAGGGTCTTGGCGTGCAGCGCACGCGACCGCAGGTCGAGGACGGTGTTGATGAGCAGGTCGATCCGTCCGTGCCGGTCGACGACCTCGTCGAGGACGGCGCTGGTGGCCTCGGCGTCGAGGATGTCGCACACACGGTGGTGGACCCGGTCCTGGCCGCACAGTTCGGTCAGCCGCCGCACGGTGCGGCGTACCTCCAGGCGCGCCTGGGCCTTCTCGTACGCGGCGCGCAGCTCACCCACCGACGCGCCGGGGCGGCCGCGGTGTTCGGCGGCGATGAACTCGGCCTGCGGCGGCAGCGCGTCGTCGCCTTCCGGCAGCGGGGTGCGGCCGATGACGTACACCTGCGGCCGGTCGCTGGTGCGGGCGATCGCGTGGAGGAGCTCGGGGGTGATGCCCCGGGCGCCGCCGAAGGCGACCACGACCGCGCCGGGCGGCAGCGAGGCGGCTCCCGCCGGGGGCGGTGGAGCGTGGTCGTCGGCGACGGCCAGGGTGAACCAGTCGCCCCCGCGGCAGGCCAGTGTGTGGGTCGGCACCCGGGCGGTGCCCGCCCGCGCCAGCTGGTCCAGGGCGGTCACGGCGTCCGGCGCGTCGCTGAGCAGGGTCACTCCTCCGCACTGCGGGACCTCGGCCCGGACGGAGCGGATGAGGCCGGTGAACAGCCCGCTCAGTGGGGGTGGCAGCTCGTCCGGCACCGCGCCGAGCAGGAGCGCGCCGAGCGAACCGCCGGTGCGCAGCGCGGGCAGCGCCGCCTGGAGGGTGGTGAACGTGAGGTCCTGGAGGTCCTCCAGCCGGGTGGCCTCGGTGTCGTCGCTCCCTTCGCCGCTCCCGTCGTGCTGGACCGGCAGCCGGGACAGGACCCGGATATGGCGTGGGATGAACGGCAGCTCGGCCAGGGCGCCGGGCGCCCCCTCGGGCGGGACGTGGGTGGCGGCTGCGAGGCCCGGTCGCGGTGACCAGACGGCGGTGTCCGGGCCGGTGGCGGCCGCGGCGAGATCCGGGGCGTCGGTGATGACGATGGTGCCCGGCGGGATCGACCGGGTGGCCGAGCCGTTCAGCGGCGGGGTCATCGGGACGAACCGGAGGGTCTGGCGGCGGCCGGTGAAGTCCTCGGCGTGGTCCGGGCCGGCCGGGTCTGGCGCGGTGGGTTCCGGCTCGGTGTGTGCCGTACGGTCCGGCTCGGTGTGTGCGGCCCGGTCCGGTTCGGGTCGTGCCGTACCCCCCGGCGGGGTGAACCGGATCAGTGGTGATCCGGGGGCGGCGGGCGTCACGACGGTGTCCGCACCGGTGGAGACCGCCTTGAGGACCGCCAGCAGCGCGTCCAGCGACAGATAGGTGTGTCCGGCGTCGGCCAGTACGGGAAGGGCGTGCCCGGGCGTGTCCGGGCGCCGCGGATCGGTGGCCTCGACCGCGGTGGAGAGCGAACCCAGGACGGGCAGGTCGTGCTCCAGCGCGGTGGACAGCCGGGTGACCGCGAGGACGGCGGCACCTTCCGCGATGGACCGGCCCTCCGGTACCAGCTCGTCGAGGTGGCGGTCCCAGCCGCTGATGGGCCGCTGGCACACCGCGCCGACGAGGGCGAGGTCGCAGGCGCGGTGCCGGAGTTGGCGCAGCGCCAGGTCGAGAGCGGTGTGCGCGGAGTCCCGGTGGGCGTAGACGCTGGTGCCCATACCCCGGAAGTCGTAGTAGTTGGCGGCCCGGCCCGACAGGATGCAGGAGACCGCCCCGGTGAAGTCGTCCTCGTTCAGATCGCCGGGGATCACCCCCTTGGCCTCCGCCATCCCCTTCGCCAGGTACTCCTTGAGCGTCTGCGCCCGCACCGGGTCGGGCAGGATGTCGAAGGTGGTGGCGCACTCGCCGGCGTGCACCCGCAGCGCGGCCCGGGTGTTGTGCGTGGTCGGCAGCGTCGCTCCCACGACCACCGCCGTGGTGGGCCGCAGGCTGACGCCCGGCTCGCCGAGCCGGTCCAGCAGCGGGCCGAGGGCCTGGAGCATCATCAGGTGCGCGGGGTCCATATGCCGCATCGTCAGCGGCGGGATGCGCACCTCACGCGGGGACGGCAGGGGGTACGGCATACCGAAACCGGCCTCCGGCAGCGGGCCGTCACCACTCAGCCAGGCGGGCACCTGGGCGGTGTCCAGGCCGGGCAGATGGGTGTTCCAGCCCACGACGACCAGTCGCTCCGTGTCCGCGGGAGCCGCACCGCCCCGCCGCCGCGCGGGCGCGGCCCGCGGCACGCGGTCGGACAGGACCACATGCGCGTCCGCCCCTCCGAGGCCGAACGACGAGACCCCGACCACGCGCGGCCGTGCGTCCTCCGACGGCCAGGGCGCGTCCCTGACCGGTACGGTCAGCCGTGTGCCGTCCTCCAGCAGCGGGTGCGGATCGGTGACCACGGGCTGACCGGGGACCGCCCCGCGTTCGAGGGCCACCAGCGCGTGCGCGACCGAGACCAGCCCCGCCAGCACGCCGGTGTGCCCGAAGACCTGCTTGTTCGAGGTCAGCAGGCACGCCCGCTTCCGCGGCCCCAACCGGGAGAGCAGCGAGCGCAGTTCGATCTCGTCGCCCACCGGTGTGCCGGTGCCGTGCGCCACCACCCAGTCCACGTCGTCGGCCTCGATGCCCGCGTCGGCCCAGGCCCGGGCGATCGCCAGCTCCTGCCCGCGGGTGGCCGGAGCGTGAATGCCCTTGCCCCGGCCGTCGGCGGCGAGACCGGTGCCCCGGATGACACCGAGCACCCGGTCCCCGTCCGCCACGGCCCGCGCGTACGACTTCAGGGTGAGCATGATGGAGCCCTCACCGATGAGGGTTCCGTCGGCCGCCTTGTCGAAGGGGCGTATCCTGCCGCTCATCGAGATGCCCTGGGCCCGGCAGAAGAGGGTGAACCCGATCGGCTCGATCACCGAGGTGCCACCGGCCAGCGCCACATCGCAGGACCCCTCGCGCAGCGCCTTGACCGCCGCGTCCAGCGCGAACAGTCCGCTGGCACAGGCCGCGTCGAGGGTCAGGTGCTGGGAGTCGTCGGGGATCAGTCCGCGCAGCGCGTCGCGGGAGACGGACGCGGGCAGGTAGGCCTTCGGGTCCCCGCCGTCGCCGCCGTAGTACGCGCTGATCGCGTGGTCGGCCAGCTCGGCCAGCCAGTCGCCGTCCTGGTCGGCGGGGATCGCCTCGCGCACCATGCGCCGGTACTCGTCCCCCAGCACGACGCCCTGGGGGCCGAGCCCCGTCTGGTCGTGGATGCCGGTGGTCGTGGCGAGCCACCGGTCGGTCGGGCGCCGGTGCACCCCTGCCAGGGCCTGAACGGCGCAGTGCCGCAGCCAGCGAGTGGTACGCGGCCATCCGGGGCGGCCGACGTTCCCGTCCGGTTCGGCGATCGAGGCGGGGTCGGGGACGAAGCCCTGGACGTACGCGGCCTCCCGAACGTAGAAGGCGTCGGTCTCCTCCCGGGTGGGCGCCCAGAAGTGCTCCAGGTCGAAGGCGGACGGCTCGCTGGAGATCAGGGCGCCCTCCCGTAACCGGTCCCAGAACTCCGCCGCGTTGTTCGCGCCGGGCAGGACCAGACCGAGGCCGACCACGGCGACGGCTTCGGGGTCTGTCTGGGGTGGTTGGTCGGGTGCCGGTGCTTGCACCGGAGCCGGGGTGGCCACCGGTGCGGGGGTCGGAGCCGGTGCGGGTGCCGGGTGGGCGGCCGCCGGTTGTTCGGGGGCGGGTGCGGGTCGGCTCGTCTCGGCCGGCGCCCTCGTCACCGCCGCCGTCGTCACTGCCGCCGCCGACACCGGTTGGCGCCTGGCGGGCCTGCTCACCTGGTCCGCCAGCCTGCTGTGCAGCCGCAGGCCCTGCATCCCGCCGATGCTGATGCCGCCGTCCGCGACGATGGTCTGCCCGGTGATGAAGCCGGCGTCCTCGTGCAGGAGGTGGACGATCAACTTGGCCGCCTCCGGCGTCGAGACGGTACGGCTCATCAGCTCGCTGGCCTCGGCCGGACCACCGGGCGTCGCCGCCGGGCCGTCCAGGTTGACGACGATCTCGCTGGCGACGGAGCCCAGCAGCACCGTGTTGACCCGGATGCCCTGGCCGACCAGCTCGAGCGCCAGATAGCGGACCAGCGACTCCAGGGCCGCCTTGGTGACACCGCCGGGGCCGTAACCCTGAACCGGCTGGTGCGCCCCGACGCTGGAGAGACAGAGGATGCTCGCCCCGTCTCGTCCCGCCATCAGCTCGGCCGCCCGGCGCGAACAGTGGTAGGCCGCCATCACGTTGGTGGACCACGCCCGCTGCCAGTACGTGTCATCGATGTCGAACAGCGGCAGGAAGGCCCCGCCCGCGGCGTTGTTGATCAGAATGTCCAGGCCGCCGTGCCGCTCCTGGATCAGGTCGAACATCCGGTCGATCTCGCTGGTCTTGGCCACTGAGGCGCGGATGAACTCGCAGCTGTGCCCGGCCTGCTCCAGCTCCGCCCGCAGCCGCTCCGCCTGTTCGACCGAGTGGAAGTAGTTGACGATCACGTGGGCACCGCTCCCCGCCAAGCGGCGAACGATGTCCGCGCCGAGGCTCTTCGCGGCCCCCGTCACCAGGGCGATCCGACCCCGCAGATTCTCTGTGGAGGTCATCGTGCGGCAGCCCCCGATCGAGCCTGTACGACGGCCTCCGCGATCCGGCGCAGCGTGCCGACGGTCAGCAGCGAGGAATTCGCCCGCAGATCGGGCAGGTCGTACCGGTCGGACACCATCCCGAGCAGGGCGACCTGCTTGAGCGACTCCACACCCAGCTCGGCCTCCAGACCGTCGTCCTCACCGAGCAGATCGGGCGGGTAGCCCAGGAAGTCGCCGTAGAGAGTCCGCAACTCCGCCAGCACCGTTTCGTAGTCCAATCCGGCAGAGGACGGCGAGGTGACAGGGGCGACGACGGCCGGGGCGACCGCGGCCGGTGCGACCGCGACCGGGGCGACCGGGGGAGCCGGAGCCGCCGGAGCCGGAGCCGGGGCCGGGACCGGAGCCGGGGCCGGGGCCGGGGCCGCAGGAGCAGACACGGCCACGGGGGCCGGGGCCGGAACGGGGGCCACATAGGACACAGGGGCGGGGAGCGTCGCAACCGATCCGGCCGGAGTGGGTTCACTCACCCGTACGACGGGACCATGTCCGTTGCCCGACGGTGCCGACAGGCGCGAGCGGAACGGGCCACCGCCGGTGGAGTCGGCGACCAGCGCCCGGACGGCCTCGACCGGGTCGCTCTCGCTCAGCGGAACGAGACACCGCACCCCAGGGATCGACGCCTCCACGAACTTGGTGACGACGGGCCACTCCCCGCACTCGACGAAGGCGTCGGCGCCGGCCGCGTGCAGCTCACGGATGGTGTGCAGCATCCGGACCCGGGAGGTGAGCGCGCCGGCGACCAGTTCGACCGGGTCGTCGTCGCCGACGTCCCGCCCCAGCCACGGGGAACACACCCGCCAGCGCCCGGCACCGTACGGAACCCGTGGCGCGGACTCCCGCAGGTCTCGCGCGGCCTGTGCCATCGCCGGAGTGTGGGTCGGATGCGGGACGTCGAGTTGGAGACTTGGCCAGCCGAGCGCGTCGGCCACCCGCTCCACATGCTCGATCAACGCTTCGGGGCCGCTGATGACGCTCTGCCGAGGGGCGTTCTCGCAGGCCAGGACCAGGTGCGGATGGTTGATCAGCTCGGCGAGCGACTCCGCCCGGCGGCCGTCCACTCCGACCGCGAGCATCTTGCCGCCCCAGCTCTGCCGGGTCAGTACCTGGGACCGGGCCACGGCCAGCCGCGCGGCGTCCTCCACGGACAGATGCCCCGCCGCGGCCAGAGCCCACAGCTCTCCGATGCTCTGCCCGACGATCGCGATGGGCTTGGCGCCCTCGGCGATCAGCATATGGTGCGTCGCGATGCTGACCGCGAAGATCTCCAGATATTGCACTTCGGGGCCGCGCCGGTCGCTCATCTCGTTCGGTTCGACAAGCCGGGCACTGATGTTGGGCAGCCCCATTTCCTGGGCGGCCTTGTCGATTCGGGACAGCGTTTCACGTACGGCCTCGTAACGGTTGTGCAAGTCGCGCAGAATCCCTCCGCGCGGAGCGGCAACCGTTCCCGGCATGACAAAGACAGAATCCACCACGTGCATCACCCTCATCTCCCGTCCCGACTGCCGGCGATGTTGCATTGGCTCAGCCGGGGCCCTGAAACGCCACGACGGCGCGATGAAATCGACGACATACGTCCGCTTGCTGCGGTATATCGGAGCGGCGAGTCCAGCGAAATTCGACCCTGGCCACCCATTGTTGATGGCCATTCCCGCAAATGCGCGACCCTGAGGAGGGTTTTCCTTGCTGATCGGGTTCGCTAATTAAGGTAACTGCGCTCCTTTCCGGGGGTCAACGATCTTAGGGTTTCAGTTTCGGCCTAAACCGATTGTGTTCATGACTAGTGAATTACGTGATGCCAGGGGGCGATTGCGGTCTTGTCGCTCGACAAGGCCTCGTGTTAGCCACGCCTGGCCAGCTATGGCACTGATGTCCGCAATGTCGGTTCTGATTTAACATGATGGAGGTGTTTGAACGTGATACGTACGGGATTTCGACCATCTTTCGGAGAATCAATGTGGCCGAGACCGAGTGCTTGCGTACGCCAATCAGTTCTTTAGCTGTTAGTGCTCCAGCTGGATTTCTTCATTTGCGCTGGTCAGCGGCTCGGGTGCGGTAGGAGCGGCTCGTGAGGAGCCCCAGGGCCGACTGCGGGCGAAAATGATGTCGCCGGAGGACCCTGGCCGGTCGAGGATGGGCTGGTCCGCTGCCTCAGGCTGGCCCGACACCAGGATGGAGAACTCCCTGTGACCCTCACCGATCTCTACCCCGCCGACCGCCTGGAGCGCGCCCGGGCGGCCGCCGCCGACGCGGGGCTGGGCGCGCTGCTGCTCAGTCCCGGTGCCGATCTGCGCTATCTGACGGGTTATCACGCGCTTCCCCTGGAGCGGCTCACCTGTCTTGTGCTCCCCGTGGACGGCGAGCCCTTTCTTCTGGTGCCCGAGTTGGAGCGGCCCGCCGCGCTCGCGTCCCCGGCCGGGAACCTCGGCATCGAGATCACCGGATGGGCCGAGACCGAGGATCCGTATGCCCTCGTCGCGGCCAGGCTGCCCGCCGGTGTGGCGCGGGTCGGGGTCGACAACCACATGTGGGCCGAGAAGGTCGTCGCCTTCCGCGCCGCGCTGCCCGACACCGACCAGGCACTCGCCGGAGAGGTGCTCGGCGGGCTGCGGATCCGCAAGAGTGAGGCCGAGGCCGAGGCGCTGCGCCGGGCGGGGGCGGCCATTGACCGGGTGCACGCCCGCATGGGCGAGTGGCTGCGCGTGGGGCGCACCGAACGGGAGGTCGGCCGGGACATCGCGGAGGCCATCGTGACCGAGGGCCATGTGCGGGTGGACTTCGTCATCGTCGGCTCCGGACCCCACAGCGCCAGTCCCCACCATGAGCTGTCGGACCGGGTGATCCAGCCCGGTGACCCCGTGGTGGTCGACATCGGGGGGACCACCGAAGACGGCTACTGCTCCGACTCCACCCGCGATTACGTCGTCGGCGAGCCGCCGGCGGAGTACCGACGGCTGTACGAGGTGCTGTTGACCGCCCAGCGTGCCCAGACCGATGCGGTGCGGCCCGGTATCACCGCCGAGCAGCTGGACGCGATCGGCCGTGATGTCATCGCGGACGCGGGCTTCGGGCCGCACTTCATCCACCGCACCGGTCATGGCATCGGGCTGGAGACGCATGAGGAGCCCTACATCGTGGCGGGCTCGGCCCTGCCGCTGGAGCCCGGCATGGCCTTCTCCGTCGAGCCGGGCATCTACCTTCCCGACCGGTTCGGAGCCCGCATCGAGGACATCGTCATCTGCACCGACGACGGCGGTGAGCGGCTCAACCGCACCAGCCGTGAACTGGTCGTACTGCCCTGACCGTGTGCCAGGTCGTTGACAAAGTCGATGAGCGGTAGAAATCTGTCAAAGCAACGCTGCAAAAGATAGACGAAATCACTCAACTCTTGCACTGCGGCTGGCTCGGCACCACCGCGGCATCGTCTGGGCCCGCTGAACACCGTCATCGTCCACCAGGCGATCGAGAGGGCCTCATGAGAAGAAGACACCGCGGTCGACGGTTATGCACCGGGCTTGTGACGGCAGGTCTGCTCACGGTCGGGCTGCTGCCGGTGACAGCCCATGCCGCGGAGGGAGCCCATGCCGCGGAGGGAGCCCGGGCCGCGCAGGGAGCGAACCTGGCGCTGGGCAGGCCGGTGACGGCCAGTGGGGCGCACGGCTCCTACCCGGCGAGCAATGTCACCGACGGCAGCCAGGCCTCCTACTGGGAGGGCCCCGCCGGCTCGTTCCCCCAGTGGGTGCAGGTCGACCTCGGGACCACGGCGGACATCGACGCGGTGGCACTGAAGCTCCCCGCGTCGTGGGAGCCCCGCACCGAGGCGGTGAAGGTCCTGGCCAGCACTGACGGCCAGGACTTCACCACCGTGGTTCCGGATGTGCGCAAGGACTTCTCGCCGTCGTCCGGCAACACCGTGGCGCTCGACGTCACGGCCGAGGCGCGGTATGTGCGCGTACAGGTGACCGGCAACACCGGCTGGAACGCCGCCCAGCTCTCCGAGGTGGAGGTGCGCGGGGAGGCCGGCGGGGAGGACCCGGGGGACCCGCCCGCGGGCACCAACCTGGCCCTGCGCAAGCCGATCGAGGCGTCCTCGACCACCCAGGACTACATCGCGAGCAACGCCAACGACGGCAGCACCTCCACCTACTGGGAGGCGAGCGGCCAGTCCTCGACGCTGACCGCGAAGCTCGGCGCCGACGCCGATCTGACCGGCGTCGTCGTCAAGCTGAACCCCGATCCCGTCTGGTCCACCCGGTCGCAGAGCATCCAGGTGCTGGGGCGGGCGGCCGGAGAGTCCGGTTTCACCTCGCTGAAGGCCCGGGCCGACTACGCCTTCAGCCCGTCGCAGAACAAGAACACGGTGACCATCCCGGTCACGGGACGGTACGCGGACGTACGCCTGGCCTTCTCCGGCAACACCGGCGCCGGTGGAGGGCAGGTCGCCGAGTTCGAGGTCGTCGGCACGGCCGCGCCCGCCCCCGACCTGACCGTCACCGAACTCGCCTGGTCGCCCGAGTCGCCCTCCGAGGCGGACGCGGTCACCGTCGAGGCGACGGTCCGCAACGCCGGGACGGCCGCCGCGCCCGCGACCACGGTGAACGTCAGCCTCGAGGGCACGGTCGCCGGCAGCGGAGCCGTCGGGGCGCTCGCGCCGGGCGCGTCGCTGAAGGTGCCGGTCAAGGTCGGTAAGCGGCCCATGGGCAGCTACACCGTCTCCGCCGTCGTCGACCCGGCCGACACGGTCCCTGAGCTCGACAACACCAACAACAGCCGCAACGCCGCCTCGAAGCTGGTCATCGGCCAGGCCCCCGGACCGGACCTGGAGGTCACCGGCATCACCACCAACCCCGCCAGCCCGGCCGCCGGTGCCAAGGTCACCTTCACCGTCGCGGTGCACAACAGGGGCACGAGCGCGGTGCCCGCCGGATCGGTCACCCGGCTCACCGTCGGCGGGACCACACTGAACGGCACGGCGGGCGCCATCCCGGCCGGTGGCGCGGCCACCGTGGCCATCGGCGGCGACTGGACCGCCACCAGCGGGGGAGCGACGCTCACCGCGACGGCCGACGCCACCGACACCGTCGCCGAGACCAACGAGGACAACAACACCTTCGCCCGCTCCCTCGTCGTCGGACGCGGCGCCGCCGTGCCGTACACCGAGTACGAGGCGGAGGACGGGCGGTACGACGGCACCCTGCTGAAGACGGACGCCAAGCGCACCTTCGGGCACACCAACTTCGCCACCGAGTCCTCCGGGCGCGCATCGGTCCGGCTCGACACCAGCGGTCAGTACGTGGAGTTCACCTCCACCACGCCGTCCAACTCGATCGTCGTCCGCAACTCGATCCCGGACGCGGCGGGCGGCGGCGGCAGGGAGGCGACCATCAGCCTCTACGCGGACGGCACGTTCGTCCGCAAACTCACCCTGTCCTCCAAGCACAGCTGGCTCTACGGCACGACCGACGACCCGGAGGGCCTGACCAACCGGCCCGGCGGCGACGCCCGGCGGCTGTTCGACGAGTCCCACGCCCTGCTCACCGACACCTACCCGCCGGGTACGACGTTCCGGCTCCAGCGGGATTCCGGTGATGACGCCGCCTTCTACATCATCGACCTGGTCGATCTGGAGCAGGTCGCGGCACCGGCCGCCAAGCCCGCCGAGTGCGTCTCCATCACCGACTACGGGGCCGTGCCCAACGACGGCATCGACGACGCGGACGCCATCCAGCGCGCCGTCACCGCGGACCAGGAGGGCGCGATCCCCTGCGTGTGGATCCCCGCGGGCCAGTGGCGCCAGGAGAAGAAGATCCTGACCGACGACCCGCAGAACCAGGGCCAGTACAACCAGATGGGTATCCGGGACGTCACCATCCGCGGTGCCGGGATGTGGCACTCCCAGCTCTACTCGCTGATCCCGCCCCAGGAAGCGGGCGGGATCAACCACCCCCACGAGGGCAACTTCGGCTTCGACATCGACGACAACACCAAGATCTCCGACATCGCCATCTTCGGCTCCGGCACCATCCGCGGCGGCGACGGCGGTGCCGAGGGCGGGGTCGGGCTCAATGGCCGCTTCGGCAAGAACACCAAAATCACCAATGTGTGGATCGAGCACGCCAACGTCGGCGCCTGGGTCGGCCGCGACTACTCCAACATCCCCGCGCTGTGGGGGCCCGGTGACGGCCTCGAATTCAGCGGCGTACGGATCCGCGACACGTATGCCGACGGCGTCAACTTCACCAACGGCACCCGCAATTCGACCGTGTACAACTCCTCCTTCCGCAACACCGGTGACGACTCACTCGCCGTCTGGGCCAACAAGTATGTGAAGGACACCTCGACGGACATCGGCCACGACAACCACTTCCGCAACAACACCGTCCAACTGCCCTGGCGGGCCAACGGCATCGCGGTCTACGGCGGCTACGGCAACACGATCGAGAACAACCTGATCTCCGACACCATGAACTACCCGGGGATCATGCTGGCCACGGATCACGACCCGCTGCCCTTCTCGGGCGGGACGCTCATCGCCGACAACGGCCTGTACCGCACGGGTGGCGCGTTCTGGGGCGAGGCGCAGGAGTTCGGCGCGATCACCCTGTTCGCCCAGGGGCAGGACATCCCGGGGGTCACGATCCGCGACACCGATATCCATGACTCCACCTACGACGGCATCCAGTTCAAGACGGGCGGCGGCGCGATGCCCGGCGTCCGGATCGATAACGTCACCATCGACAAGTCCAACAACGGATCGGGGATCCTCGCGATGGGCGGGGCGCGCGGCGACGCCACGCTGACGAATGTGCGGATCACCAATTCGGCCCAGGGCGATGTGGTGAAGGAGCCCGGCTCGCAGTTCGTGATCAACGGCGCCGCGAACCGGTCCTCCGCGTCGCGCGACTGAGCGCGGCGCCCGGCACGTCCGGCCGCTGCCCCGGAAGGCGCGACGCCTTCCGGGGCAGCCTGGGGCAGCGGGTGGCTCTACACCGCGCCGTCGACGAACGCGGCGCGGATGCCGTCGACGTCGGAGCCGAGCAGGCCCAGCGTCCGGGCCGTGCGGCCGCCGGCCACGAAGTCCTGTCCGCACAGGGCCGTGCCCAGGGCGACGAACGAGTCGGTCAGCGGCAGCGGGAGTCCGATCTGCGCGGCCAGCGAACTCCAGGTGACCAGCCCGAAGGGGATGTCCTCGGTGAAGTACCGGTGCTTGACCGAGTCGGGTTCGGGGAATCCCTGCCGCCCGTAGCCCTGCACGATGCGTTCGACGAAGCTGCCCTCGGTCACCTCGTACGCGGTGCTGAGGAAGTCCCAGAAGCTGGCCGCCTTCACTCCGAGGGCGTCCGCCAGGGCGAGCCGTTCGCGGTCCAGGGCGTCGATGACCTCGGCGATGCGCGGTGTCACCAGGCTGTGCAGCGGATGGCAGTCGGCGTCTTCGACCGTCTTGAAGTTCAGGACCGCCGGCGGAACGTGGTAGATGGGGTTGCAGTTGTTGAGCCCGACGGTCAGCGTGTCCTCGCCCGGCACATACCGGTCGCCGAAGTACGTCCGCAGGATGTCAAGAGCCCGGGGCGTGTCCGCACTCGGTACGGCGGCCAGCGGGACCGCGTGCTTGATCGCCCCGATGTAGACGTGCGCGGGGCGGCGCAGCCGGCAGGTGTACAGGCTGGTCGGCGTCTCCGCGATGAGGCAGGGCCGCCGGCCGGCGA
Organism: Streptomyces javensis; assembly: GCF_039525925.1. Classification (NCBI taxonomy): domain Bacteria; kingdom Bacillati; phylum Actinomycetota; class Actinomycetes; order Kitasatosporales; family Streptomycetaceae; genus Streptomyces; species Streptomyces javensis. Next base: position 76,468 of record NZ_BAAAIF010000014.1, on the reverse strand, counting down.
GCGCGAACATGCGCGCCAGCTCGACGCCGCTGCCGAGCACGCCCGGCTGGAACAGGACGAGCTGGTCCGGCTCGAGGACGGGGGCGAGTTCCTGGGACAGATAGGCGTGCGCGAACGCGGGCGCGGCGACGATGACCACCTCGGCGCCGCCGACGGCTTGTCCGAGGTCGGAGGTCAGCACCGAGGGTGTGCCGTGGCCCTCGACGTCTCCGGTCATGTCGATGCCGTCGTTGGCCCGGATCGGTTCGAGGTCGCGGCCCCACCTGTCGAAGATCCGTACGTCGTGTCCCTTGAAGGACATGTGGCCGGCGATGGCCTGGCCGACGTTGCCCGCGCCGATGATGGCGATGCTGCCCATGGTGAGTGACTCTTCCGTGTCGATGTGGTGGGGAGTGGCCTCGGCTTCGCCGAGCCGTGTGAGGTGGTGAAGTGGCGGTGGTGGCGTCATCTGACGGGCACCCCCGGTCCGAGCGGGATTCCCAGGGCGTACCAGAGGGCGAAGAAGGACGACCACGAGACGAGTACGGCGAGGGCCACGGGAACCGTGAAGGACAGCATGGTCCCGATGCCCGCGCCCTTCCGGAACTGCTGGAGGAATCCCAGGGCCAGCACGAAGTAGGCGTTCATGGGCGTGGTGTTGGTGACCGAGTCCCCGATCATGAAGGAGACCATCGCCGCCTGCGGGGAGAGCCCGATGTACATCGCCAGGGGGACCACGACGGGGGCGAGGATGGACCACATCGCCGAACCGCTGCTGATGATGATGTTCAGTCCGCTGATGGCCAGGATGATCACGAGCAGGATGATGAGGTGGGGCGCGTCCAGGGACTTCAGAAGCCGGGCGCCCTCGACGGTGATCACATTGCTGATGCCGGTCCAGGTGAAGTATGCGAGGAACTGCGCGACCACGAAGAACAGCACGATCACCGGGACGAAGGACCTCACCCCGTCGGCCATGGCGGACGGGACGGCCGACAGCGAGGGGATCGTGCCCACCTGCCTGCCGTAGACGATGCCGAGGATCGCGAACAGCAGCGAGATGAACACGGCGATGTTCACCACGACCACGGACTGGACGACACTGCCGCCCTCGCCGCGGAACGGGGATCCCGGCAGCAGCAGCGCGGACACCGCCAGGACGTAGAGCAGGAGCACCGCGCCGGTCAGCCTCATGGCGCGCTTCTCGACGGCGCTCAATGTGAATGAGGAGGGGCCCTCGGCGGCCGGCCCGCCGTGCTGCGGTACCTCGCCGTGGGCGGTGGTGTTGAAGAGCCTGTCGGCCGCCTCGTCGTCCTCGGGCGTCGGTTCGAACTCGGGCCGTCGGGCCAGGACACGGTCGACCGTGAGGGCGATGACGGCGGCGAGGAACACCGATGAGACCGCGGTGAAGAAGTAGGTGGCCACCGGAGTGATGACATAGCCCGGGTCGACGGTGTGCGCGGCCTCGGCCGCCAGGGACGATCTGACCGCGTCGGCCGGTGTCACCAGCGGGCTGGCGTTGAAGCCGATGGCCGTCGACGCGTAGGCGACCATCAGACCGAGCACCGGGCTGCGGCCCACGGTTCGGAAGGCCAGCGCTCCCAGCGGGATCATCACGATGTAGGCCGAGTCGCTCATGACGTGCGCGATCATGGAGCCGAACGCGATGGAGAAGGTCAGCCACCGAACGGGCAGCCGGCCGATGGTGACGCGAAGAAGCGCGGTGAGCAGGCCGCTCTTCTCGGTGACGCTGACGCCGAGAAGCACGACGACCACGACCGACAGCGGCGCGAACCCGGCGAAGTTGTCCAGTGCGGACTCCGCCGCGAACTTGGCTCCCTGAAGCGAGAGCAGGCTCTTGACCGCGACGGAGTCACCCGTCGACGGCAGTGTGACGGACACGCCCACCCCGGCCAGCACGGCGCTGAGCACACCGAGCAGCGCCACGAAGATCCAGAAGAGCCAGAACGGATGGGGGAGCCTGTTTCCCGCCCGTTCCAAGGCGCTGAGCGCCCGGAACAACCGGTTCATGGAGCCATCCACGGTCGGACTGCTGCTTCGAAGTTGCGTCATCTGGGGCCTTATCGGGTCGGCGGTGAACGCGGCTCTGGGGGCTCGCGGGGAGGGTTCCGCTTCCGTTCAGCACGAGTCGGTCCTGCCGAGCGTCGTGCAATCCCTGTGATATTTCACAGGGATGATACGCTGCGAAAGGCGGATGTCAACAGGTCTTCGCGCAGGTGGTCGCCGATTGGCGAGGGCCGCCACACAGTGCTTGAAGAGGAGCCGTGCCGTGAGTTCGGGATCGTCGATGGCGCAGCAGGCGTACGCGTCCCTCAAACGCGACATCATCCGATGCCGCCTCCGCCCCGGCGACGTCATCATCGAGGCGTGGCTCGCCGAGCGCTACGGCATGAGCAAGACCCCGGTGCGCGAGGCCATCAACGCGCTGCGCAGGGAAGGTCTCGTCGTCGTCGTCCCGCGGCGCGGCACCTTCGTCAAGCCGACGGACCTCGGCGACCTCCAGGACACCTACCGCCTGCGACGGCTCCTCGAACCGGAAGCGGCCGTGCTCGCCTCACAGCGAGCCGGCGACGAGGACCTGGACCGCCTGGACGCGCTGAGCGCGGCGACCGTGGCGCCGAACGCCTCACGCCCCGACTTGAACGAGGCGAACCGGCTGCTGCATGTGGCGATCGCCGAAGTCGCGCGCGTGGCGCTGATGATCCCGATGATCAACACCCTGCACGAGGAGATCGAACGCTTCCTCAACCTCCGGGGCGAACTCGGCCGCCCCCCTTACACAAGCGTCAACCACGGACGTCTGGTCGAGACGATCAGGAGGGGTTCGGAGGACGAGATCAGGAAGGTCGTCCTCGAGGGCATCGAACGCTCGCGCCAGTACATGCTGGACACCCTGCTGTCCGGAGGGAACGAGGCGAACGGCGCGGGGAAGCCGGTGTAGTCGGGCGTTCCGGGCGGGGGCGTCTTCGGGCGCCCGGCCTCGGAACGGCCGCTCAGGGGGAGGGCGGTCAGCCGATGGGGTTGACGAAGGTGGCCGGGTGGGTGGCGCCGCTCTGGTCGACGAGCGGGCCCCAGGGCCACTTCAGGGTCAGTGAGCGGGTCTCGTTCGGCGGGGTGACGGTCACGGAGGCGGGCATCCAGGTACCCTCCTCGTTCTCGTTGGCCATGGCGAGGTTGATCGTGAAGTCGGTGCTGTCGCCGGGGCCCAGGGTGATCGAGCCGTACTTGGCCGCCGAGCGGGCCGGCGACCAGACCTGACCGCCGTTCCCGGGCCTGAGGCCCACGCCCGGGAAGCCGCCGATCTCGCAGGTGCGGCCGCCGGTGTTGGTCAGCACGACGCTGGTGGTGGTCGAACCGCTCGCGTACGGGTCCGGGGCCGCGTCGTCGCCGGTGGCGAACGCCGCCTTCAGGCCGGAGGTGTGACAGCGCTCGACACCAGAGCCCGCTCGGTCGCCCCGGGCGGGCCGCGAGCCGTCGGCCCGCTTGCCCGCGGCTCCCGCCTGGGCGCCGGAGTCGGCCTGCGGCTCGGAGCCCCGCACCTCGGTGGACGGGCCCGTGCCCTCGGGGTCCGTGGCCTCGGGGCTCTCGGCGGTCACAACCGAATCCGCTCTGCCCGAGACCTTCGTACCGGAGGCGTCCGAGCCGGAGCAGGCGGTCAGGGTCAGACCGGCGGCCGCGGTGAGAGCCGCGGCGGCGATGCGCAGGGTGCGGCGACGGACGGTGTGGCGACGGACGGTGCGGATGGTGCGGATGGTGTGCGAGCTCATTTCGGGTTCCCCCGGGGCGATCGGCGTCGTTGTCTCCTCGGTACGTCGCTCACCCTGCCGAGGGGCTCTGGCGGGAGGCTGCCGCTCCGCTAACGCCCGATAACACCCGGCTAACGCCCTCGGCGACCGGCAGGGGACATCGCGACACCGCACCACCGCGACACCGTGAAGTCGCGCACTATCGCATTCAATCGGAAACGCGTACTATCGCGTTCTGGTCGGTCGTGGCCGCCCAACTCCCCCCGCACGCCCCCGATTTCTCCGAGGAGCACCCTCCCATGCCTGCGCTGCTGGACCCGGTCCTGGATCTGCTGATGCTCCGCGGCACCGTCACCGAGGCCGAACCGATCGCCGCCCGTATGCGCCGGCTGCGCGTCGAGGGCGACGCCCTCGCCGGGCTCGACGTCCGCCCCGGACAGCAGGTGCGCGTCCTGGTCGGCTCCGGGCTGACCCGCCGTACCTACTCCGTGTGGCGCTACGACCCATCCGGGGCCGTCGAGTTGTGCGTGCTGGACCACGCCGGAGCGGGGCCGGGGGCGCGCTGGGGCAGTGGCGTCGAGGTCGGTGAGCGGGTGCGGCTGGGCAAACCCGAGGGGTCGTTCACGCTCCGGCCCGAGGCCGCCCATCATGTCTTCGTCGGGGAGGAGACGGCGTCCGTCGCCTTCGGCGCGATGCTGGCCGCACTGCCGCCCGGGGCGCGCGTCTCCGGCTGCGTGGAGACGGAGACGGCCGCGGACCGGCTGCCGCTGGCCCACTCGGACCGCCTCGACTGGCTGCTCAGGGGCGGCACTTCACTCCCGGACGCGGTGCGGCGCCTCGCCCCCGAGCCGGGCGGGATCGCCTACGTCGCCGGGGAGGCCCGGACCGTGCAGCGGGTGCGGCAGGTGCTCGTCCGGGAGGCGGGCTGGGACCGGCGCGCGGTGCTCACCAAGCCGTTCTGGGCGCCGGGGAAGCGGGGGCTGGAGTAGGGGTCGACTCTGGGTGGTTCGCCATGGCCGCGCCTCTCGTCTCCTAGCTTGCTAGGATGCTAGCATCGCACTCGTGGGTGACAGGGAAGTCAAGCAGTTCAACGTGTACCTGCCGATCGAGCTGATCAAGCAGGTCAAGTACCACGCCATCGAGTCGGGCATGTCCTTGTCGGCGCTGGTCGCCGACGCGCTGCGCGCCTACCTCGACGACGCCCATGGGGACGAACAGCGATCGATCGAGAAGGAGAGCTGACATGGCGACCGAAGGAATCGAGGCCGTGTTCCTGACGACCCACAACTGGGGCACGTCGGCGAGGTTCTTCCAGGCGCTCGGGTACGAGCTGGAGTTCGCGACCGACCACAACTCCGGTCAGCTCCGCAACGGTGACGGGCCGTACGTCTTCATCTCCGAGGTCCCCGAGGACCAAGAGCCCCAGACACGGATCGTGCTGAAGGTGGCGGACGCGGACGGGTTCCGCCCCGACCCCGCCGTCGAGGTGGTCACGCCGTTCGCGGACACCCATTACGGGACCAGGGAGATGACCGTCCGCGACCCGGACGGACGCCTGTGGAGCCTCCAGGCTCCCGCCAAGAGCTGACCGCGGCGAAAGACGAAAGGGGAAACACCGTCATGGACGAGCGGACCGGGGCGCCGGACAGTACCGCGGTGCGGACCGCCCTCTGGCGGGCGATGCATGTCCAGGTCGACCCACCACCGCATGTGTTCGAGGACGAGATCGGCCTGCGGCTGGCGGCCCCCGGGCCCGACTGGCGCCGCCGCCCCGACATGGACCCGGACATCACCAGGGGGTTCCGGGCGGCCGTGGTGGCCCGCGCTCGTTTCATCGAGGACCTGATCGACGATCGGGCCGACCAAGGCGTCACCCAGTACGTCATCCTGGGAGCCGGTCTGGACACCTTCGCCCAGCGCAGGCCGGAGGCCGCCTCCCGGATACGGGTCTTCGAGGTGGACCAGCCCGGCCCACAGGCATGGAAACGCCATCGCCTGAACGAACTCGGCTATGGCGTCCCCGACTGGCCGCACCTGGTGCCGGTCGACTTCGAGGCGAGCGAGGACTGGCTGAAGCAGCTGGCCGCCGCCGGTTTCGACACCGGCAGTCCCGCGGTCATCGTCTCCACCGGCGTCAGCATGTACCTCACCCAAGACGCCATCGCGGCCACCCTGCGCCAGATCACCGGGCTCGCACCCGGCTCGACGCTCGCCATGACCTTCCTGCTGCCGGTCGAACTCCTCGACGCCGCCGACCGCCCCGGCTTCCGGGCGAGCATGGAAGGCGCGCGGGCGTCCGGAACGCCGTTCATCAGCCTCTACGAACCGTCCGAGATGCTGGAACTGGCCCGCGAAGCCGGTTTCACGGACGTCCGGCACGTGTCGGGGGCTTCGCTCGCCGAGCGCTACTTCGCCGATCGCACCGACGGCCTCCGCCCCTCGAGCGGAGAAGACCTGCTGCTGGCCACCATCTGACGCGCACGACCGGATAGCGTCCCCCCACGGCGATCGCAACGGCTGGCGCGACGGCGAGGACTCCGAGGCCACGGCCGAGGGCCTCACGGCCCGGTACGAGCGGGTGGCCGGGATGCTCCGCGCACGCCTCGGCGATCCACTGCCCGAGGGCGCGTACCGGCACCCCGAGAACGAGGGAACCGGTGTACCGGTGCCTGGCCTGGGAGCGGGGGCACTCCTGGGTGCTGCTGATCGTCACCGACGACCCGATGACCTACGGCGCCTACGACCGGGCAGGCATCCAGGTGCGCCCGAGGGCCTGACCGTGTGGTGTCGCGAGCGGTTCCGGAGTGATCCGGGCTTCAGGGGGCACGCCTTCAGGGGACGCGCCTTGAGGGGACGCGCCTTCAGGGGACGCGCAAGGCCCGGCGCCAGTGGTCGGTGACGGTGTGGCGCAGCCGCGCGGTGTCGACGGCGCGGGGGTCGAGGAGGTGTTGCAGTCCGATCCCGCGCAGCTGTCCGAGGACCGCGATGGCGACGTCGTCGGGGTCGGTGTCGGTGCGCACGTCGCCGTCGGCGATCCCGGCGGCGACATCGGTGCGCAGATCGGAGCGGAATGCCTCGTCGCGCTCGCGGAAGATCGGGGCCAGTTCGGACGCGGTGGCCGCTTCGGCCCACAGCAGCAGGAAGGCCCGGTTCATCGTTCCGGCGCTTCCGGAGGCGCCGATGTAGCCGTCGACGAGTCGCAGGAACCGGTCCAGCCCGGGTGGGAGGTCCGCGAGCCCGGGGACGAAGCCGGCCTGGGTCGCGCGGGCCAGCCGCTCGATCAGGACCTGCTTGGACCCGAAGTGATGGGTGACGATCCCGCGGCTGTAGCCCGCCCGTTCGCCGACCCGCGCCAGCGTCAGCGAGCGCACACCGTGCTCGACGACCAGTTCGGCGGCTGCGTTGAGCAGCGCGGCCTCGGCCTGGGCGCGGCGCTCCTGCTGGGTACGGCGAGTGGTGACCATGGGGATACTCTAACAACTAACTTGTGTGTCGGCCGACAAGTATGCGAGGATCGCGGGCCGCTCCATGGGCGGCGTGAGCGATGAGTTCGGGCGGCGGATCGGGTCTGCCCTGACATGACGCGAATCATCGCTGACATCTCGGTCTCCCTCGACGGCTTCGTCACCGGCCCCGACCCCGGCCCGGACAGCGGTCTGGGCGCGGGTGGCGAGGCCCTGCACACCTGGGCGTTCTCCGACGACCCCGACGACCGCCGGGTCCTGCGCGAGGGGACCGTCCGCTCGGGGGCGGTCGTCCTCGGCCGCCGGCTCTTCGACGTGGTCGACGGGCCGGGCGGCTGGGACGACATGATCGGCTACGGCGCCGGCGAGGTCGGCAAGCCCGCGTTCGTCGTGGTGACGAGCTCGCCGCCGGAGTCGGTGCGGCTCACCGACCTCGACTGGACGTTCGTCACCACCGGCCTGCCCGACGCCGTGGCCGCCGCGCGCGAGCGCGCCGAGGCGGCGTCGGCGGGCAGCGGCAAGGACCTCGACGTCGTCCTCATGGGCGGCGGCGCCACGGTCGGTTCGGCGATCGGGGCCGGGCTGGTCGACGTCCTGTCACTGCACCTCGCGCCCGTCCTGCTGGGCGCCGGAACGCCACTGTTCACCGGCGGAGCGCCGCGCACCCTGGTCCAGCGGGGCGTGCTCCCGACAACGACCGCGACCCATCTGACCTACGACATCCTCTGACGACGTCATTGACATGTTCACGAGCTCTCCTTATGGTCCAGGCCATCCTGTCCGTATTTGGGAACTGCGTTCTCATCCATGAACAGTGGAGGTCATCGGATGGCACGAACCAGAACCGCGTTATTCAGTGTTCTCGCCCTGCTGGCCGGCCTGCTGAGCCTTCAGCTCGGCGGACCGGCCCCACGGGCCACGGCCGCGCCGGCCGCCTTCACCCACCCCGGGGTGCTGGTGAGCCGGGCCCAACTCGACTACGCCCGCTCGAAGGCGCAGGCCGGTCAGCAGCCCTGGAAGGCCGCCTACGACGACATGATGGACAGCTCCTACGCCTCGCTGTCGCGCACCCCCAAACCGCGCGCCGTCGTGGAGTGCGGCTCGTCGTCCAACCCCAACCACGGGTGCACCGAGGAGCGCCAGGACGCCATCGCGGCCTACACCGACGCGCTCGCCTGGTACTTCACCCGGGACAGCAGGTACGCCAAGAAGTCGATCGAGATCATGGACGCCTGGTCCGCCACGATCACCGATCACACCAACAGCAACGCCCCGCTCCAGTCCGGCTGGTCCGGCGCCACCTGGCCGCGCGCCGCCGAGATCATCAAGTACACCTACGACGGCGGCTGGCCGGGCGCCGGACGGTTCGCCACCATGCTGCGGAACGTGTACCTCCCCGAGGTGATCAACGGAGCCGCCACCAAGAACGGCAACTGGGAACTGGTGATGACCGAGGCGGCCATCGGCATCGCGGTCTTCCTCGACGACCGCTCCACCTATGACAAGGCGGTCAGCACCTACCACGACCGCGTCCCGGCGTACATATACCTGACCAGCGACGGCGATCTGCCCAAGCCGCCCGCGGACAGCAGCATCAACACTGAGGCCGAGATCATCAAGTACTGGCAGGGCCAGCGCACCTTCGCCGACGGCCTCGCCCAGGAGACCTGCCGCGACTTCGGGCACACCGGCTGGGGCATCGCCTCCATCGCCGACATCGCGGAGACCAGCCGCATCCAGGGCCAGGACCTCTACCCGAAGATCCAGGACCGGCTGCGCTACGCGCTGGGCTTCCACACCGCCTACGAGAACGGCACCGCCGTGCCGTCCTGGCTGTGCGGCGGGTCCGTCAAGAAGGGCCTGGACCAGGTCACCGAGGTCGGCTTCAACGCCCTCCACAACCGCCTCGGCATCAGCATGTCCAACACCCAGAAGTACACCGAGGCCCACCGCCCGTCCGGCACGGACAACTACTTCAACGCCTGGACGACCCTCACCCACGCGGACAACCCGTCCTGACCGAACGACGGTGCCCCGGCCCCCCGCTACCGCCTGGGGGCCGGGGTGCGGGAGCGGTAGACGACGTAGGGCCTGGTGAGGTAGCCGACGGGGGCGGTGAAGGCGTGGACGAGGCGGCTGTACGGCCAGAGGGCGAACAGGGCCATCGCCAGCAGGGCGTGGATCCGGTAGACCAGGGGCGCGTGCGACATGGCGGGCACGTCGGGGTCGAGGGTGAACAGGCTGCGGAACCAGATCGAGACGCCCCGCCGGTAGTCGTAGGAGTGGTGGCCGGCGCCGGTGGCGGTGGCGGTGAGCCCGGCGAGCAGGACGGTGGCGAGCAGCGGGTACACGACGCGGTCACCGCGGCTGGTGGCGGCGCGTACGGCGGGCACGCGCAGCCGCCGGTACAGCAGGATGCCGAGTCCGGTGGCGGTGGCCAGACCCGCGGTGCCGCCGACGAGCAGGGCGTTGGCGTGGTACAGCGATTCGCTGACGCGCAGCCGTTCGGTGAGCGTTTCGGGGATGAGCAGGCCCACGACATGGCCGGCGATCACGAACAGCAGCCCGTAGTGGAAGAGCGGCCCGCCGATGGCGAGCAGGCGGTGTTCGTGGAGCTGGCTGGAGCGGGTGGTGAAGCCGAACCTGTCGTAGTGGTAGCGCCAGGCGGCGCCGGCGGTGAAGAGGGTGAGGACGAGATAGGGGAGGACGCCCCACAGGGCGATGTGCAGGTGGTTCATCGGCCGGGTCCTTCGGCGTGGGGGGTGGCGGCGGGGGCGGTCGCGGCGAAGGGGGCCAGGCCCACGGTCTCGGTGGGCGGTCCGCCGCGGGCGAGCGCGAGGGCCGCGGCGCGGTCGGCGGGTGAGGGGCCGGGCAGGGTGTCGCAGACGGCGCGCAGGACATCGGCGTACGGACTGCCGTGGTCGGTGAGGGACATCCGCAGCAGTTCCAGGGCGGCGCGGTGGTCGCGCAGCAGCCGGGTGCCCGGGTCCGGGCAGCGGGCGGCGAACTCCAGCATCAGTGGCAGGTGGTCGGGGAGTTCGTCCTCGGGCGGCGCCCAGCCGTGGGCGCGGTAGCGGGCCTTGAGGGCGGCGAGGGTGGAGCCGCGGCGGCGGGTGTCGCCGTCGGTGTAGTAGGTGAGGTGCAGGGTGCGGCGGCGGCTGCGGTCGAAGGTCCGTACGTAGGCGGCGGCCAGGTCGAGCAGCGGGACGCCGTCGACGGTGGCGCAGAAGCGCAGCAGGGGCGCGGCGGCGGGGATGCTGAGTTCGGTCAGGCAGTCCCGTACCAGGGCGTGGCGGGCGGGCCAGTCCGGCCCGGGATAGCCGAGGAGGAGGGCGGCGGCCTGGCGCACCGCGGGGGTGGCGGGGTTCACCGGGTGCCCTCGTCCCGCTTGGGGAACAGCCCGGCGGGTCGGCCGCGGCCGTTCCAGTTCAGCAGGTTGACCCGGCCGGCGAGGCCGGATCCGGCACCGGTGGGTTCGGGTCCCGGGGGCGCGTGGAAGGTGTCGGCGTACGGCATCATGCCGGGCAGCCCGTCGCCGTCGAGGCTGCACGAGTCCGTGGGGGCGTGGCCACCGGGTGCGGCGGTGTAGCTGGTGGGGATGACATATCGCTCCTCGTACTTGGCCAGGGCGAGCAGCCGGTACATCGCCTCGATGCCGTCCTGGTCCAGGCCGACGGCCGCCGCGATGGCGGGGTCGCGTTCCTCACCGAGGTTGATCCGGCGCATATGGCCGCGCATCGCGGCCAGCCGGCACAGGGCGGCCTCGACCGGTCCTGGATCGCCCGCGGTGAAGAGTTCGGCCAGATAGCCCAGGGGGATCCGGAGGCTGTCGATGGCGCCGAAGAGGTTGACGGGGTCCTCGCCGTCGTGGCCGGTGGCGGTGAGCGCGTCGACGACCGGGGAGAGCGGGGGCACGTACCAGACCATGGGCATGGTGCGGTATTCGGGATGCAGCGGCAGGGCGATCCGGTACCGGCTGATGAGCGCGTGCACCGGGGAGCGCCGGGCGGCCTCGATCCAGTCGTGCGGAATCCCGGAGTCGGCGGCGGCGCGGGCGACCTCGGGGTCCTCGGGGTCGAGGAAGCAGCCGAGCTGGGCCTCGTAGAGGTCCTTCTCGTCCGTGGTGGCGGCGGCCTCGCCGACCTTGTCGGGGTCGTAGAGCATGACGCCGAGGTAGCGCAGCCGTCCCACGCAGGTCTCCGAGCACACGGTGGGCTCCCCGGCCTCGATGCGCGGGTAGCACAGGGTGCACTTCTCGGCCTTGCCGCTGCGGTGGTTGAAGTAGACCTTCTTGTACGGGCAGCCGCTGACGCACATGCGCCAGCCGCGGCAGCGGTCCTGGTCGACCAGGACGATGCCGTCCTCGATCCGCTTGTACATCGCGCCGGAGGGGCAGACGGCGACGCAGGAGGGGTTGAGGCAGTGTTCGCAGATGCGCGGCAGGTAGAACATGAACGCCTGCTCGTACTCCAGCCGCACCTTTTCGCTCATCTTCGCGAGTACCGGGTCGCCCGCGAGGTGCTCGGGGCCGCCGCCGAGGTCGTCGTCCCAGTTGGGGCCCCAGGTGACGGCGGTGGGGCGGCCGTCGATCAGGGAGCGCGGCGGGGCGGTGGGCACGTCGTCGCCGAGCGGGGCGGTGGTGAGGGTGTCGTAGTCGTACGTCCAGGGCTGGTAGTAGTCGTCCAGCCGGGGCAGTTCGGGGTTGGCGAACAGCCGGGCGAGGCGGCGGGCGCGGCCGCCGGTGCGGGGCACCAGCCGGCCGCCCTTGAGGTGCCAGCCGCCCTTCCAGGTGTCCTGGTCCTCGTAGCCGCGGGGATAGCCCTGGCCGGGGCGGGTTTCCACGTTGTTGAACCAGACGTATTCGGTGCCGGAGCGGTTGGTCCAGGTCTGTTTGCAGGTGACCGAGCAGGTGTGGCAGCCGATGCACTTGTCGAGGTTCATGACCATGGCGACCTGGGCCATCACCCGGGGACCGCGCGGCCGGTGGCGGGGCATGTCAGTACTCCACGTTCTGGGAGCGGCGCCGGATGACGGTGACCGCGTCCCGCTGGTTGCCGGTGGGTCCGTAGTAGTTGGGGGCGAAGCAGAGCTGGGCGTAGCCGCCGATGAGGTGGGTGGGTTTGATGAGGAGCTTGGTGAGCGCGTTGTGGACGCCGCCGCGGCGGCCGGTGGCCTCGGACTTGGGCACGTTCACCAGCCGTTCCTGCACGTGGTACATGAACACGGTGCCGGTGGGCATGCGGTGGGAGACCACGGCGCGGGCGACCACGACCCCGTTGGCGTTGACCGCCTCGATCCAGTCGTTGTCGGACACCCCGATGGCCTCGGCGTCGGGGACGCTGAGCCAGATGACCGGGCCGCCGCGGGCCAGGGTCTGCATGATGAGGTTTTCCTGGTACTCGGAGTGGATGGACCACTTGGAGTGCGGGGTGACATAGCGGACGGTGACCGAGCGGCCGGTGTCGCCGCGGCCGGTGTCACCGTCGGCCCCGGGCGGGGCCTCGCCGAGGGCGGCGAGGTCCAACGGCGGCCGGTAGACGGGCAGTTGTTCGCCCAGCTCGGCCATCCACGAGTGGTCGAGGTAGAAGTGCTGGCGGCCGGTGAGGGTGTGCCAGGGTTTGCCGTGCTCGGTGTTGATGGTGAACGGCGCGTAGCGGCGGTCGGGGGCCTCCTTGCCGGACCATTCGAAGCTGGCGCCGACCTGGACGGGGCGGGCCTGGGTGTCGGAGAACACCACGCGGCGTTCGGCCACCGAGGTGCCCAGTTCGGTGAGGCCGGAGCCGGGGCCGCACTGCTCGGCGAGCCGGGCGAAACCCTCGGCGGCGAGGCGCCCGTTGGTGGTGCCGGACAGCGCCAGGATGGCCTCGCACATCTTGGCGTCGGTGTCCAGGAGCGGCCGGCCGGCCGCGGCCCCGCGGGTGGCGGTGGAACAGCGATCGGCCAGCCAGGCGACCTCCTGGTCCGGGGTGACGGTGACGCCCTTGACCCGCATGCCCGCCTGCTGGGCGAGCGGGCCGAAGGCGGCGAGGCGGTCGGCGACGGCGGTGTAGTCGCGGGTCACCAGGGCGACGTTCGGCAGGTTCACGCCCGGTACGGCGGGGGTGTGGCCGTCGCGCCAGTCCGGTACGGCCCCGCCGGGCTGGGCGGTTTCGTCCGGGGTGTCGTGCGTCAGGGCGGTGGCGACCAGGTCGTGGGCGGTGTCCAGCCGTCCGGCGGCGAGCTCGCTGAGCTTGCGGGCGAGGCCGTGGAAGATGTCGAAGTCGGTGCGGGCCTGCCAGGGCGGGTTGATGGCCGGGGTGAAGGCATGCACATAGGGGTGCATATCGGTGCTGGACAGGTCGTGTTTCTCGTACCAGGTGGCGGCGGGGAGCACGAGGTCGGCGAAGAGGGTGGTGGAGGTCATCCGGAAGTCCAGCGCGAGCAGCAGGTCGAGCTTGCCGCGGGGCGCCCGGTCCGGCCAGGCGAGGTCCGTCGGCCGGCGGTCCGGTGGGGCCTCCTCCGCGGTGGCGTTGTCCTGGGCGCCCAGCAGATGGCGCAGGAAGTACTCATTGCCCTTGGCGGAGGAGCCGATGAGGTTGGCCCGCCACACGGTGAGCACACGCGGCCAGTTCTCCGGCGCGTCGGGGTTCTCGCAGGCGAACTCCAGCTCGCCCGCGGCGAGTTGTTCGGCGACCCACTCCCGGGCCGGTCGTCCGCTCTGCCGCGCCCGGCGGCCGAGCTCCAGCGGGTTGGCGGAGAAGGTGGGGTAGGAGGGCATCCAGCCCAGCCGCATCGACTGGGCGACCAGATCGGCGGTGTGACGGCCGGTGAACAGCCCCTGGCCGGTGGGCGAGGCGAGCGCGTCGGCGCCGTACCGTTCGTAGCGCCACTGGTCGGTGTGGAGGTACCAGTACGGGGTGCCCGCCATCTGCCGGGACGGCCGCGTCCAGTCGGCGGCGGTGGCCAGCTGCTGCCAGCCGGTGTACGGACGGACCTTCTCCTGGCCGACGTAGTGGGCCCAGCCGCCGCCGTTGACGCCCTGGCAGCCGGTGAGCAGCAGCAGGGTGAGGAAGGACCGGTAGATGGTGTCGGAGTGGAACCAGTGGTTGGTGCCCGCGCCCATCACGATCATGCAGCGGCCGCGGGTCCGCTCGGCCGTGCCCGCGAACTCGCGCGCCGCCCGGATCACCGCCGCGGCCGGGACCGAGGTGATGGCCTCCTGCCAGGCCGGGGTGGCGGGTGCCGAGGCGTCGTCATAACCGGTGGGCCACTGCCCGGTGAGGCCGGGACGGCCCACCGCGTACTGGGCCAGGAGCAGATCGAAGACGGTGGTGACCAGCCGTCCGCCGAGCCGCCGTACGGGTACGGCGTACCGGACGGTGGCGCCGGGCGTGTCGAAGCGGGGCAGTTCGACCTCGGCGGTCTCGGCGCCGGGGGTGCGGTGGAGGGTGAGCCGGGGGGTGATGCCCTCCAGGTCGAGGTTCCAGCGGCCTCCGCCGCCCTTGCTCCAGCGGTCGCCCAGGGTGCCGTGGGGGACCACGGGCCGGTCGGTCTCCGCGTCGTAGAGCACCGGCATCCAGTGCCGGGCCGCCTCGTCGGCGTGGGCGCCCAGGCGCGGTTCGGCGTCCGCCAGGGCGGCGGCGGTGAGGAAGGCGCCCGGGGTGTGGCGGCCGTTGCGTTCGGCCAGTTCCACCAGGAAGGGCAGGTCGGTGAAGCGCCGGACGTAGTCGGTGAAGTAGGGGACCTGGCGCTCGACGAAGCACTCCTTGAGGATGACGTGGCCCATCGCCATCGCGACCGCCCCGTCGGTGCCGGGGTGGGGGTGCAGCCATTCGTCGGCGAACTTGGTGGCGTCCGCGTAGTCCGGGGAGACCACGACCACCTTCTGGCCCCGGTAGCGGGCCTCGGCCATCCAGTGGGCGTCGGGGGTGCGGGTGACCGGCACATTCGAACCCCACAGCATCAGGTACGCCGCGTCCCACCAGTCGCCCGACTCGGGGACGTCGGTCTGGTCGCCGAAGACCTGCGGGGAGGCGATCGGCAGATCCGCGTACCAGTCGTAGAACGAGATCATGGGCGCGCCGATCAGTGCCATGAAACGGGCGCCGACCGCGTGGGAGGCCATCGACATGGCGGGGATCGGGGAGAAGCCGGCGATCCGGTCCGGGCCGTGGGCGCGCAGGGTGTGGACATGGGCGGCGGCCGCGATCTCCAGGGCCTCCTCCCAGTCGATCCGCACCAGTCCGCCCTTGCCGCGGGCCGACTGGTAGCGGCGCCGCTTGTCCGGGTCGCCGGTGATCTCGGCCCATGCGGCCACCGGGTCGCCGAGCCGGTCCCGGGCCTCCCGGTAGAGCTCGACCAGCACACCGCGGGCGAGGGGGTGGCGCACCCGGGTGGGGGAGTAGGTGTACCAGGAGAAGGAGGCGCCGCGCGGGCAGCCCCGCGGTTCGTACTCGGGGCGGTCCGGGCCGACCGAGGGGTAGTCGGTCTGCTGGGTCTCCCAGGTGATCAGCCCGTCCTTGACATAGACCTTCCAGGAGCAGGATCCGGTGCAGTTGACGCCGTGGGTGGAGCGCACCACCCGGTCGTGCGCCCAGCGTTCGCGGTAGGGGGAGTCCTCCACGGTCTGGTCGGTCCGGTAGACGGCTCGCAGGTCGGGGGTGGTCGGGAGGCGGCGGAGCGCGGTCCCGGCCGCGAGCAGTCTCTCCGTCACCGCCGAGGCGGCGGTTCCGGCTCCTTCTCGTGCTGTGCGGCGCACCACGGTCCAGCTCCTTCGGCTGTGGCTCCGCGCCGAACGGCCGGCCGGAGCCCTGATTGCGTGTCGCGCGACAGCATCACTCGCGTATCAGCCGTGCCGTATGACCACTTTGAGCCGTTTAGTATCACCTGGATCGCTTTTTCCTTGTGGTTTGCCTTTCCCGTGGTGGTTGTGTGTGTCGATGAAGGCGGTGCGGTGAACAGAGTTCGACAAGGCGCCATCATTGCCTGATAGGCAAGCGGGGAGCGTTCACCAGTTCGGTGAAGTGCGCCCGTTAGCTGGACTTTCACATCTCTTGACTCGGTTTCTGGCGTGAATTCGCCGTCGGCGGGCGGTGCCATCGCGTCCGTACGAGACCGGCCGCGACCAGCGACCACACCCCCAGCGCCACCCAGACCGCGAGATGCCCGAGGAGCACCAGGCGGTGGATCCCCTCGGTCTCGCCGAGCGCGGTGGTGGACACCGCGTACATGCCCGTGGGGAAGACGATGGTCCACCAGGCCGGCTCGTACCTCAGGGGCACCCGGTGCAGCAGGTGCCGCCAGATCCCGGCGGCCAGCAGCGGTGGCAGCAGGCAGGTGGCCCAGCCCCACAGGGTGAGCAGGACGACGCGGATCACCGCCTGGAGCTGCGGGGTGCCGAGTCCCTGGTGCACCAGCCGGGCACCGGCGAGCAGGCTGATCGCGCAGGCTCCCATCGTGATCCAGTACGGCGGTGACAGCTCCCGGGGCCGTACCCCGAACCGCGCCAGCCGGCCCGCGACCACCGTGGCCACCGCCGCGTACAGCAGGACCCCGGCCACCCAGCCGAGCGCTTCGGCCGACCGGGCGCGGCCGGGGGCCAGCGCGGCCACCGCCAGGACGGCGGACTGGATCCCCACCACGCACAGGAACCAGACCCCGTCCGCGCGCCGCACCATCCCGCCCGCGCCGAGCCGGTGTGCCGTGGACGCCACACACCCCAGCAGGAGGACGGCCACGGGGACAGCCAGCACGGGCAGGGTCGCCGCGGCCGCTCGCGCGGGGCCCGGGGCCAGCCGGACGGCGAGCACATCGGAGCCCGCGACGAAGGTGAAGAAGCCGAAGAGCCGGGCGGGATCCCGCAGGTCGGCGGCCACCTCGCGCGGATATCGCGCCACCCGCCACACCAACCCCGCCAGCAACCCGCCGTAGAGCACCACGGCCACGGCCAGCAGGGCGTCCGACAGCAGTGGGGCGCCCACCGCCGCCAGTCCCTGGGACACGATTCCGGTCGCCATCACGGGGGCGAAGGCACTGGGCGGCAGATTGCGCGCCGTCACCCCGTTCATCGTTCGCAGCACCTCAGCAGGCTGCCACCGCATCGGAGTCCGGGCGTAGGTGGCGCAGGGGGCGGAACGCGGCAGGGAGTTCACCGGCCACCCGTTCCCCAAGGAACTCCCGGGTCCCACTTGGTACGTGCTTGAACCAGCGCAGACCGTTCCGATAGCCGAGGGGCCCGGGCCGGACCGGGCCGACCGTGGGGAAGCCGCCACCGTGGCGTGAAGTCGCACCTCACCGGCGGCCAGGGCGCGGGTCAGGTCGTCGAGCCGCTGCTGGAGCGTGCGGGCGGGACCCCGACGGAGCACGCCACCCGGCGGTGCGGGTGCGCGACGCCGCGGGCGGGGTGGACATCCTCATCGACAACGCGGGAGCCGGCGGCGCCCCGGCGGACACGCTGACCCGGACGCGGGAAACCTGGCGGTCGGACCTCGAGTTCGCTGTCCGCGGTCCGGCTGGATCAGGAGCCGGCCCCGGGCATGGTGGAGCGCGGCTCGGGGGTCGTGGTGCATGTCTCGTCCATCGCCGGCCACCTGCCACAGCCGGGCCAGGCCGGCTACGCGGCGGCCAGGGCCGCGCCGAACGGCTACAGCCGCTCGCTCGCGGCCGAGGTCGGCCCGGCCGGGTGGTGTCGGAGCGGGCGCGCCGGCTCATCGGTCCCCAGCTCCGCGTCGACGGACCGTCGTCGCCGCGGCGGCGTTCCTGCCGCTGGGGGTGTCGGCGACTCCCGCCCATGCCGACGACGAGGCGTGTGCCGAATACCTCGCGGGGCAGGGGCGGGACGACGACGCCATTCAGGAAGCGTGCGAGGCCGGTGCCGCGGGGAATGGCCCGGAGTGCCTGAGCATTCTGGTCGCACAGGGAATCACGCCCTCGCGCGCGACCCGGGCCTGCGCGCTCGCCGGCCGGCCGTCCGACGATGCCGCGCCACGGTCGCTCGACCGCCTTCAGGGCTGAACCGCTGAGGCGTGTTCATGAACACCGGTATGGACCTGACCCCGCCAGTGACAGTGGGTCAGGCCCATGCCGGTCCCGTCCGCGGTAACAACGGGTCCGGGGCCAGGAGCGGGTCGATTTCCCTGAGTAGGTTGGATCACCTTTCCGTGATCGAGGCCGGGGTCTTGAGCGCGTGGCGCAGCAGTGGCGGCGCGAGCAGCCCGCACGGCTCGGGCTCCGCACGGAGCCCGGTCCCGGCGTAGTAGCGGTTGGCCGCCGACGGCGCGACCCGGACGCGGAGTTCGTTCCCTCCGGGCCGCAGGGCGTCGGCGGGGATCGTGACGCGGTACGGCGCCCAGGCGCGCTCCGCCACCCGCACGCCGTTCACCGACACGGTCACGGCTCCGGCGACGGCCGGGAGCGTCAGCTCCAGGGGGACCGGCGTGTCGAGCTCGATCCGCCGCACATAGTCGGCGGTCCCCGCGAACGCCGGAAGGCCCTGTGGAGGCCGACGATCAGACCCGGTCGGCCGCGATCAGCAGGTACTGGAAGGAACCGTCCTTGTAGGAGTTGATGAACGCCTCTTCAATGCCGGTGACCAGTGCGGACGTGGCCCGCAACTCCCAGTACGGCAGGGTCGCGGCGGTGAGGTCGATGACGGCCTGCGGTACGAGGCGGTTGTCGGCCATGGCGCGCAGGTACTCCCGGCGGGAGTGGATGTTGCACTCGAAGTGCGCGTTGATCTGGGAGACATACTTCGAGGGCTGGCCGTAACGCGGGTTCCAGCAGCCGGTGATGGTCACATAGCGGCCGCCGATCGCGAGGATGCGGGAGTGCTCGGCGAAGAGGTCTTCCAGGTCGACGTACATGGTCGACTCGTTGTTCCACGAGGCCGCGGCCCGCCCGGTCTCGAAGGGTGTACCGAGCATATTGCAGACGCGGGCGCGGACATGGTCCTCGATGCCGAGTTCGCGGGCGCGCTGGTTGGCGAAGTCGGCCTGCTTGGCCGACAGGGTGACGCCCTCGACCCGGCATCCGAAGCGCTGGTGGGCCATGACCATCGAACCGCCGCGGCCGCAGCCGGCGTCGACGAGCGTGTCATCACGCTCAATGGGGCCGAGGTGGTCCAGGAGGAGTTCGGCCTGTGCCGACTCCAGGCGGTGGAGCTCGGCGATCAACTTCTTCTCGTATGTGCTGTCGCCGGGGTCGCCGAGGGCGCCGCGGTCGATGTCTCCGATGCCGTAGTGGTGGTGGTAAAGGCCGTCGACATCGCCGAGACGCAGGTTCACGGGCCTGGCCTCGCGGTCCCAGTAGCGGGCGATGTCGCCCTGGTAGGGGGTCGCCGGGGCGGGGATGAACATGGCGGCGCCGGCGGAGGCGGCGACGTCGGCGCCGAGGTCGGTGCTGGTCACAGATGGTTCCATTCTTCTTACCAGAAATCGGGCAGGCTGTAGCGGAAGGTGTTGGTCTGGTGCCAGTAGTGGTTGCCGTCGACCCACGCGGCCACGCCCCGGAGAAAGCGCTGCGCGGTCGGTACGGGGAGGGCGACGGCCACGGCCGCGGCCTCGGCCTCGAAGTCGTGCATGAGGTCGTTGTGGACCTCGACCGCCTTCAGATAGGCGTCGCGCTCGGAGAGGCCCTCGCGTTCGGCGATCACCACGGGCAGGTTCAGATGCCGGCCTGGGGCGGCGAGTTCCTTGGTGTACGAGTACAGGTCGTTCACGATGGTGGTGGCGTTTCCGGCGAGCGCGATGACCCGCTGCATGGCGGGCTGGGCGTGCAGGTCGGCCGGTAGCTCGTAGCCGCCGACGCTGTCGGTGATGGTGGGGCACGGGCGGAAGTTGTTGAACTGGCGCATCGCCAGGTACTCCCACACCTCGGGTACGTGGTCCGTCTGCGCCCAGGCGGCCTCGGCGAGGTACCCCATGTGCAGACGGGCCATGTCGTGCCGGTACCGGTCGGCCTGGGAGGGGCTGGACGCCTGGACGAAGTACTCCATGGCGGAGCGGTAGGCGCGCCGGGGCGCGTCCGAGTGGAGCGACTCCGCCCACCGCGGCTGGTACTCCGGCGTCGTGTGCAGGGCGTCCAGGGCGGTGTGCGCCAGCAGGAGGCGTCCGCCGAGACCGATGGGCGAGCCGCCGTGGTCCTCGCAGTAGCAGTCGTCCACCGCGTTCTCCGCCACCATCAGCCGTGTGGCGAGCATCAGATGGTCGACGGTGGGGGCGTCCGGATGGCAGGCGACCATGTAGCGCCCCACGGAGAAGCCGTCGAACTGCTCCTCCCACTCCTCGGGGTACAGGTCGACCTCGTCCAGTGCCCAGGACTTGATCCTGCGGCCGACCTCCGCCACCCGCTCGGGGTCGGGCTCCGGCACCGGGTGGTGATAGAGGCCCGGGATCGGGTTGCCCTCCGCTGGGACCGCCGGTGGCGTCGGCGGCGGGGGCGGCGGCTCCTCGCGCCGGGCCAGGTGCAGAGCTGCCGTGCCGAGTCCGCTCGGACCACGCAGAATCCGCTCGATGTCGGCGCCGGGTGTCCGCACCTCGGCCGCAGCCGGGCTCGATCGCGGAGGGGAAGGTTCAGGGGCGGGCATGCATGGCTCCTCGGTGGGGTGGGGTGGCCGGCGTGCGTGTCACCGGGAAGGAGGAAGCGCGCAAACTTCCAGGAATCCGTCCAGATCCTCGGGAACACTAGCGGCTGGTACGCCCAGTCGGCCCTGAGAAGCCATTGACATTAACTCGATAAGATGATCTAGCCCTGCGCGATGTTTGCCCGGATGGCCGACGGCCTGAGGAGTGTCGGCCGGTCCGCGAGATTTCTGAATCTGTAAATCAGATCGCCTACCACGGAAACATCTGTTGGACAGAAGTACGGCCATGTCCAAGGATCCCTCGTGCGGTGGCCCGGTCAACGCGACACCGGGATGGACCACCGCCTGAGTGGAGGCTGAACGTTGAGTGAAGAGACCGAAGTGGTCGTCGTCGGGGCGGGCCAGGCGGGTGTGGCGATGAGCGAGCACCTGGGGGCTCACGGTGTGCCGCACATCGTCCTGGAGCGGCACCGTATCGCCGAGCGGTGGCGGTCGGAGCGGTGGGACTCCCTGGTGGCGAACGGGCCCGCGTGGCACGACCGGTTCCCGGGGCTGGAGTTCTCCGACGTCGACCCCGGCGTACACCCCGATGGCTTCGCCTCCAAGGACCAGATCGCGGACTACTTCGTCACGTACGCCGAGAAGATCGGTGCCCCGATCCGGTGCGGGGTCGAGGTGACCTCGGTGCGCAGGCCCCCCGGCCGGCCCGGCTTCCGGGTCGAGACGTCGGAGGGCCCCATCGACGCGCGCTTCGTCGTGGCCGCCACCGGACCGTTCCAGCGGCCGGTGATCCCGCCCATCGTCCCGGACGGCGCCGTTCCCGTGCAGATCCACTCCAGCGGGTACCGCAACCCGGGGCAGCTGCCCGAGGGCGCGGTCCTCGTGGTCGGGGCCGGGTCCTCGGGGGTGCAGATCGCCGATGAGCTGCGCCGGTCCGGCCGCCGGGTCCTCCTCTCCGTCGGTCCGCACGACCGCCCGGCCCGCGAGTACCGCGGACGCGACTTCTGCTGGTGGCTCGGTGTGCTCGGGCGCTGGGACGCGGAGACGCCTCCGCAGGGGGCCGAACACGTCACCATCGCGGTGAGCGGCGCCCGCGGCGGCCACACCGTGGACTTCCGCGCCCTGGCCGCCGACGGCATCGAGCTCGTGGGTCTGACCGCGTCCTACGACGACGGTGTGCTGCGCTTCGCGCCGGATCTCGCCACGAACATCGCGCTCGGCGACGCCAAGTACCTCGAGCTCCTCCGGGCGGCCGACGAGTACGTCGAGCGCAATGGGCTCGACCTCCCCGAGGAGCCCGCGGCCCACGTCCTCGGACCGGACCCGGCAGGCGTGGCCGACCCCCGGCTTGAGCTCGACCTGGCCGGGGCCGGGGTCACCTCGATCGTCTGGGCGACGGGCTTCGCCACCGACTACAGCTGGCTCGAGGTCGACGCGTTCGACGAGCGCGGGCGGCCGGACCAGCGGCGCGGCGTGTCGTCCGAGCCCGGTGTCTACTTCCTGGGCCTGCCCTGGCTGTCCCGCCGCGGATCGAGCTTCATCTGGGGCGTCTGGCACGACGCCCGTTACGTGGCCGACCACATCGCGACCCGGCGGGGCTACCTCGCGTACGGCACCGGCGACCGGCCCGCCGCCACGCCGACCGCCTGGAAGAACTGACCAGCGACGAGGAGCAGATGATGACCTCCACGAGCGAGGGCCGCCGGGCGAAGTCCGGCAAGGCCGTCAAGGCCCCGATCGTCACCGGCGGGCACACCCGGATCCGCCCGTTCAACACCCGCGACACCTATCCCGAGCAGAACCTCGACAACGACCTCTGCCAGGCCGTCGTCGCCGGTGACACCGTGTATGTCCGGGGCCAGATCGGCCAGGACCTCGACACCAGCGAGTCGGTGGGCATCGGCGACGCCGGGGCGCAGGCCGAACAGGCCATGGCGAACATCGCGATGCTGCTGGAAGAGGCGGGCAGCCGGATGGAGCACCTGGTCAAGCTGACCATCTATCTGATCGACCCGCGCTACCGCGAGGCGGTGTACCGCACCGTGGGCCGCTGGACCAAGGGCGTCCACCCGATCTCCACCGGTCTGGTGGTGTCGGCCCTGGCGCGTCCGGAGTGGCTGTGCGAGATCGACGCCGTCGCCGTGATCCCCGAGGAGGAGCAGGCATGACGTTCTCCCTGGTGGTCCGAGACGGTGAGCGGTTCGGCATCGTGGCCAGCTCGTCCAGTCCCGCGGTCGCAGCCCGGGTCGCCCATCTGCGGCCCGGGGTCGGCGCGGCGGCTTCGCAGAACATCACCGACCCCACGCTGGGCACCAGCCTGCTGGAGGGGCTGGCGGATCACGGCGACGCGGAACGCGCCCTGGCCGGTGTCACCGGCGCGGCGCGGAACGCGAAGTCCATCGCCTACCGTCAGCTGACCGTGGTCGGCCGCTCCGGGCCCGGGTTCGCCCACAGCGGTACGCACACCCTGGGCAGGTACGCCTCGGCCACCGCCGAGGGCGCGGTGGCGGCCGGGAACATGCTGTGCGGCGAGCACATCCCCGGCGTACTCCTCGACGCGTACTCCGCCGCCACCGGGGAGCTGGAGGAGCGGCTGGTCATCGCCCTGAAGGCGGCCGTCGCGGCCGGTGGCGAGGAGGGGCCGGTGCACTCCGCGGGCCTCGCGGTCGTCGCGGACGTGGCCTGGCGGGTGACCGATTTGCGGGTGGACTGGGCCGACGACCCCGTCGACCGGCTCGTCGAACTCCTCGCCGTCTGGCTGCCGCAGCGGGACGACTACGTGCGCCGTGGGCTCGATCCCGCCTCCGCCCCCTCGTACGGCGTGCCGGGCGATCTGTGATGCGGGCGCTGAAAGAGGCGGCTCGGCGCGAGGTCGACCGGCATGCCGAGGAGCTGATCACCCTGTCCGAGCGGCTGCACGCCGACCCGGAGACCGCCTGGGAGGAACACCGGGCGGCGGCCGCCGTACCCGAGCCGCTGGACCGCGCCGGATTCGATGTCACCTCGTCCTACCTGGGCCTGGACACCGCCTTCCACGCCCGGTTCGGCAGCGGGCCGGTGCGGATCGCGCTGTGCGCCGAGTACGACGCGCTGCCCGGCCTCGGCCACGCGTGCGGGCACAACCTCATCGCGGCGAGCTCGGTCGGTGCCGCGCTGGGCCTCGCCGCCGTCGCCGACGACGCGGGCCTCACCGTCGAGGTCTACGGCACCCCGGCGGAGGAGGGCGGCGGCGGCAAGATCGAGATGCTCGACCGGGGCGCCTTCGCCGGGGTGGACCTCGCGATGATGGCGCACCCGGCGCCGGTCGACGTCGCCGAGGCCCGTCCGTTCGCGGTCAGCCACTCCAAGATCTCCTACACCGGCAGGTCCGCGCACGCCGCGGCCTACCCCGAGGCCGGGGTCAACGCGGCCGACGGCTTCACCGTGGCCCAGGTCGCCATCGGGCTGCTCCGCCAGCAACTGCCGTCCTCCGCCCGGGTGCACGGTGTGGTGACCCACGCCGGGGACGCGCCGAACGCCATCCCGGAGCGGGCCACCGGCCGCTGGTACGTCAGGGCGGAAACCCTCGCCGAACTGGCCGAACTCGAACCACGGGTGATGCGGGCCTTCGAGGCGGGCGCCCTCGCCACCGGGTGCGAGCTGGAGATCGAGCCGGAGAGCGAGCCGTACGCGGAGTTCCGCAACGACGAGACCGCCCTCGGCCACTACCGCGCGAACGCCCTCGCCCTGGGGCGGGAGTTCGCGCCGCCCGGGCAGGCCGCCCGGATGAACCGCGCCTCCACCGACATGGGCAACGTCTCGCAGGTGGTGCCCGCCATCCACCCCTACATCGGCATCGGCTCGCTGCCCGCCACCAACCACCAGCACGAGTTCGCCGCGTTCTGCGTGGGCGGAACGGCCCAGCGGGCCCTGCTCGACGGGGCGACGGCGCTGGCCTGGACCGGTGTGGACCGGAGCCCGGCCCGCGCGAGCCACTGACCGAGGCGGCACCCGCACAGCTCCGGCTTCTTCCACCCCATCCCCAAGGAGGCGCGCAATGCCCACCGCTCACACCGACGTCACCACGACCGAGGTCGAGGTGGCCACCGACGCCGTCGCCCTGCGCAGAAGCGTTGCCGCGGGAGCCGTCGGCGTGTTCGTGCACTGGTTCGACTGGGCCGCCTACGCCTATCTCGCCGGTACGGTCGCGACCGTGTTCTTCCCGGACGAGAACAGCACCACGGGACTGCTCGCCGTGTTCGGCGTGTTCGCCGTGTCCTTCGGCATCCGGCCCATCGGTGCCATGGTGTTCGGGCCGCTCGGCGACCGGATCGGCCGCAAGCGCACACTGTCGCTGGTCATCTTCATGATGTCCGGCGCGACCCTGACCATCGGTCTGCTGCCCGGCTACGCCGCGATCGGGGTCGGCGCCCCGGTGCTCCTGGTGATCCTGCGCCTGATCCAGGGATTCGCGGCAGGCGGCGAGTTCGGCAGCGCGGCGAGCTTCCTCGCCGAGAGCTCCCCACGGCGCCGCCGCGGATTCGGGGTGAGCTGGCTGGAGGTCGGCTCCCTGCTGGGCTTCCTCGCCGGTTCGTTCGTCTATCTGCTGCTGTCGACCGGACTCGACGAGGCCCAGCTGACCTCCTGGGGCTGGCGCGTCCCCTTCCTCATCTCCGCGCCGCTCGGCGTCATCGGCTTCATCATCCGCAACAAGATCGAGGACACCCCCGAGTACCGGACACTCGAGGCCAACGACGCCGTGCCGCGCACCCCCGTACGGGAGCTGCTCCGCCACCACAAGCGGCGGCTGCTCCAGGCGGCGGGCCTGATGGCGGCCATGCACGTGCCCTTCTACGCGGTGCTGACATACCTGGTCACCTACGAGACCGACCACCTGGGGCACTCGGCCGGCAGCGCCGCCCTGCTGTCCACGGTGATCTCGCTGCTGGGGCTGGTGCTGGTCCCGGTGTTCGGGCTGCTGTCCGACCGCGTGGGACGCAAACCGGTCTTCATCGGTGCCACCGCGGCCCTCCTGGTCGCCGCCACCCCCGCGTTCCTCCTCATGCGGACCGGGCTCGCCGGAACCTGGGTCGCCGGACTGCTGCTCGGAGCGATCCTCGCGGCGATCCTCGGCACCTACGCGGTGTGGTCGGCGGAGATCTTCCCCACCCGCACCCGTCAGAGCGGCCTGTCCATCGCCTACAACCTCACCGCCGCCCTGTTCGCCGGCACGGTGCCGTATCTGATGACCGTGCTCATCTCCGCGACCGGCTCCACCCTGGTGCCCGGCCCCTATCTGATGGTGTTCGCCGCCGGCGGCCTCATTGCCGCCCTGTCCCTGAAGGAGACCACCGGGTCCGCCCTGCTGCGCCCCGAGGACGTCGCCGACGCGCCCCCCGGGCATTCGTAGGCGCCGCCGCGGTCCGGCACCCGCCGCCGCATAAGGTCGGCACCGGCATGGACAACGATCACCAGGCGCGGGGGCCACGCATGACATCACCGGTGGGTTTCACCCTCCTCCAGCTCCGCTACTTCCTCGTCGCCGCCGAGCGCGGTTCGATGACGGAGGCGTCGGGGGCGCTCCACATCGCGCAGTCCGCCGTGTCCGCGGCCATCCACAACCTGGAGCGCGACCTGCGGGTGCAGCTGTTCATCCGCCGCAGGGGCCGTGGGCTGACCCTGACGCCCGCGGGGGAGCGGCTTCAGAGCCATGCGCGGGAGCTGCTGGCCCGTGCGCGTGAGGTCGAGCGGGAGGCCCGGGGAGACGGCGAGACGATCTCCGGGCCGGTGGCCGTCGGCTGCTTCGTGACGCTGGCCCCGTACTATCTGCCGCCCCTGTTCAGCGAGTGCACCCGCCGCTACCCGGGCATCGAGATCGACGTGGTGGAGGCGGAGACGGATCAGCTCGTCCAGGCCCTGGGCGCCGGGCGTATCGACTTCGCCCTCACCTACGGCCTCGGTCTGTCGGCCGAGCCGGACCTGCGCGGCGAGACGATCGCGCGGGCCCCGGCCTACGTCATCGTCCCGGCCGATCACCCCCTGGCCGGGCAGGGCACCGTGGAGCTGGCCGAACTGTCCGCGGAACCCCTGGTCCTGCTCGATCTGCCGCACAGCCGCGACTACTTCCGCTCGCTGGTGGCCGCCACCGGCACCGCGCCCGATGTCCGCTACCGCACCCGGAGCTACGAAACGGTGCGTTCCCTGGTGGCCCGGGGGCTCGGCTACTCCGTGCTGAACCAGCGGCCCGCCACCAGCCAGACCTACGGTGGCGGCGAGATCGCGGAACTGGAGCTGCGGGACGGAAGCCCTCCGCTCGAAGTCAAGATCGCCTCGGTGAAGGGCATGACCCAGACCGCCCGCGCCCAGGCTGTGATGGGGCTGCTGCGGGAGGTGGCCGCCGCCACGATCCCGTGACGCGCGGCCGCCACGGCCAGCGGTGACCGGTCCAGGAGCGCCGCTTCGGCGTCGGCGGTCCGCACTCCGTCCGGCGCCTCCGTGAAGGCGACGAACCAGCAGCTCTCGCCGTTTCCGCCGGTCAGCGCGATGGTCTCCACCGTCAGACGGAAGCGCTCGCCGTCCCGGTGCCTGACCTTCACGACGGCGTTGGCGGCCCGCCGGCCGCCGTGCCCGCCCGTGTCCCCGGGAGGCGAGGACCACCGCACCGCTTCGACAGGGGTCTCCGGCAGCTCCCGCGCCGGCAGCCCCACGACATCCCCCGCGCGGTGCCCGAGCAGCCGCCGGCAGCCCTCTCCCCACGCCAGGATGGTGCCGTCGGAGCCCAGGAGAGCGAGGGCCGGAGCGGGTGCCTCGGGCACGTCCGCGAAGCCGGCCGGTATCCGCTGCGCCTCGGGATCGGCCCCGGCTCTACGCGCCATCCCGATACCCTCCGTAGCCGCCGATATCGATCGATACGCTGCAAAAAGGTAACGCGCCCGGGCGGTGGTCGGGGCTTCGCCGATCGGAGCGGCCGACCACCGATGAGTTCGGCGACCGGGCGGGGTCTATACCTGCACGACACACGCCGCTGCACGACACACCACACACGACACACACATGATCAGGAAGGGATCCCGGCATGACCACCAACGCACTGCCGTCCGTCGTGGACGCCGAGACCTGGCAGCGTGAGCTCGAAGCGCTGCGGGTGCGGGAGAAGGCCGCGACCCGGGAGCTCGACGCGATCGCCGCCCAGCGCCGCCGCCTGCCGATGGTCGAGATGCCCGACTACACCCTCGAGGGCGAGGACGGGCCGGTTCGGCTGGTGGACCTCTTCGACGGCAGGAAGCAACTGATCGTCTACAACCACATGTGGTTCCCGGGCGAGAAGTGGCAGTGCCCGGGCTGCACGGGGTTCACCTCGCAGTTCACCAGGCTGGAGTTCCTGGGCAACTACGATGCCCGGTTCGTCGTCGTCACCCAGGGCCCGATCGACGAGGCACTCGCCTACAAGCGGCGGGTCGGGAACGCGATGGCCTGGTACTCCACGGCGAACAGCCCGTTCGGAGCCGATGTCGGCGCCCCGCCCGGCGGCGGGTTCGCCGTCAATGTGTTCCTGCGCGACGGCGACACCGTCTACCGCACCTGGCACACCAGCGGCCGTGGCACCGAGCAGCTCAGTTACTCCTTCGCGCTGATCGACCTGTTGCCGTACGGGCGGCAGGAGGAATGGCAGGACTCGCCCGACGGGTGGCCGCAGCAGCCCACTTACAGCCGGTGGGCCGGCTCCGAGGACATCGCCGCGCTCTACGGCCAGGGCGCGTGAGGGTGGCCGACGTCAGGCAGTTGGGGGCGGGGCCTCCTCGTTGAGCCGGCGCAGCAGGCCGAGCAGGGTGGCCCGGTCCGCGGACGGGAGCGGTGAGAAGCACTCCTCCAGGACCTTCTGGCTGACCTGGTGACCGGCGGCCAGGGTCTGTTCGCCGGCGGGTGTGAGGCGGTGTTCGATACGGCGTCCGTGGCCCGGCCTGCGCTCCACCAGGCCCTGGGCGGCCAGGCGGCCCACGAGCGCCCCGAACGCCTGCTCGCTCTGGAACGTCACCGCGGCCAGCTCGCGTGCCGAGGCCCCGGGCCGGCCGCTGATGGCGCGCAGCGCGTCCCACTGCGCCAGCGTCGTACCGACCTCGCCGAGCGCACTGTCCAGCGCTCGGTGCTGTCGGTACTGCGCTTGCTTGACCGCGCGCCCCAGAACCTGAAGATCGGCATCCATGTCGTAAGTCTACCCGCAATGAAACTAGCTTAATTAAAGAAGCTTAGTTAGGGTCTCGGTCATGACGACGGACCTGAACTCCCTTACCCATGCGGCCGCGTGCGACGACCTGGACCTCACCCTCTCCGAGGCGGGCTCCGGCCGCCCGGTGCTCGTCCTGCACGGAGGCGGCGGGCCCGCCACGGTCGCCGGTATCGCCGCACATCTCTCGCGCGCCGCGCACACGCTCGCGCCCGTGCACCCCGGCTGGGAGGGGACGCCCCGCCCCGACTGGCTGACCGGCGTGGACGATCTGGCCCTGACCTATCTGCACCTCCTGCACGACCGCGGCCTGCGCGACGTCCTGGTCGTCGGCTCCTCGCTCGGCGGCTGGATCGCGGCCGAGATGGCGGTGCGGGACACCGCGGGTGTCATCGGCGGCCTGGTCCTGATCGACGCGGTCGGGGTGCACATCCCCGGCGAGCCGATCACGGACTTCTTCGCCCTGGATGCCCGCGGTGTGGCGTCACACTCCTGGCACGACCCGGACCGCTACTACGTGGACCCCGCCGACATACCGGCCGGCCAACTCGCCATCCGGCAGGCCAACATGGCCACCATGCGCGTTCTCGCGGGCGAGCCGTATATGCACGACGCGAAACTGCTGCGCCGTCTGCGCCGTGTGGACACACCGGCACTCCTGCTGTGGGGGGAGAGCGACCGCGTGGTCACACCTGCCTACGGCGCCGCCTATGCCGCGGCCTTCGGCAACGCCCGCTTCGAGGTCATCCCCGGAGCCGGCCACCTGCCCCAGATCGAGCAGCCCGAGGCCACGCTCGCTCTGATCGACGCACACGTTCACGCATACGCATACGCACGCGCCCACCGCGCGCTCGGCTCCAGCGCCACCTGAGGTCCGGGTGGACCGGTCCGGGTGGGCTGGTCCGTATGGGTTGGCTCTGGTGGACGAGCTCTAGTCGAGCGTGGCCAGCGCGGCGCGGAGTTCGCCGAGGGTGTGGCGGGTGAGGTCGGTGAGCGTCCGCTCGCTCGCCGGATCGGCCCACTGGTCGAAGGCGTCGTAGAAGGCGCGGATGCCGAGTTCGGCGGCGAGGCTCGCGGCCGGTTCCGATACGCCGCGCTTGTGCAGCGCGTCCGTCACGGCCTCGGCGAGTTTGGCGCGCTTCAGGGCGGAGCGCTCCTGTAGTTCGGTGTTACCGGCGATGACCGGGCGGAGCCTGGCGCCGACGTCGCGGCGGTCGTCGGTGAAGGTGGCGGTCAGGGCGTCGAGGGCCGCGCGGACCGCTTCGAGCGGTGTGGCCGGGCCGGGCACCGCGTCGATCGCGTCGGCGAGGAGCCGGGTGTGCATGTCCTGACCGGCGAAGAGCACTTCCCGCTTGTCGCGGAAGTGCCGGAAGAAGGTGGTCTTGGTCAGACCGGCCCGATCGGCGATCTCGTTGACGGTGGTGGCGTCGTAGCCCTGCTCGGTGAAGAGCTCCAGTGCGGCGCGCACCAGCCGTTCCTGCGCGTTCGGTTCCCATCGAGCCATGCGCACAGCATAAGTGATGTGACTTGGTAACGTCACTTCGGCTATGGTGACGGTACCAAGTCACATCACTTCGCTCCGCCCGGGCGGAGCATGTCTCCAGGAGAGCTACGCATGCGTGTTTTCGTCACCGGTGCCAGTGGTCACATCGCATCGGCCGTGGTGCCCGAACTGATCCGGGCCGGACACGAGGTCGCCGGGCTGGCCCGGTCCGAGGCCTCGGCCGACGTCGTCAAGGCCCTGGGCGCCGAGGTGCGCCGCGGCGACCTCGACGACCTGGACGGTCTGCGCGCGGCCGCGGCCGACGCGGACGCGGTCGTCCATCTCGCGTTCGATCACGACGCCATCCCCGCCGGGAGGTTCGCCGACGCGGTGGCAGTCGACCTGACCGTGGTGCGGACCCTCGGCGACGCGCTGGCCGGGACAGGCAAGACCCTCATCGGCGTCGGCTTCACGCACACCGGCGACCCGCGGCTCGACGCGGCGATAGACGCCAACCCCCGCTCCGCCGTCGGGCGCGTGATCAATGACTTCACCGAACGTGGCGTGCGGACCGTCCTCGTCGCCATCCCGCCGGTGACACACAGCACGCGGGACAGGGCCGGTTTCATCCCGACGCTGATCAAGATCGCCCGCGACACGGGCGTGTCCGGCTACGTCGGCGACGGCACCAACCGCTGGCCCGCCGGTCACACCCTGGACGTCGGCCGCCTCTACCGGCTGGCGCTGGAGAAGGCCCCGGCCGGCTCGCAGCTGTACGCCGCGGCCGAAGAGGGCATCACGGTGCGCGAGATCGCCGAGACCATCGGCCGCCACCTGAACGTCCCGGCCGTGAGCATCCCGGCCGAACGGGCCGCAGACCACTTCACGGGCTTCCCGTTCATCACGATGGACATCACCATGCCCAACGCGGACACCAAGCGGCTGCTGGGCTGGGAACCGGTCCACCCCGGCCTGATCGCCGACCTCGACGACGGCCATTACTTCACCACCGACTGACACCGACGGGCGTGGGTGGGGCGGCCGGGAGCGGCGGGAGCCATGGCAGCCCGCACACCGCCTCGGTGAGCGGCCCCGAGGCGCTGACCGGCCCCGAGGCGCGCGGCGCGTTCGGGCCGGAGCACGCCCGCGCCCAGGCCGGCCGGTAGCCGGCACGGCCTGGGCGCGGGCGCGTCAGTTGAAGAGCACCATGTAGGACGAGGTGAGGCCCGAGGCCAGCCAGAACGATCCGCCGGCGATACCGACGATGATCAGGACTGCCAGCGCGCTGTCTATCTTTTCCACCAGCGGGGACGGAGGCCGGGGCTCCAGGTCATGTTCACTCATCCGCCCAACATATGCCAAGAAGTAGGTGTGTGCGGCAGCCTGTTGAGGTTTCCGTGACCGCGGGTTGTCCCAAAAGTCACCGAGCGTCTGCCGAAACGGGATCATTGGGCCGGAAGCCCGCCGAAGACCATGCGGTGCCCGAGCGCCGTGTCCATGTACTCGCGGACCCGGTGGATCAGCCCGTCCCGGAGTTCGAAGACGAGGCAGTAGTCATTGGCGTAGCGGTTGCCGTTCGCGAGCGTCGCCGTCATGGTCTCCTCCACGATCACCCGGTCACCGTCGGCGTAGAGACCGTGGAAGGTGACGGCGACGTCGCGTACGAAGAAGCGCACGATGGCCTCCTTGCCGATCATGTGGCTGGGGCAGTCCAGCGCGACGGCGGTCGCGTTTCCCGGAGGCGCCAGCCACTCGGCGTCCTCGGTGAGGACCGCGGCGATCTGGTCGGCGTCGTGGCCGGCGAACGCCTTCCAGGCGTTCTGAACGACCCTCTGGTTCCGTTGCGACTGCGACATGTTCGCGAAGGTAGAAGGGTGCGAACGAAGAGGCTGGCGGGTTTGCGACGCCACCGCCCCGGGTTCAGCACCTGGCGGGTGCGTGCGGCTCGATGCCGGGATGGGCCACGCCCGTGCACATCACCGACCACGTGCCCCGACCCTGAACGCGCGCGTGCGGCGACGCGGCACGCATGAGTCCAGGATCCGCGGGGCACTCACGGGCGCGACGCGGTCAGGCGTCCGTCGAGGTGGTGGTCGTGCCGATGCGCGGCAGGACGACGAGGAGCACGGCTGCCGCCGCGAGCAGATGCAGCACTTCGAGGGCCACGACGGTCAGGCCCTGGTCGGCGCCCACCAGCGGCCCGACAAGTAACAGCACCACGGCGACGGTCACGATCGCGGCGAAGGTACGGGTCGGCTGGGCCGTGCGCCGCGCGATGAGCAGTGCGACGGTGCCGCCGACCAGGCTCACCAGGAAGGCCGCGAGGCACGCCTGGACCGCGGTGACGGTGCTCTCGGTGCCGGACATGGTGACGTCGAAGTCGGCTCCGGCGGCGTCGAAGATCAGGTAGCCGACGAGGACGGCGACCGCCGCGGCCAGGGCCGCGGGTATGACGAGGCGGGCGATGGCGGCGGTGGGGCGGGTGGATGCGGTGTCGGTCATGGAACTTCTTCCGTGGATGGGGAAAGTGGGTGGTGAGCGGCCCCGCGGATCGGGTGGTCGCAGAGTGCGGGGCCGTTTTGGGCCACGTCATTCTGCTAGGTGATCGTTTCGGAGGGGGCGCTTCCGGCCACCGCCGGACATGGCAAACCACCCCGTATCCCACCGCTGCCGCCGCCGTGTCGCCTATTGGACGAAGCGCACGTCGGGGTGGGACGGGGCAGACCCGTCCAGCAGGTGTTGCGGCCGGCCGCGCAGATGCTGGTGGAAGCGCACGATCGTCTGGGCGTCGGGGTAGCTGAAGTGGGCGCCCGGTTCGGGGCTCAGGTCGCGCTTCCAGCGGGTCGAGCGGTCCCAGAGCGACTGCCAGGACGGCTCGTTCAGGTGGGTCTGACCGTCCTTCCCCATGAGCATGAAGGGACGGCCCAGCCCTTCCAGCGCGCCCGGCAGGAATTCGGTGTCGCTGTACTTGAGGTACATGCTGGTCGAGGACGAAGCGGGTGTCGCGGACACGGGCCTCGATGGCCGGCTTGCGCTTCGCGGGATCGGTCAGGGGATCCCTTCGCAACTCCACGCGGCAGCCGGGGAACTCGACCGGGGATGTCTCATGCGTGCGGTCCATGGTGACCACCACAAGCACGACCGGCCGGGGCGCGCGGCCGTCCGCCGGGGCGGCGGTGACGGCGTTCGTACGCGTGGCGGCCCAGTCCACCAGGCCGGGAGGTGCCAGGCCGAACGAACCCGACTCGTCCACGGCACGGGGGGTGCCGGGCGGCATAGGGGGCCGGCGGGGTATCCGCTCGCCGAACGCGCCGGGTACCAGACGCTGACCATCAGCTCCCGTCGCGTGCCGGTGACCCAGGGGTCGGTTCGGGTGTGGTCGACGAGATGGAGTTCGGTCACTCCGACCGGCTGCCGTCCCGTGGGTGAGGGCAGTTCGAAGCGCACGGCTCCGCGTACACCACCGTGTACGGGCCCGGGCGAGGGATCAGACGGACCGGTGGCGGGTGCGGCCGCCCTCGTGCCGCGTCAGCCAAGGTTTGCCCCGCTCGCCGCCCTGGCACGGCCATCTGCGGCGTTGCCGAACCGACCGAGTAGGCCCACTACGAGGCCGATTCGGCGCCTTGCAGCTGACCGCACCAGGACGCCTCGCTACCGGGCAAATCTTGACTGACGCGCACTAGCCGAGGTTCTCCGTCGGCGCGGCCAGTGCGGGATTCTGTCCGGACCGGCTGAGCGCCTCGGCCACGA
This sequence comes from Streptomyces javensis, assembly GCF_039525925.1. Lineage (NCBI taxonomy): Bacteria > Bacillati > Actinomycetota > Actinomycetes > Kitasatosporales > Streptomycetaceae > Streptomyces > Streptomyces javensis. Next base: position 42,264 of record NZ_BAAAIF010000014.1, on the reverse strand, counting down.
ATCCGGAGGCCGTCAGGTGGGCCACGGTCTCGCACAGGAAGCGCACGGTCTCCGGACGCCGTGTCCGCGTCGTTCCGACGGCCTGCCGGATGGTCATGAACGCGGGCTCGACCAGGCGCAGTTCGGGCCGTTCGACGAGGTGTGCGGTGAGCGGCTGCCGGATTCCCGCCGCGGCCTCCAGTTTCTCGCCGTGGAAGACGTCCACGCCCTCCGGGCCCCGGACCACGGTGGCGTGGCGCAGGGTCCGGGTGAGGTACAGATCGTAGGCGGAACCCTGCTTCACCCCGATACGGATGCCCGGACGGTCCACGTCTTCCGGTGTGCGCAGTGGGGACTCGGCGGGGACGGCGTACACCCCCTCGATATGCACATACGCGGGGGTGAACGCGATCTCCGCCTCGCGGGCCGGTTCGATGGCGAGGAAGCACAGATCGGCGTGGCCGGTGGCCATGGCCTCGTACGACTTGCGCGCCGCGTCGAAGCAGACGAACTCCACGGGCAGGCCGAGGCGCCGGGCCAGGTCACGGGCGAGGTCGACGGTGACACCGCCGGGCGCGTCCGGGGTGCCCTGGGCGAGGACGGGATTGCCGAGGTTGATGGAGGCGCGGAGCACTCCGGTGGGGGCGAGGTCGCGGGCGAGCGCGGTGCTGTCGGTAATCTCCATGGGCCGAGTCTAGGAACGATCGGCGCTCCTCGACCCCGGGTACGCCCCATGACCGGGCGGGCCTCACGGGCTCACAGCCGGACGACGATCAGGGCGATGTCGTCGCCTCCGCCGTCGGCCACGCCGAGGCGGCTGAGCAGGGTGTCGGCCAGGTGATCGGGGCCGAGGGAGGTGTGGCGGCCGAGGGTGTCGGTGAGGCGGCGCAGCCCGACATCGATGTCCTCGTCACGGCGTTCGATGAGTCCATCGGTGTAGAGCACGAGGGTGTCGCCCGGGGTGTAGGACACCGTGGCCTGCGGGCGGGGGAGGTGGTCGATGACGAGGCCCAGCGGAGGGTTGGTGGCCTGGTCGAGCAGGTCGACGGTGCCGTCCGGCCGGGCCAGGACGGGTGGCGGGTGGCCGGCGCTGGTGTAGGTGATGCGCTGGTGGCGGGTGTCGACGACGGCCTTGGCCGCGGTCGTGGCCAGCGCGCCCTCGAAGGTGCGGGCGTAGAGGCTCAGGACGTCCATCGCTCTGCCGGGCTCGCTGATGGCGCGGACGGCGGCGGACAGGGCGCTGCGGAGCATGCCCATGACGGCGGCGGCCTCCAGGCCGTGGCCGACCACATCGCCGACCGCGACGGTGAAGGTGTCCGCGGACAGGTCCACCACGTCGTACCAGTCGCCGCACACATTGAGCGACCGGGCGGCGGGCATGTAGCGCACGGCGATTTCGCGGTGTCCGGCCAGGTCCGGGGAGTGCAGCATGGCCTCCTGGAGGGTGAGGGCGGTGCGGCGCTCCCGGTCGTGGGCCTCGCGGAGCTCCTCGTTGAGGTGCTGGAGTTCCCGCGCCCGCGTGTACAGCTCGGCCTCCATCGCCTCGCGCTCCCTGCCCGCGTCCGGCTTCGGGCGCAGCGGCCGGGTCAGTACGAACTCGGTCATGTCCTCCACCCGGTGGATGATCCACCGCACCTCTCCATCGGGTCCCAGGACGGGTGTGTTCATGGGCGACCACCACTTGGCCCGGAACACTCCCGGCCGCCCGGAGACGGGGATGTCGTACTTCTGCACCGCCATCGTGTCCGTCTTCTTCGTGCGCAGGACCCGCTGGAGAGAGGCGTCCAGATTGCGCACCCCGTCCGCGTCCGGGTCCGCCGGGTTGTCGGGGTGGACCTCGAAGAGGTAGTGGCCGATCAGCTCCTCCCTGGACCGGCCCGTGGCCCGCAGATAGGCCTCGTTGACCTCGACGACCACCAGGTCGGGGGCCAGCACCAGATAAGGACTGGGCGTGACGGCGAACACCGCCTGGTAGTCGATCCGCGGTGCGCTCACAACCTTCTCCCGTCCGGCCCGGCCCCTGTCTCAATTCCGATTCTCGACTATGCGGCCCGCCCCGAGCGAGGGGCCGTCGGCTCGCCGATCATCGAGGGCGCCGACCGGGCGGCTCGCGGACCCGGCCACCCGGCGCCGACCGGCCCTGTCGCGCCCCGTCGGCTGCCGGGGCGCTGTGCCGGTTGTGGAGCGATCTTGTGAGATTCGGACACGTTTTTGAACCTCGTCCACCGGTTGTTCGTCCTCCAGTGCGGGAGCACCGGGATGCTTTGTGACGCAGCGAAGGTCCCCGCGTGATGAACCGCACCACGAGCGAATGGACAAGCACACCATGGGGCGACACCGACGAATATCCCGGCTTCCCCGGACCACGCTGGCGTCGCGAGCGGCGCTGGCCGCGGGGGCGCTCGTGCCGACGATCGCCTCGGTGGGGTCGGCTCACGCGGCCACCCCGCAGACGGCGATCTGCACCTCGGACCGGCCGGGGCTCGCCGACGAGCTCTCCGAGGACATCAACGCGGCACTGGACGGCTCCACCGCCACGACGGCGATCAGCCTCCACGACCGCACCACGAACACCACCTGCACCCTCGACGCGGACCGGACGTTCGACTCCGCGAGCACGGTCAAGGTGACCGTGCTCGGCACGCTGCTGTGGGACGCGCAGAAGGACGGTCGCGCCCTGACGCAGGAGGAGAAGGACCGCGCCACCGCCATGATCACGAAGTCCGACAACGATGCCACCACCGCGCTGTGGAAGCAGCTCGGGGCGGACAAGATCAACGGATTCCTCCAGGCCGCGGGGATGACCAACACCGTCCTCGACAGCGAGGGGCACTGGGGGCTCACCCAGATCACCGCCAACGAGGAGGAAAAGCTCCTCAACCTGGTCACCCACGCGAACCCGGTGCTCAGCGAGGACTCCCGCGGCTACATCCTGAAGCTGACGAGCGAGGTCATCCCCTCGCAGCGCTGGGGGACCCCGGCCGGCGCGCCGGGCGACGCACAGGTGCATGTGAAGAACGGCTGGCTGGAGCGGGCCACGAACGGCTGGCGGGTGCACAGCCTCGGCGCCTTCACCGGCGGCGACCACGACTACACGATCACGGTGCTCTCGCAGGACAACGCCACGATGGACGACGGCATCGCCAACATCGAGGGCGTCGCCCGAGCGGTCCACCAGGACCTCAACGCGCCCGCGGCCGACGCGCGGCCCTAGCCCGCCGGAACCCGCCGGAACCCGCCGGAACCCGCCGGACCCCCCGGACCCGTCGAGGTCAGGAAGCCCGGGTGTGGTGGTCCAGCAGACGGGTGAGCAGCCCCACGAACTGGTCGCGCTCGACAGGGCTCAGCGGCGCGAGCAGTTCGTCGTGGAGTTCGTCCAGGACCTTGTCGAGGCGGCGTAGCCGGCGGCGGCCCCGGGGGGAGATCGTGATGGTGTTGCGGCGCCGGTCGGCGGGGTCCGGCGCCCGCTCGACGAGGCCGCGCTCGGTCAGTTCGTTGAGCACACCGACCATGTCGCTGCGGTAGATACCGGTGCGCCCGCTCAGCGTCGCCTGGCTGCCCGGGCCGTATTCCCCCAGCGACGCGAGTACGGCGTAGTGCCACTTGCGGGCGTCGGCCCGGGCCAGGCCCTCGTTGATCAGCCGGTCCGACCGCGTGGTCAGCTGCGACAGCAGTCGGCTCGCCAGCCGACGCAGCCGTTCGGGCGTCTGGGGCGCGCCGTCGTCGGGGACGTTCGCGGCTTCGGCTCTGGTCATGGCGCTCATCCTACCGATTGCGTTAGTCCGACTAACGATGTACGTTCGCTCGCGCCGACAACGTTAGTGCGACAAACGTTTGTTGAGCGGACTCCACGGAAGGAACACCTTGCCCATCACGACACTGCGGATTCCCACCCCGGACGGTCAGGCCGACGCTTTCGCCGCCTTCCCCGACGGTGGCGAGCGGCACCCGGGGGTGCTGCTGTACCCGGACGCGTTCGGCATCCGGCCCGTACTGCGGGAGATGGCCCGCGAACTGGCCGACCACGGGTACTACGTGCTCGTCCCCAACTTCCTCTACCGGCAGGGACCGGCCCCGGTGATCGAACTTCCCGAACACATCGGAGAGGAGGTCCGGCCCGCGGTCATCGGCCGGCTGATGCCCCTGATCGAGGCGCACACCACCGAACGGATCCTGCGCGACGCCGATGCCTACCTGAGGTTCCTCACCACCCGGCCCGAGGTCGGCGCCGGACCGGTCGGCGTGATCGGCTACTGCATCGGCGCCGCCCTGGCGATGCGCACCGCGACGGCCCACCCCGGCCAGGTGGCCGCCCTCGCCGGATTCCACCCCGGCTTCCTGGTGGCCGACGCGCCCGACAGCCCGCACCGCCTCGTCCCCGCCCTCACCGCCCACGCCCACATCGGCCTCGCCGAAGGCGATATGTCACCCGAGGCCATCGGCGAACTCAACCGGGCACTGGACGCCGCGGGTGTCGACTACACCACCGAGATCTACCCCGGCGCCGTCCACGGCTTCACCATGGCCGACACCGATGCCTTCAGCCCCTCGGCGCTGCGACGCCACTGGGACCGGCTGCTCCCGCTCCTGGGTCGCGCCCTGGCCAACGGCTGAGGGGGCGCTCCGGTCCGTTCAGGCCGAACCCGACGGACGGATTTCCCGCGGTCCAACCCCTTCACGCATCCGGTGCATGCACTGTATACACAGTATATGAGCCGAGAAGACAGAGGCCGCCGCGGTGATGCCCAAGGCGCCGACGCCCTCACCGACGAGCTGCGCCGGCTGATCGTCGAGGGCGTCTACCCGCCGGGCCACCGACTGGTCCAGGACGAACTCGCCGACCGCTTCGGGGTGAGCCGCATCCCGTTGCGGGAGGCCATGCGCACCCTCGCGAGCGAGGGTCTGCTGCGCTCGACGCCGGGCCGCGGCACGTTCGTCACGGTGCTGGACCTCGAGGAGATCGACGAGATCTACAACCTGCGGCGGCTCATCGAGCCGAGTTTCGCCGAGCATGTCACCGAGCGGGTCTCCCGGCGCGACATCAGCCGGTTCGAGGAGATGGCGACCGCGATGGAGCGGGCCGCGGGGTCCGGCGCCGACATCTGGTCGCGGACGAACCTCGCCTTCCACCTGGACATGTACCGGCTGTCCCGGCTGCCCATGCGCTACGAGATCATCTCGCAGATGTACCACCGGCTGGAGCCGTACTCCCGGTTCTACGTCCATGGCACTTCGGCGTACGGCCGGGTCCACCATGAGCACGCCGCGATGGTCCAGGCGCTGGCCGACGGGGACGCGGAGGAGCTGGCCCGGCAGATCACGGCGCACATCGACGGCGGCCAGGAAGGGCTCCACACGGCCTGGGAGAACAGCAGCGGCGCCCTCCAGGCGTACTGGGCGGAGTCGGCCCGGTGACCGCCCTCGCGCTCAACACCGATGTGGGCGAGGGGTTCGGGGTCTGGGGGCCGGCCGACGAGGGCGAGCTGCTGGACCAGGTCACCGCGGCCAACGTGGCCTGCGGATTCCACGCCGGAGACCCCGACATCCTGCGTCGCACCTGCGAGGCGAGCACCGCCCGGGGCGTGGCCATCGGGGCCCAGGTCTCCTACCGCGACCTGGCCGGTTTCGGCCGCCGCTTCATCGACGTGCCGCCGGCCACGCTGGTCAACGAACTCCTGTACCAGATGGGCGCGTTGGAGGTGTTCGCCCGGCTCGCGGGCGGTCGCGTCAGCTATGTGAAGGCCCATGGCGCGCTCTACAACGCGGCGGCCCGGCACACCGGGCACGCGGCCGCGATCGTCGAGGCCGTAGCGCTGTACGACAGCACGCTGCCACTGCTGTGCCAGCCGCGCACCGCCGTCTGGGCGCGGGCGCTGGAGGCCGGGGTGCGCCCGCTGGCCGAGGGGTTCATCGACCGCGGCTACACCGACGAGGGGCTGCTGGTGCCCCGCTCCGCGCCCGGCGCCCTGATCACCGACCCGGCCGAGGCGGCCGAACGCGCCCTGCGGATGGCGGAGTCGGGGACGGTGGTCTCGGTGAGCGGCAGCGTCGTACGGATCGCCCCGGACGGCGGGGAGCTGGCCGCGCTGTGCGTGCACAGCGACACCCCGGGCGCCGTGGGGCTGGCCGCCGCCGTACGGGAGGCGCTGGCGTCGGGGGGTGTCGCGGTGGGCCCGCCCGGTGCCGCCGCGGACCGGGTCGGGGTGCGGCCGTGACGCCGGCGGACGTGCCCCCTGCGGACTTGATCCCTGGGGACGTGCCCCCTGCGGACTCGCCCCCTGCGGACTCGCCCCCTGCGGACGTGGCGTCCGTGGCCGTGAAGTCTGTGAGCACGACATCAGGAAAAACGATCCTGCGGAGGGCCGGTGACCGGGGCTGGCTGATCGAGTGCGCGGACCGGCTCCCCGCCGAGGTCGCCACCTCGATCCGCGCCCAGCCCTGGGCCTCGGGGCTGCGGGAGGTCGTGCCCGCCGCCGCGACCGTGCTGGTGGTGGCGGAGACCGCCGCCGGGATGGACAAGCTCGCCGCCGGGCTGCGCACCGTGCTCGACGGGCCCGGCGCCCACCCCACCGGACCGCCGCCCGGCAGGCGGATCGTGATCCCGGTCCGCTACGACGGACCCGACCTGCCCGAGGTCGCCGAACGCCTCGGCCTGGCCCCGGAGGAGGTCGCGCGGCGGCACGGCGCGGGGGAGTACCGGGTCGGCTTCTTCGGTTTCGCGCCCGGCTTCGCGTATCTGGACGGCGTACCGGAGAGCCTCCGGCTGCCCCGGCTGTCCAGCCCGCGCCCGAGGGTGGCCGCCGGGGTGGTGGCCATCGCCGGGAACCAGACGGTGGTCTACCCCGGCGGAACCCCCGGCGGCTGGCACCAGATCGGCGTCACCACCACCCGGCTGTGGGACGTGACGGCCGATCCGCCCAACCGGCTCGCGGTCGGCGACCGGATCGTCTTCGAGGCGGTGACGCCATGACGGTCACCTCCGCCGCCCCGGGCCGCCGGGTCCGTACCCGGTACCGGTCGCCGGGCCCCGGCACCGGTCCCGAGCCCGCCGTACTGACGGTCGTCCGGCCGGGGCCGGCGACCAGCGTGCAGGACCTGGGCCGTCCGGGAATGGCCCATCTGGGCGTGCCCGCCTCCGGCCCGGCGGACCGGCGCAGCTTCCGCCTCGCCAACAGGCTGGCCGGGAACCCGGAGGACACCCCGGCCCTGGAGGCCACCCTCGGCGGCCTCGCGATCACCCTCTCCACCACCCGCCAGGTGGCGGTCACCGGGGCCCCGGTGCCGCTGACGGTCGACGGGGTGCCGGTCGACGGCGCGCCACGGCTGCGGCTCCGCGCCGGATCGGTGCTCGCCATCGGCCGCCCCTGGGCGGGCTGCCGTACCTACCTCGCCGTCTCCGGCGGGATCGAGGCGGAGCGGGTGCTGGGGTCGGCCTCGCGCGACTTCCTCACCGGGCTGGGCCCCGATCCGGTGCGCGCCGGGGCGGAGTACGGGCTGGGCCCGGTGCGCCCGGTTCCGGCGGTCCCGCTGGAGCTGGCGTTCAGCGTGGTCCCGAGCGGCGGCCCGGCCACCGTCCGGTTCCGCTGGGGCCCGCGGCACGAGCTGTTCGACGCCGCGGACCTGCACCGGCTCACCACCACGCGCTGGCGGGTCTCCGCCCAGTGCGACCGGGTGGGCGCGCGGCTGACCGGGCCGCCGCTGGCCATCGGCTCGGTCGACCTGCCCAGTGAGGGGACGATGCGCGGCGCCATCCAGGTGCCGCCGTCGGGCGAGCCGATCGTCTTCCTCGCCGACCATCCGGTCACCGGCGGCTACCCCGTCATCGGAGTGGTCACCGACGCCGACATCGACCTCGTCGGCCAGACCCTCCCCGGGGACGAACTCCGGCTCGCCCCCGTCCACTGAACCCACTGAACCCACTGAACCCACTGACCCCCATCAACCCACTGACCCCCCTGAAACACCCTGAGAAACCTCGAGGAGACACTCACATGACCGCTCAGCCCGACTCCCTCGTCCCCTTCCACCTGGCCATCCCGGTGGACGACATCGACGCCGCCCGGGAGTTCTACGGCAAGGTGCTCGGCTTCGCCGAGGGCCGCTCGGACACCAAGTGGATCGACTGGAACTTCGGTGGCCACCAGGTCGTCACCCACCAGGTCGGCGACGGTCCGTCCGGGGCGCGGCGCGACGGCATCGCCGGGACCAACCCGGTCGACGGCCACCAGGTGCCGGTGCCGCACTTCGGCCTGGTGCTGCCGGTGCCGGAGTTCCAGAAGCTGGCCGAGCGGCTCACCGCGGCGGGCACGGAGTTCGTGATCGAGCCGTACGTCCGCTTCCAGGGCGAGCCCGGTGAGCAGTGGACGATGTTCTTCCTCGACCCGGCGGGCAACGCGCTGGAGTTCAAGGCCTTCGCCGACCTCGGACAGCTCTTCGCCGTCTGACCGCAGTGCGGCGCCCGGCCCGGCAGGACGACGGTCATCAGCAGGAGGACTGGTCCCGCGGATGACCGTCGTACGGGCCCCCGGCGCCGTACCGGCGGCACTGACAGCACATCCCGGCCAAAGGACATGTCAGACCCGGAGGAACCCATGACGAGCGTATCAACGGCCTCAACCGCACCCGGAGACACCGGGGACGCGGCCGCCGTGGCCACCGCGACGCGCGGCGGCCCGCGCCGGGCGGCGGTGGCGGCGGCCGCCGGCACGGCCATCGAGTACTACGAGTTCGGCGTCTACAGCTATCTGGCCGTGGTCATCGGCCCGCACTTCTTTCCCGGGGACGACCCCACCGCCGCCCTGCTGGCCACGCTCGCGGTGTTCGGCAGCGCGTTCCTCATGCGGCCGCTGGGCGGCATCGTGCTCGGCCGGCTCGGGGACCGGGTGGGCCGCAAGCCCGTACTGATCCTCACCGTGACCGGGATGGGCGGCGCCACCGCGGCCGTCGGGCTGCTGCCCACGGCCGAGGCCGTCGGCGTGGCGGCGCCCGTCGCCCTGCTGGTGGTGCGGCTCGCGCAGGGGTTCTTCGCGGGCGGTGAGGTGACCGGCTCGGCCACCTATCTCGCCGAGTCGGCCCCGGCCGGGCGGCGTGGCTTCTTCGGGGCCTTCACCCCGGTCGGGGTGGCCCTCGGCGGCGGGGCCGCGGCGCTGGTCGCGGGCGTCACCACGACCGCGCTGAGCGAGCGCCAGCTCGAAGCCTGGGGATGGCGGATACCGTTCCTGCTCTCGCTGCCCCTGATCGCCGTCGCCCTGATCGCCCGCAACCGGCTCGCGGACTCCGAGAGCTTCCTCGCGGCGAAGTCGGAGCGGGCCACCGCCAAGGCGCCGCTGACCGAGGTGTTCACCCGCCACCGCGGCCCGGTGCTGAAGGTGACCCTGCTGGCCATCGGCTCCAACTGCGGCTACTGGGTCGGCCTGATCTTCATGAACATCTACCTCACCAACGACCTCGGCTACCCCAAGTCCTCCACCTTCTGGATCATGGGCGGGATCAGCCTGTTCGTGGCCGTCCTGATGCCGGTGTGCGGGGCGCTGTCGGACCGTTGGGGCCGCAAGCGGCTCATCACCATCGGCTTCGCCGGGTACGCGGTCCTGGTCGTCCCCGCCATGCTGGTCATGGGTCTTGGCAGCTTCCCGCTCGCCGTCGCGGCCATGGTGGTGCTGGCCCTGCCGATGCCGATCGTCCAGTCCGTCACGTACCCGACGTACGCCGAACTGTTCCCGACCCGGGTGCGGTACACCGGGCTCTCGTTCAGCTTCAACATCGGCACCATCGTCGGCGGTGGGCTCAGCCCCTATCTGTCCACCTGGCTGATCTCGGCCACCGGCAGTCTGCTCGCCCCCGGATTCCTGCTGATGGCGGCCGTGGTCGTCGCCCTGCTGACGCTGCGCACCGTCACCGAGTCCAGCCACGGGGAACTGGCGTGACGGCCCCGGTCCCTTCCGTGGACGGCCTTCCCGTGGACACACCCGCCACCCCGGCGGCGCTGCGGCGCCTGGTGGCGGACGGCCGGTGGACCGGGCCCACGGCCGGTCTGCTGGACGGGTACCAGCAGGCCAACCTCGTGATCGTCCCGCGTGACCTGGCCTTCGACTTCCTGCTGTACTGCACCCGCAACCCCGCGCCCTGCCCCGTTCTCGCCGTCACCGAGCCGGGCGACCCGGTGGTGCGGCTCGGCACGACCGTCGCCGACCTGCGGACGGACCTGCCGCGCTACCGGGTCTGGCACGACGGTGAACCGGCCGCCGAACCAACCGACATCACCGCCCACTGGCGCCCGGACGCGGTCGGCTTCCTCCTCGGTTGCAGCCACACCTTCGAGGGTCCGCTGCGCGCGGCGGGCGTCCCGGTCCGGTACGCGCCGGAGTCCGCGGCGCCGCCCGTCTACGTCACCGACGTGGCCACCCGCCCCGCCGGGCGGCTGTCCGGGCCGCTGGTGGTCAGCATGCGCGCGATACCGGCCCGGCTGGTGGCGCGCGCCGTGGAGATCACCGCCCGCTATCCGGCCGGACACGGGGCGCCGGTGCACATCGGCGACCCGGCCGGGCTCGGCATCGCCGACCTGGCCCGGCCGGACTTCGGCCCCTCCCCGGTCGTCGAGGACGGTGATGTCCCGGTGTTCTGGGCCTGCGGGGTGACACCCCAACTGGCGCTCCCCGCCACCCGGGCCCGGTACGCCATCACCCACTACCCGGGTCATATGTTCGTCTTCGACCACACCGTCGACGCGGGTCCGGCACCTGGGTGAACGGGCCCTCCGCGGTCCGGCGGCGGGTGGCTCAGGGAGCGATGCCCACGCCGTCGATCCGGCTCCAGGCCCGCTCCTGGGCGGACGTCATGGCCGGCCAGGTCAGCCCGCCCGGCCGGGGCCGGACATGAGAGGCGTAGGGCTTGGGGTGGAAGGCGGAGTCGTAGAAGCACCCGGTGCCGTAGACGCGGTCGAACGTGGCGCACGCGGAGGCGATGGACCGCGGTGTGGGCTTGTTTCCGGTGCGCGCCCAGGAGTCCAGCGCGGCGATGGAGTCGGCGTACTCGGCGTCGCTCAGCTCGCTGTGTTCGCTCTCCCTGGTGAAGGTCTGCACGACGTTCTTCCCGCGGTGCGCGCCATCGACGGTCGCCCGGTACGCCGACTCGTGCTCGACGAATGCCGTGGGGTCGTCGATGGCGTGCATCGTCAGCACCGGGATGGAGACGCGGCCGGTGAGATCGCTGTCGTAGGAGAGGTCACGCCGGGCGTCGGGGGCGGCGGAGAAGCGCTCGACGCCCGCGTTCAGCGCCGCGTCGTCGTGTGAACCGGAGTACCACACGCCCCGGTTGCCGAACGGATTGCGGTCGCCGAGCCGGCTGTGCACGATGTCGCGGAAGGTGAACACCGAGAAGCGCAAGTGGGACTCCAGCGTCCGCTCCGGAAGGCGGGTGACGGCGAGGATGTCAGCGAGATTGCGCTGCTGCCGCGCGGTGCGTTCCTCGGGCGCGGAGGCGTAGCCGGTGCACTCCTGGAGGCGGGCGCGCAGCCCGGCCGTCGTCAGGGTCGACCCGGGACGCAGCCCTTGCCACAGCGGGTACTGGGGCTCGCTGGGGCGGGGCAGATTGCGGCAGTAGTACTGGTAGACCACGCGCAGATCGACGCGATAGTCGTAGCCCCGGGAGCCGCCGCCCAGGACACCGCTGGTGAGGAGGGCGCCGTCGTAGGGGCCGTTCTTCCTGCCGTACGTCTCCACGACCTTGGCGGCGACGTTTCCGCCCCAGGACTGGCCGTGCACATAGGTCCGCTCGGGCCTGCCGAAGTCCGCCACGAACAGGCGGCGCAGATTCTCCGTGTCGGCGGCCGCCATGCGCGTTCCGTAGCCACCTCGCCGATACGACGAGCCCGCCCAGGCATAGCCCTCGGACACCATCACCGACCAGCGGTCCAGATCGTCGACGCTCCGCTCGGGATCGGACCCCTCGCCCAGGTCGGGGCCGCCGTGGGAGTGGACGACCAGCGACCCGTTCCACTTCTTCGGGATGGCGATCGCGTAGTACGCCCCGTTGCCGTCCTCGCCCGTGTAACACGTGGCCCTGTCGCCCACGCTCGCCGGGCACGCGACCGGCGCGGGGCGCGGCTGGGCCGCCCGCACCGGACCGGCGTTGCCCAGCGTCCCCGCGACGATGCCCGCGATGCCGACGGCCGATGCCACGGTGCGGCGCATACGCGTCAGGCTTCGCGGAAAGGACGGTACGTTACGGCTCGAGCTGTGCACAGCGACGCTCCTGACCTCAGTGGCGCTCCCTCGCGCCAGGCGTTGCGATGTTAAGGACACCTGTTCCGCCGACACCATTGAGCAGGGAGTTGTGTTCTTAACGTGCACGGCTTCCAACGTGCACGGCCGGACGAGGCCGTGGTGCTGCAATGGACCCATGTCCCTCGACGAGCTCCGCACCCTGCTGGCCCGGCATGCCCGGCCCGACTGGACCACCGCCATCGACGGCGTCCTCGTCTCGAAGGTCGACCGGCCGGATCCGCCGGCGCCCTCCATGTCCGGCATGGTGCTCGCGGTCATCGCCCAGGGCAGCAAACGCCTCGCGCTGGGCGACCGGGTCTACGCCTACGGACCCGGGCAGTATCTGGTGGCATCCGTCGACCTGCCCGTCACGGGACAGTTCACCCAGGCCGACCCCGAGCAGCCGGCCCTCGGCTTCGGCCTCACGCTGGAGCCGTCCGCCGTCGCCGAGCTGCTGTTGCGAGCCGGTCCCGGAGACACCCCCCGCGCGGGCGGAGGCGTTCCGTCGGGGATCGCCGTCAGCGAGGCCCCGGCGGCGCTGCTCGACGCGGTGGTCCGGCTGCTGCGCCTGCTCGACGAGCCCCGCGACCGGGCCGTACTGGCGCCGCTGGTGAAGCGCGAGATCCTGTGGCGGGTGATCACCGGTGAGCAGGGGGCCACGGTTCGGCAGCTCGGTCTGGCCGACAGCGGCCTCAGCCATATCTCCCGGGCCGTGCGCTGGATCCGCGAGCACTACGCGGAGCCGTTCCGGGTCGAGGACGTGGCGCGCAGGTCCGGCATGAGTGTCTCCGCCTTCTACCGCAACTTCCAGGCGGTGACCGCGATGAGCCCCATCCAGTTCCAGAAGCAGATCCGGCTCCAGGAGGCCCGGCTGCTGCTCGCCACCCACCCGAACGACGTCACCGGAGTCGGTCAGCGGGTCGGCTACGACAACCCGTCGCAGTTCAGCCGGGAGTACCGCCGACAGTTCGGCGCACCCCCGAGCCGGGACGCGGCCCGCCTGCGGAGCACCGTACGCACCCCCGCGGGCGTCCTGCCGTGAGCGGGGCCGGGCCACCGGGAGGATCGTGCAGGTGCGGGCGAGGATAGTTCTATCGTTTCCGCAGGTCGGAGCGGTGCAATGGGAGTGCAAGCCCGACCGCGGAGCAGGAACCGCCTGTTCCTCCGCGGATCCCACCACATCGCAGGGGCCACACCATGAACACTGTTCTGATCACTGGTACGTCGTCCGGGTACGGCAAGGAGATCGCCCGCCACTTCCACGAGCGGGGGTGGCACGTCATCGCCACCATGCGGACGCCACGCCCGGGCGTCTTCCCCGAGTCGGACCGGCTCCGCGTCGTCGAGCTCGACGTGACCAGGCCCGAGAGCATCGCCGCCGCGCTCGAGGCGGCGGGGCCCATCGACGCCCTGGTCAACAACGCGGGCATCCCGTCGATGGGGGTGTTCGAGGGCATCTCCATGACCCAGGTGCGGGAGGTGTTCGAGACCAACACCTTCGGTGTGATGGCGACGACCCGGGCCGTGCTGCCCCAGTTCCGCGAGCGCGGCTCCGGCGTGGTGGTCAATGTGACCTCGAGCGTGGTGCTGGGACACATGCCGCTCACGGCCGTCTACAAGGCGAGCAAGACCGCCGTCGAGGGGTTCACCTCATCCCTCGCACTCGAACTCGCGCCCTTCGGTGTGCGGGCGAAGACGGTCGAGCCGGGCGCCTGCCTGACGACGAACTTCGGGGCCAGGGCGACGAACGACGTCCCGTTGCACGAGCTGGTCCCGGCGCCCTACGCGGCGTTCGCGAAGAAGTCCATGGACGACTTCATGGGCCAGGACGAGTTCACCAAGGAGAGCGACGTGGCCGAGACGGTGTGGCGGGCCGTGCACGACACCACCGGCCAACTGCGCTTCCCCGCCGGTCCCGACGCGGTCCGGCTCGACCAGGCGAAGTGACCGGTCGGCGGGCGCGGGACCGGCGTGGACGGGGCGGAACCTCCCGGAGGTTCCGCCCCGTCCCCTGTGCGTCAGGCGCCCGCCGTCAGAAGCGGTCCGGGGAGCGCTGCGGAAGCGGGGCCCCGGGACGGACGTCCCGCTTCCGGTCCTTCTGGGCGCCGCCGTTCGAGTCGCCCGTCGCCTCGCAGGTCACGTCCTTCGCGGGCAGCTTGCCGGTGGTCAGGTAGTCCGCCACCGTGCCGTCCGTGCACGCGTTGCCGCTCGGGTAGACGCCGTGGCCCTCGCCGCCGAGGACCGTCAGCATCCTCGAGCCCTTCAGATCGGCGTGCAGGGCCTGACCGCTGGGCAGCGGGGTCTGCGAGTCCCACTCGTTCTGCACGACCAGCGAGCCGACCTTGTTGTTCACGACGGTGGCCCGCTCGACCGACCTGTCCCAGAACGCGCAGGGCTTGATGCTGGACGCGAAGTCGCCGTAGAGCGGATAGCGTCCCTTGTCCTCGATGGCGTCCCGACGGTAGCTCTCGGGGTCGCGGGACCAGGCGGCCGAGTTGTCGTTGCACACCACGGCCCAGAAGCTCGCGGTCGTGTTGTCGCTCGGTACATCGGCGGCGGGGGCGGCCAGGCGTGGCGTTCCGGCCGGATCCGGGAGCTTCTCCGCGGCGGCGGGCTTGCCCTCCGCGGCCTTCTTCAGCTCCACGACCAGGTCGGTGCCCTCCCGCACGGTGAAGACCGCGCGGCGCATCATGCTCCGGACGTCGTCGCCGGTGTACTTCTCCCCGTCCATCTCGATGGGCTTCTCGTTCGCCCGCTGGACCAGGTCCCAGAACGTCCGGTCGACCTTCTTCGGAGTGTCGCCGAGGCCGTACTTCTCGGAACGCTCGGCGGCCCACTCGGTCCACCGGTCGAACGCGGGCTCGGCACCCTCCGCCCACCACTGGATCATCTTCCGCCAGGCGCGCGCCGGATCGACCGCGCTGTCCACCACGATCCGGTCGGCCCGGCTCGGGAACAGCTGGGTGTAGACGGCGCCGAGGTACGTCCCGTACGAGTAGCCGAAGTACGAGAGCTTCTTCTCACCGAGGATCGCCCGGAGCAGATCCATGTCCCGCGCCGTGTTGCGCGTGGTGATGTGCTTGAGCGTGGCGCCCGACTTCTCACGGCACTTGCGCGCGACATCCCGCGCCCAGGCGACGTCCTTGTCGAACGTCGCCTCCTTGTACGGCCGCAGCCAGTTCTCCTCCTCCGTCGTCAGGCCGCAGGTGACGGGGGTGGACCGGCCCACCCCGCGCGGGTCGAAGCCGATGAGGTCGTAACCCTGCCGGGCGGACTCGGGCAGCATTTCCCTCATCTGAAGCGGCATGTCGAGCCCCGATCCGCCGGGGCCCCCGGGGTTGGCGAGCAGCACGCCGTGCCGCTTGTCCGGTGTGGTGGTCTTGATCCGGGATATGGCCATGTCGATCCGCTTGCCGCCGGGAGCCCGGTAGTCCAGCGGCACCTTGATCGTCGCGCACTGGTACTCCGCCGGTTTGTCGGCCTCGCACCGCTGCCACGTGGGCTTCTGTTTGACGTACGGGTCCAGTGCGCTCGCGGTGGTGGACGCCGGGGCGGCGGCCTGGGCGGCGCCGGCCTGGGCGGTGCCGGGCTGGGCGGCGCTCGCCGTGGAGGTGGCGAGCGCGGGAGCCAACGTTGCCGTGACACCGATGGCCAACAGCGGCGCGAGACCTCGTCTACGCACGAAATCGTTCCTTCCGGTCGCGTATCGGGACAGGAACGATCATTCAGGTGGTGTGCGCCGGGGAACATCGGCCGTGCGTCTCCAACTCCCCTCCCTCTTGGGAGGGATGTGACGGCCGTGTGTGGTCCCATGGTTGTACGGCCCGCCCGCGCCGCCCTCAGGGTTGGGGCACCTCCTGGCCATTGACGAACACCCGCCGGAAGGTCAGGTCGTCGGTGTGGACGACGCTGTCGGGGTCGCGGATGCCGGTGAACGCGGAGCGGGAGAGGTGCACACCGCGCAGATGGTCGGTCTCCACGCCCACCAGCCGCAGCACGGCCTGGGCGCCGTCGATCTCCATCCGGTCCAGGTGGATGTTCCGTATGGACACCGGCAGCGTCCCGTCCTCGCCACCGTTGTAGTCCATGGTCACGAAGGCGATGTCCCGCTCCACGCCCTGCCCGGTGAAGTTGCGGATGTGCACACCGTCGACGGTGCCGCCGCGCTTCTTGTTCGCCTTGACGTACAGCGCGTACTTGACGGGGTAACGGCCGGGGAAGTCCGGTGGGTTGATCGCGCAGTCCTCGGCGAAGATGTCACGCACCCCGCCGGACATCTCGCTGCCGACCGTCATCCCGCCCCAGCGGCCGGAGAACCGGCAGTCGCGCACGACGATGTTCCGGCTCGGCACGCCGACCCGGTGGCCGTCCTCGTCCCGGCCGGACTTGACGGCCACGCAGTCGTCGTTGGTGTTGAACCGGCAGCCGGTGATGAGCACATCGGAGCAGCACTCGGGGTCGCAACCGTCGGTGTTGTAGAGCGTGCTGTCCACGGTGACATCGCGCACGGTGACATTGCTCGACAGCACCGGATGTACGGTCCACATCGGCGGATCGACGATGGTCAGGCCGCTGACCAGGACATTGCGGCAGCGGTAGAACTGCACCATCTTAGGCCGCAGGTGGTGGCCGTCGCCGAAGACGCGCTTCGCCACCGGTACCCCCGTGGAGCCCATCTCGCGCAGCAGCTTCTGGTCGGCCGCCTGCGGTCCGCCGTCGCGGTACCAGCTCTCCCACGGCCCGAGCCGCGCCTGCCCGTCGAGCGTGCCGCAGCCGGTGACCGCCACGTCCCGCTCGCCGTACGCGTAGATGAAGGGCGAGTAGTTGTACGCCTCGGTGCCCTCCCAGCGGGTGAGCACCACCGGCAGGAAGTCGCGCGGATCGGGGCTGAAGGCGATGGTGGCGCCCTCGGCGACATGCAGGTCCACCCGGCTGCGCAGATGGATCGCGCCGGTGAGGAACCGGCCCTCGGGGACCACGACATGGCCGCCGCCCGCGCGGTGGCAGGCGGCGATGGCGGCCCGGAAGGCCGCGGTGTTCATCGTCCGCCCGTCGCCGACCGCGCCGTAGTCGGTGACCCTGAACGTACGCCGGGGGAAGGCGGGCGGCCTGATCCGGGCCAGGATCCCCGGCACCGCGCGCCATGCCCCGGTGTAGGCGGCTGCCGCGTCCGTGCTCGGGGTGGCCAGGCCCGTGTTCGCGGTGGCCGCGTACGCCTGCTCCGCGGACAGCGGCGGAAGCAGCGTGCCCGCCGCCAGCAGACCGCCGGTGCGCAGCGCCGCGCGGCGGGAAGGTCTCGGATGCATGGCCTGCCTCCTTGGCAACGCTCTAGCTGACGGAGATCCGGTCCAGGTCGGGCGCGGACTCGGTGTCGTTGGAGATCCTGATGGTGTTGGCGCCGGGCTTCAGGGTGACGGGCAGGGTGGTCGTGCGGGGCGTGGTGTTCCCGGTGTCGGTCACCGTCACCTCGGCCGCCGGGCCGCCGTTGACGCTCACCTGGAACGAGCGGGTGCCGTTGACCGTGTAGTCGAGGTGCAGTGTGTGCTCCCCGCCGTCGGGGACGACCACATCGGGGAACACCATGGCCGCCCGCTCGTCGCCGCCGATGTTGCGCACCTTCTCGGCCCCGGAGCAGGGCCCGCAGCTGGTGATGCCCGTGCTGCCGAACTGGTTGGCCGAGTCCTCCGCCTCACGGGCCCAGATCCGGCCGGCGGGCAGTGGCCGCATCCGGACCTGGTCCGAGACCGACTTCTGCCGACCGAGCAGCGCGTAGTCCGCCGTGACGGGGATGTCGGCCGACCCGGCGTCCTGGCCGGGCGGGGAGGTGACGGTCCAGGTGCCCCGCACCGTCTGGCCGAGCCGCAGCGACCGGGCCGTCACCGGTGCGCCGTCCGCGGTCCAGCCGGCCGGCGGCCGGGGGGCGAGGCTGACGTTGTCGAGCTGCTCGTCGTCGTCCAGCCGGAGCGTCGCGGTGACCGTGAGGGACCGTTGCCCGGGGCCGACCCACTGAAGACCGTGGGGCCGCACGGTGAGCGTGGTCTTGGGGGTGTACGAGGCCGGGGGCAGCGGGGCCACCGCGATCCGGTCCAGGCCGGGGCCGCGGCGTGCGGTGCTGTACACCTTCACCGTATTGGCACCGGCCTTGAGCGGCACGGACACCGCTGTGCTCTCCGGCACCTCGGAGCTGTCCGCGGCCACGGGCACCTCGACCGGCGCCGCGCCGTTGACACTCACCGACAGGGCGGAGTCGGCCGAAGCGGTGTGGTCCAACTGGAGCCGGTAGTCGCCGTTTTCGGGTGCGCGCACATCGCGGTACGTCACGGAGTTGCGCGGTCCGCCGCCCAGGCCGTCGACGCGCCGGCCGCCCGAGCAGGCGCCGCACGCCACGGAGTGGGCCGCGCCCGCCGGCCGGTTCCGCCGTGCCTCCGCCTCCAGCGGCAGCGCGGTGCGGGTGGTCTTCGCGTGGCCGTACGCCACCTGGATCTCGTCGATGCGCAGCTGGTTGTGGAACTCCGGCGCCTGCGGACCGCCCCACAGGCTGCGCACCTCCAGCTTCAGATAGCGGGCGGTGCGGTCGCCGATGTCGATGGTGCGCACCCCGCGCGCACTGGGCAGGGTGCCCGAGCGCACCTGGGTCCAGCGCTTGCCGTCGCCGCTGGCGTAGACGCGGTAGTCCTTGATGCGCGCGGAGTCCTCGGGGCGGCCAAAGGACGACCGGGCGTGCGTCGGGGACCACTCGCGCTGGTTCACCGCCAGCGCCGTGGCGTGCTTGCGCCCGCCGAGGTCGAGGGTGACGGAGACGGGCAGCTTGCCGTCGCTGTCCCAGTAGGTCTCGTAGTCGCCGTCGGCGAGGTCGGCCGCCGGGTGGCCGGTGCGCGCGGACGTGGCGGTGGCGCCGACACCCGACTGCGGGTAGAGGGGCCGTCGGCCGTCGGTCTCGACCTTGAAGACGGTGTCGTACGGATCCCAGTCCTGGATGCCGAGGATCGACAGATGGCCACCGGACTGGCTGAACCGCATCGCCTCGCCGGTGCGCAGATCGGTGACCCGGCGCACGGTGTAGCCGTTGTCACCCAGCCGCACCATGTCGGTACGGGGCCGGGTGACCACGTGCACATACTGGGTGCGGTCGCCGTTCTCGCCCCGGCCCACGGTGACCACGCCGTGGGCGCCGTCGTTCCAGAAGCCGGGCTGCATACCGCCGTACATGTAGCCGCCGCCCTCGACGCCGTACACCGACTCCCGGATGGGCTCGACCCACTTGCCCATGAAGTCGTTGAACTCCTCCTGCTGCGGCGGGAGTTTGCCGTTCACCATGGGTGTCTCGGCCATGAGCGACTTGATCGAGGAGCCCGCGTTGGTGATGTAACGGCCGGTGCTGAGGCGGGCGTCCACCTCGTGGTCGCCGCCGTCGTACCACCAGTCGCCGGTGGTCGGCAGCTTGTAGTCGGCCTCGGTCAGCCGGGGCATGGGAACGGTCACCGCGGCGGGGTAGTCGTACGCCGGGGTCATGCCGGTCTTCTGCTCATTGCTGACCGTGTCCATGATCGGCGTGTCTTCGTTGTTGTTGCTCAGCAGCCAGTCCGGACGGCGCTCGCGGATCTTCTCGTAGAGACCGTTCTCCTCCCAGTACTCGTTGTCGTTGTCGATCCAGAACCCCGACAGGTCCGGGTACTTGTCCATGACCTCGAGGAACAGGTCGTAGCTGTACATGCCGAAGCCACGGCGCGTGGTCAGGTCCACCTTTTGGCCCTTGTAGGCCGAGTAGGCGGCCGAATCCAGCGTCTCGGCGCCGTCCGCGTTGTGCCACTGCGGGTCGTCGGTCATGTAGAGGATGATGTGCACGCCCTTGGCCTTGGCCGCGGCCACCAGCTCGCCGAGCAGATCGCGCTCGGTGGCGCAGCTGCCGGGGATCTTCGAGGGCCAGGGGCGGGCGTAGCCCAGCCTGCTGTGGAAGGTCGCGAGCACGATGTACGAGGCGCCGAGCTTGCGCGCCTCGTCCACCCAGTAGTCGGCGTTCCAGCCGCCCTCGGTGACATCGCGCTCCCAGGTGGCGCAGTCGCGGTGCTGGGGGTGGGTGAACATGCCCCAGTGCAGGAAGAGCCCGGCGGTGGACTGGCGCAGCCACTCCTGCCGGGGGTGCTGGACCTCGGCCTTGGCCGGGGTGGCCAGGAGGCCGATGGCCAGGGCGAGTACGACCGCCGCGCACAGCGCGCGCCACCGGGAGCGGGTGGCGCGTGCGGCACCGGCGGTGCGCGTCGCAGGGATGTGGATGGGGCGGAGCGGGATCCTCGGCGTGGGCATGTCCTGTCCTCCGTGAACGTTCCCGTGAGCGTTCACGGAGCACTGTCCGGCCCACCCGGCCGCCGTGTCAATATGTGTGCGAGGTTGGGGTGTTCGGCTGTGGGGTTCCGTTGACGCCCGTCGTCGGCGCGGTGATGATCGAGGAGGAGCGCGTCGGGGAGCACCCCCGTGAGCGGTCCCGAGTGCCACGTCGTGACCTACGTCCGAGGGTGGGGAGAGGGGTGGGGCCCGTGCCCATGAGCGCCAGGCCGCGCCGCATCACCATCGAGGATGTGGCGCGCTCGGCCGGGGTGTCCCGGCAGACGGTCTCCCGCGCGGTGAACGACAAACCGGAGATCGACCCCGCCACGCGGCAGCGGGTGCTGCGGGTGGCCCAGTCGATGGGGTACCGGCCCAGCCGGTTCGCCCGTGGCATGGTCGGCCCGCGCCTCACCACGCTGGGCCTGGTCATCGCGGATGTGCTCAACCCCTTCTTCCCCGAGGTGGTTTCCGGTGTGCTGGCGGCGGCCGACGAACGGGGCTGGCAGGTCGCCATCTACAGCACCGGCTCCGCCCTGGAACGCGAGACCGCCGTGGCGCGGACCGTGGTGGACCACGTGGACGCGTGTGTCGCCTTTCTGCTCGACCCCGGCGCCATCGAGCTCATCCACCGCTCCGGCATGCCCTTCGTCCTCCTCGACAACGAGCACCGGCCGCCGGGCGTGAGCGGCGGGCGGATCGACTTCGCCACCGGTATGCGGCATGCGGTCGGCCACCTCGTCGAGCGCGGCCACCGGCGGATCGCGATGCTCGACGACCGCGGCCGCCCGGACGCCGGCGGTCACGGCACCCGCCACTCGCTGTTCCTCGGCGCCGCCGCCGAACACGGGCTGCCCGCCGACGAGACGTGGGTGTTCCCGGCGGCCAACTCCCTCGAGGGCGGGGCGGCGGCCATGGACGACGTGCTGGCCGACGGCTTCGGGGCGACGGCGGTGCTCGCCTACAACGACCTCATCGCCATCGGCGCCATGCGCCGCGCCCGCGACCACGGAATGCGGGTGCCGGAGGACTGCGCGTTCGTCGGATGCGACGGCCTGACGCTGAGCCGGCTCGTGGACCCGCCGCTGACCACGCTCACGGTCGACAAGGAACTCCTCGGCCGGGCCGCGGTGCGGCAGGTCGCCGCGCAGCTCACTGGTGCCGCAACGGGGGAGACGGTGATCGTGCCACGCCTGGTGGTACGCGCGTCGTCCTGACGTGGTGGGTGCTCGTGCTCCGTACCGACGACGGCTCGTTTAGTTGTGTCTGTATAATGATTATGGCAACACAATTAAATGGAGGCCCTTCATGCCGGATCTCGCTCCTCGGCGACGATGGCTCGTGCTGGCCATCTGCTGCATGAGCCTGCTGATCGTCAGTCTCGACAACACGATCCTGAACGTCGCCCTGCCCTCCATCCAGCGCGACCTGCACACATCGGTGTCCGGGCTGCAATGGACGGTCGACGCCTACACGCTGGTGCTGGCGAGTCTGTTGATGCTCTCCGGTTCGACCGCCGACCGGGTGGGGCGTCGCCGCACCTTTCAGGCCGGGCTGGTGATCTTCACCGCGGCCTCGCTGCTGTGCAGCCTGGCGCCCGGGCTCGGCTGGCTGGTCGTCGCGCGGATGCTTCAGGCGGTCGGGGGGTCGATGCTGAACCCTGTCGCCATGTCGATCATCAGCAACACCTTCACGGACCCCCGGGAACGCGCCCGCGCCATCGGTGTGTGGAGTGGCGTCGTGGGCATCAGCATGGCCGCCGGGCCGATCATCGGGGGCGCGCTGGTGGAGTCGGCCGGGTGGCGGTCGATCTTCTGGCTCAATGTGCCGATCGGACTTGCCGCGCTCTTCCTGACCCGCAGGTATGTGCCGGAGTCGCGGGCGCCGCGGGCTCGCCGGGTGGACCCGGTCGGGCAGGCGCTCGTCGTGGTGCTGCTCGTCGCGCTGACGTACGCGATCATCGAGTCGCCGAACCTGGGCTGGACCTCTCCCGTGGTCGCCGGGTGCGCCGCCGCGGCGCTGGGCGCGCTGCTGGGGCTGCTGTGGTACGAACCGAGGCGCACCGACCCGCTCATCGACCTGCGCTTCTTCCGTTCCGCGCCGTTCTCGGGCGCCACCGTGATCGCGGTGGCCGCGTTCGCCGGTCTGGGTGGCTTCCTGTTCGTCAGCTCCCTGTACCTACAGGATGTGCGGCAACTCGATCCGCTGCACGCCGGGTTGTTCATGCTGCCCATGGCGGTCATGGCGCTGCTGACCGCACCCGTGTCCGGCCGCATGGTGGCCTCCCGGGGGCCGCGTACCCCGTTGCTGCTCGCCGGGACGGCGTTCTGCGCGAGCGCCGTGCTCCAGGCGCTCACCTACTCCGCGCACCTTCCGGTGACCCTGCTGGTCGTCGCGTATCTGCTCTTCGGCACCGGCTTCGGACTGGTCAACGCGCCCATCACCAACACCGCCGTCTCGGGGATGCCCCGTTCGCAGGCCGGTGTCGCGGCCGCGGTGGCCTCCACCAGCCGGCAGACCGGGCAGTCCCTGGGCGTGGCCGTCATCGGCGCCCTCATGGCCGGGGGAGCGCACACGGACCCGGCGGCCTTCACGGACGCGGCACGGACGGCATGGTGGATCATCGCCGGCTGCGGCGCCGCGGTGCTGGTCATGGGTACGCTCACTTCCGGCCGCTGGGCCCGGGCAACGGCCCAGCGCACGGCGAAGCGGCTCGCCGCCGAGGAGACCAAGGAGACAGTGAACGTCTGATGGAGCGCCCACATGACAACGAGCCGCACGAGGGGGACGGGCGGGACGAACGGGACGACGAGACCACCAGGACGGCGGCCCGAGCCTGGCTGGGGCTGAACACGCTCCTGATGGAGCGTTACAACCGCCGCAAGGCGGTCGCGGAGAGCCTCGGCATGAGCTTCAGCCGCGTCAGGGCGTTGCGCCGCCTCGCCGCCGGTCCGATCACCCTTCGCGAACTGGCCGAGCGGCTGGGCGCGGACCCGCCCTACACCTCCGTCATCGTCGACGATCTCGTACGGCGCGGCCTCGCCGAACGCATCACCAACCCGGCCGACCGCCGGTCCAAGCTGGTCCATCTCACCGATGACGGCCAGGCGCTGGCCGCCCGCGCCGTCGCGATCCTCACCACTCCGCCCGACGCCCTGCTCGCGCTGCCTCCCGAGGACATCCAGGCGCTCGACCGGGTGGTGGCCAAGCTTCTGCGATGAGCCAACTTCCACGATGAGCTGATGGCGTCTGGCATCTGGTGGCTTTGGGTTTTGGGCTTTTGGGTTTGGGTCAGTCCAGGCCGTGGTCGCGGGCGTAGCGGGTGGCCGCGACGCGGTCGCGGGAGCCGGTCTTGGTGAAGACCCGGTTGATGTGGGTCTTCACGGTGTTGCCGCTCAGGAAGAGGGTGGCGGCGATCTCCGCGTTGGTCATGCCGCGTGCCATCAGCGTGAGGATCTCCGCCTCACGACGGGTGAGGCCGTCCGGGAGCGGCTGGTTGGTGGCGTCGGGGTCCCGGGAAGGGGCATCGGGCCCCGGGGAAGGGGTGTCGAGCGGGCGAGGGGTGCTGGGGGCGCTCGCCGCGGCGAGCAGGGTGGCCTGGACCCTCGGGTCGAGGACGGAGAGCCCCGCCACGGCACTGTGCAGGGTACGGGCGATGTGCAGGCGGTCCGCGTCCTTGGTGAGGTAGGCGCGCGCCCCGGCCCGGAGCGTCTCCAGGACGGAGGTGTCGTCGGCGTAGGTGGTCAGGACGACGACGGCGACCTCGGGGTGGTCGGCGGTGAGCCGGCGGGTGGCCTCGGTGCCGTCGAGCACCGGCATGTGCAGGTCGAGCAGGATCGCGTCCGGGCGGTGCTCGGCGACCTGGTCGAGCGCCTGTTGTCCGTTGGCCGCGGAGCCGACGACGTCGATGTCCGGCAGCAGGTCGAGCATGAGGACCAGCCCCTCCCGGACGCTGGCCTGGTCGTCGGCGACCACGATCCGCAGCGGCCGGGTGTCCTGGGCGCTCATCGCGGCACCCCGGCCCGGACGCGCCACTGTCCGTCCCGTACGCCCGCGTCGAGCGTCCCGCCCAGCAGCAGCAGGCGCTCGCGCATCCCGGTGAGGCCGTAGCCGCCGTCGACGGTGGCGAACGCGGGTGCTCGCCGGGGGGATGATGGTGTGCCGAGCGGGTTGTCGACGGTGAGCGTCACGTGTTCGTCCTCGTAGGCCAGGGCGACCTCCACCGGCTGGGCGGGGGCGTGTTTGGCGGCGTTGGTCAGGGCTTCCTGCGCGGTACGGAAGAGGGGGAGCGCCTGGTCGGCCGGGAGCGGGGAGGGCTCGCCCTCCACCCTGAGCCGTACCGGAACGCCGTGCCGCTGCCGGTGGGTGTCCGCCATCGTGGCCAGTTCCTCGTCGAGCGGCGCGAGGTCGGAGCGCAGGGCGTGCACCGCGCGGCGGGTCTCGGCGAGCCCGTCGGCGGTCAATCGCCTCGCTCCGTCGAGCACGGTGACCGCGCGGTCGACGTCCCCGTGATCCGTCAACAGGGCACTGGCGGCCTGGATCTGGATGCTCAGGGCGCCGAGCGAATGTGCCAGTACGTCATGGATCTCACGGGCGATCCGGGTGCGTTCGTCCAGCACGGCCACCCGGCGCTGCTCAGCGCGGAGCAGCTCGCTCTGGGCGAGCATGGCGGCCGACTGCTCGGCGCGTATCCGATAGGCGCGCCGGTTGTGGCTCGCGACCAGGACCAGGGCCACCAGCATCGGATAGCCCAGTGCGAACCCGCGGCTCGCCCCGGCGACCAGGACCCCGGTCTCCAGGGCCACCACCGTGCAGCCCGCCACCGCCCAGCCCACCGGAAGGCTCGGCTCGGTGCCCAGGTGCATCACGGCCATCAGGGAGAGGCCGATGAGCGCTCCGGCGTGCGGGAAGGCGCTGGCGTAGCCGGCGAGGGCGGCGGCGGCCCCGAGCAGGATCCGTATCCGCGGCGCGTGCCGCGCGGCCTTCTCGCCGAGGGCGTGGGTGAGCTCCCACAGCAGCAGCGCCAGGCCGCCCAGCGCGTACGCGACGACGGCCAGGGGCACCGCCCCGGCCCCGGCCGGAGGGCGCGCGAGGGTGTGCAGGCCGATGAAGACGTACGCGCCGACCCTCATCAGCCATGACACCGTACGCAGCACGGATGCAGGATAGCGAGCCCAGGACCGCTTGGTCGCGGCGCCGGGGTGTACCTCGTCATGGTGGGCCGAGGGTCCGGCTGTTCCGTCGTCCCGTGTGGGGCCCGCGGGGGCGCCTTCCGGGTGCCGTCCGGTCATCGTCGTCCCCGGCGACCCCGGTCGCGCAGGCCGTCACGCGCCGACCGGTCATACGATCCCGTGGGCCGAGGCTGCCGCGCGGGCCGTTCCGCGCCGGGCGCCGACGGGTCGCCCGACCCGCCCAGCAGTCCCGCCAGCGCACCCCGCACATCGAAGGGGCGGCCGTCCTTCTCCGGCGCGAACGGCACACCGGAGGCGAGGGCGCGCGGTGTGACGACGGCGGCCTGGCCGAGCCGGTTGAGGCCGAGCAGCACCAGGAGGGGGGCCGAGGAGCCCGCCACGGGGGCGTGCAGCGCCATGGCGACGACCGTCATCACGACCCGCGAGACCACCAGCGCGAGCCACAGCCACAGTCCGTACACCGGCATCCGCGACCACAGCACCCCGTCGCGCGGCTCCAACCGCAGCAGCGCGCCCTGGGCGGTGCCGATTCCGACCGCGATCACCCCGCTGATCACGAGGCATGCGAGATCGGTCGTGGTCAGGTGGCGGCCGCCCTTGCCGAGGCCGGCGAATCCGACGACGGCGAGGATCGCGGGAAGCAGGATCAGCCGCTTGCCGCGCAGCGGCTCGCCGCGTAGCTGACGTGCGATGACGAAGATCACGACGGCGATCGCGGCCAGCACTTGCAGCACGTTCACTGGAGGACTCCCGTCGGCCACGCTTCGGTCGCGTAGGCCTGTTGACTCGCCCCGAGGCTAGGAAGGCGAGCGGGGCACCGCGTCACCCCGAGCGGTGACCTCCGGGGTGATCCGCGGGGTGATCCGCGGGGTGACCCTCGGGTGGTACCGGCGCCGGACCGGTACCACCGGGCGGCCGAAGCGATCACCCCGGAGGTCACCCCCTGCTACGGCGCGGGGGAGCGCGTACCGGCACCAACCTGAGCGAGCCGAATCCCCGGCAAACCGTCCACCGAGAGGCTCGCCATCCCATGTCCACCATCGGTCAAGCCATGATCATCAACGCCGCGGTCCTGATCGCCGTCCTGGAGGCGGACCTCGGGCCCCACCGCAAGATCGGGAAGCTGCGCATCCTGCGGCCGCCGCTGATGACCGCCGCGATCGTCCCCCTCTTCATCAAGAGCCCGGCCACCCAGGGCTCCGGCCTGGCGCTCGAACTCGCCGCCGTCGTCGCGGGGTTGCTCGTCGGCCTGCTGGCGGTGACCTTCACCACGGTCTACGCCAGCCCCACGACCGGCAAGCCGGTCAGCCGCGCGGGCTTCGCCTACGCGGCGCTGTGGATCGTCGTGATCGGCGCACGGGCCGCGTTCTCGTACGGATCGGAGCACTGGTTCGCCCGGCAGCTGGGCCGTTGGATGGCCGATCACCAGGTGACCGCCGACGCCCTCACCGACGCGCTGCTGCTGATGGCCGTGGCGATGACGCTCACCCGCACCATCGGACTCGCCACGCGAGCGGCCGCCGTCCGGACACCCGGGGGCGCGCCGAACGGAACTTGACGGTGTCATCCCGGCCATGGGGTACGAATAGAGGCCTATGCGACCCGGACAGGATGAAGAAGTGACCGACGCCGCGGAGCTCGCGGCGCGGCTGCGCCACGTCTTCTGGATCGGTGGCGGAAGTGGTGCGGGCAAGTCGACCGTCGCCCGCCGGCTCGCCGACCGCTACGGGTGGCGGCTCTACGCGACCGACGATGTGATGCGGGACCACGCCGACCGGGCCACGCCCGAGGAGGCCCCGTTCCTGCATGAGTTCATCGCCATGGACATGGACGAGCGATGGGTGAACCGGTCTCCGGAGGTCATGCTCGAGACGTTCCACTGGTTCCGGGGTGAGGGCTTCGGCCTGATCGTCGAAGACCTCCTCCGCCTGCCGCCGGAGCCCTGCGTCATCGTCGAGGGGTTCCGGCTGCTCCCGCACCTCGTGAGGCCGCTGCTCGACGCTCCTCAGCACGCGGTCTGGCTCATTCCGACCCCCGATTTCCGGCAGGCCGCCATCCGGAGCCGGTCCGTACCGGGGGAAGGGTTCGTGTGGCGGACCAGCGATCCGGCGAGGGCCGGCCGCAACCTCGCCGAACGGGATCGCATGTTCACCACGCGCATCGAGGAGGAGGCCGAGCGCCTCCGACTGCGCACCGTCGAAGTCGACACCACGATGACGGAGGACGATCTCACCGAGCGGGTGGCCAGGGTGTTCCGGCTCCGACGCGACGACTCCCGCGGCCGCTCCGGCCCCGGGCTCACTTGACGAAGACCGCCCGCGCGACCTCATCGGGCGCGGCGCTCGTCCCGGCGAGCGGCTCCCCGTCCGCGGACCAGATGCCCGAACGGCCGGACGTGCGGTCGAAGCCGCCCCCGGTCGGACCCGCGAAGGCCGCCGTGGCCGTCCACACACCGTGGTCGGCGGCGACCCGGCGGGCCCGCTCGCCGTGGAGCCCGGCCTCGTGTTCGGCGTGCACAACGCCCGCCACATAGCCGTCGATCCCCAGCGCCGCCGTCTTCGCGGCGTGCTCGGGGAAACCGGTGTCGCGGCAGACGGCGAGCCCCAGCCGCCACTCGTCCACGTCGAGCACGGCGGGCTCCCCGGGCACGAAGTGGATGGCCTCACTGGGGTGCAGGTGGACCTTTCCGTAGACCACCCGCGCACCAGCTCCGTCCACCGCCAGGATGCCGATGCGCGGACCCGCCACCGGTGCGCCGACCAGGGCGAGGGTCCCGGTCCCGGCGCACGCGGCGACGATCGGAGCCAGCCGTTCGTCGTCCGGGGCGACCGGCGTGGCGTCCAGTTCGTATCCCGTCAGCGACATCTCGGGGAAGACCACCACCCGCGCGCCCGCCGCCCGAACGGCCTCCGCGTGGGCCACCGCGTTCGCCGCCACGTCATGAGCGGCGCACCTCGGCTGCGCCACCGCGATGCTCAACGGCTGTGCCACCACCCTGAACTCCCCTCGCCGAGTCGTGCGAGCAGCCTATCCAAGCCTCTGCCGCGGACCTCGCCGAAGCTTGGCGGAGGCGCCGCGTCGGCAGGCCGACCTCATGGTTCGGCCTGCCTGCGCGGGGCCCCGCACCCCGGAGCTCAGGCGGACGTGGCGGGCGAGGAGGTGGTCGGGGCCGTGTCGGTTCCGGGCCGCCGGCCGTCCTCCGCCGCGCTCGGGGCCGTCGGCTCGCCGCCGCGTTCCTCGGGGAGCTTCAGCGTCAGTGTCAGGACGAGCGCGACCAGGTAGAGCGCGAGGAAGATCAGCGTGACGCCGCCGGCGCCGACGAGGGGGAGGAAGAGGCTGGCGACGGCCGGGCCGACGAAGGCGGCGCCGCCCGCGCCCAGGTTGAGCAGGGCCATGGAGCCGCCCTTGTTCTCGGGCGCCATCGACGGGATGAGGGCCGAGATGGGGACGAATCCCGCGAGGGTCGCGCCGTAGAACATGCCCGCGAGCACCGCGACCCAGTAGTAGTCCGGGCCGAGCCAGGTCGGTACGAAGTACAGCGTCGTGACGCTGATCGCACAGCCCAGCGCGCCGAAGCCGGCGATGGTCGTGCGCCAGCCGATGCGGTCGGAGAGGACGCCGAAGATCAGGTTGAAGAAGATGTTCGTGCCGTAGATGATCGCCAGCAGCTGGAGCCACTTGTCCTCGCCGAAGCCGACGTCGTCGGAGAAGATCCGCGGCAGGTACACCAGCATGCCGAACTCCGGGGCCGTGTTGATGATCCGGACCAGGCAGCCCACCAGCACGCGCGGATGGGTCCAGACGATGGAGACGGAGTTGAGCAGGCTCTCGCCGGTGGTGACCTCCGGCGGTGCCATCCGGTCGCCGCCGGGCCTCCGCCGGGCGCCGACCAGGGCGATGGCGCCGCCGATGAGAATGAGGACGAGCGCCGACCACAGCGTGCCCAGCCGGCCGAACGAGGGGATCGTCAGGCTCGACCACAGCGAGCCGAGGGTGGGCAGACCGCCCGTGAAGGCGAAGTAGAACCAGCCCACCGCGGTCCCCAGCCGGGCCTTCGGCGCCGTGTTGGTGATCCATACGAGGAAGCCGAACGCGAAGAGCGGATAGCCGAAGCCCCGGATGCCGTAGAAGATCAGCATCATCGGGTAGTTCTCGGTGCCCAGCGCGAAGAGCAGGTACGCGGCGTCGAAGACGGCCCAGATCGCCAGGCCCGTCCACATCACCCGGCGCGGCCCCCACACCTGGCAGAGCGCGCCGGAGAACCACGACGCCAGCATGACGGCGATGCCGTAGACCGTGATGACGTACCCGGCCCGTACGTCCGTCGCCGCGCCGTGATCGGCCATGTACGGAGCGATGAAGCCGGATTCGACACCGTCGCCGATCATGAACAGGAGTACGCCCAGATAGCCCAGGACCAAGGGTTTCGGCATCGCTTCCTCCACTCTGCGGGGATGACGGAGTACGACCGCAGATACTCAAGCGAGCCGGGAGAAATATCAAGAGGTCTGGTAAGAATAACGAGATTCGATGGTAACTACTCGGTCTCGATGACTCTCACATCGGTCAGCTCCCGCATCTCCCTGAGCAGCTCCTCGTCCACCGGGCCGGTCAGCAGGACATGGTCGAAGGAGTCCACGCTCTCCAGTCGGTGCAGGGCCCGGCGGCCCACCTTGCTGTGGTCCATGAGCAGTACGCTCGTCGCGCCCGCCTGCCGGGTCGCCCGCTTGATGCTGACGATCTCCTGCTCCTGGTGGAAGGTCATGCCCGCGGTGATCCCGGAGGTGGAGAGCACGCACAGATCGACGGAGATGCCGCTGATCATGTCCATCGCCGGCAGGCCGATCCATGAGTCATGGGTGCGCGAGTACTCGCCGCCCACACAGATCAGCCGGATGCCCTCGGCGCTCCGCAGCTCCTCGGTGATCAGGCGGTAGTTGGTCACCACGGTCAGCGGCCCCACCTCGGGCAACAGCCGCGCCAGGGCCAGCGCCGAGGTCGAGTCGTCCAGCATCACCGACATTCCCGGGGCCACGAACCCCAGGGCGGCGCGGGCCAGTGCCCGCTTCTCGTCGGTGTGCGAGTGCAGCCGGAAGTCCGAACTGGACTCGAAGACCATGGAGGGCTGTGCGGTGACGCCGCCGTGGTACTTGCGCAGGATGCCGCGGTCCGCCAGCTCGGCGATGTCCCGGTGGACCGTCATCAGGCTGACGCCGGTCAGCTCGACCAGCTCGGACACGGTGGCGTCCCCCTGGGCCAGAACGTGGTCGACGATCAGTCGCTGCCGCTGTTGCCGCGCGCCGCGCGACGACGGGGGAGTAGTCATGCCCTCCATCCTGCCGTGTTTATTTCTCACATAGAACCAGTGACAACTCACGCTCTGACTGTTAATTTCACTGTGACGGACCCCGCCGGGTGCCACCACCCGGCGGACGCCGCCGGGCGCACGGACACCTCGTGCCCCCGCCAGCCAGACATCATCAGCCGGGAGATCAGGGGTACGCATGGCCGACGCAGTGGTCTTCGACATGGACGGCGTGCTCGTCGAGAGCGAGCATCTGTGGGAGGAGCTGTGGGCCGCCTATGCCGCCGCACGCGGCAGCGTGTGGGGCCCGGAGCAGACCCGCGACGTCCAGGGGATGAGCGCCCCCGAGTGGGCCGCCTACCTCACCCGGTTCTGCGCGGCGGGTGACCCCGCCACCAGTACCGAGACCGAGGTCGTGGACGGCATGGTCCAGGCCCTGGCCGACGGCCGCATCGGCCTGCTGCCCGGGGCCCGCGAGATGATCACCGCCACCGCGGAGCTCGCCCCCGTGGCGCTCGCCTCCTCCGCGCCGCGCCGGGTGATCGACGCCGTGCTGGTCCACCACGGCGTCGACCACCACTTCAAGGCGACCGTCTCCAGCGCCGAGGTGGACCGTGGAAAGCCGAGCCCGGACGTCTACCTGGCCGCCGCGCGCGCCCTCGGCGTGGCCCCGGAGCGCTGTCTGGCGGTGGAGGACTCCAGCAACGGACTGCGCGCCGCCGCGGCCGCCGGGATGACCGTCGTGGCCATCCCGAATCCGCAGTACCCACCCGCCGAGGACGCCCTGGCCGGCGCCGCCTACCGTTCTTCGGACCATCATGCCGTACGTGACTTCCTGCTCAGCAGGCTCGACCCCCGAGGGGAGTGACCGACATGACCACGGTCCTGGTATCCGGCGACGACTTCATCGCCCCCGAGCTCTTCTCCGCCGCCCTGAGCGAGAGCCTGCCCTCCGCCGGGCTGACCTTCCGCACGCTGCGCACCCGCTGGCCGAACGAACCCTTCGGGCCGGTCGGGGCGGACGAGCGGGGGAACGGCGGGGTCAAGGAGGCGAGCGGCACCGAGGAGCAGGTGCTGGAGGCGCTCGGTGACGCGAGTGTCGCCCTCACCCAGATGGCGCCCTTCACCGCCCGTGTCATCCGCGAGGCCCCCGGGCTGAAGTTCATCGGCGTGGCCCGTGGCGGCCCGGTCAACGTGGACCTGGCCGCCGCCACCGCCGCCGGTATCCCCGTCACCCTCACACCGGGCCGCAACGCCGCCGCGGCCGCCGAATTCGCCGTCGGCCTGATCCTCGCCGCCATGCGCCGCATCACCCAGGCCGACGCGGCCCTCAAGGAGGGCATCTGGCGCGGTGACTACTACGCCTACGAGAACGCGGGTCTCGAGCTCGACGGCGCCACCGTCGGCCTCGTCGGATACGGGGCCATCGGCTCGATCGTGGCGCGGGTGCTGCGTGCCTTCGGCGCACACGTCCTCGTCTCCGATCCGTACGCGGACCAGGAGCGGGCGCACGCCGACGGTGTCGAGCTCACCGCCCTGGAGGACCTGCTGCGGCGCAGCTCCGTGGTGAGCCTGCACGCCCGGGTCACCCCCGAGACCCGGCATCTGCTGAACGCCGGCAACCTCGCGCTGCTGCCCGAGGGTGCCGTCCTCGTCAACTCGGCCCGCGGTGAGCTGCTCGACTACGCGCCGCTGCCCGGCCTGCTGGAGTCCGGCCGGCTCGGCGCGCTCGCCCTCGACGTCTACGACATCGAGCCGCCCCCGGCCGACTGGCCGCTGCACAAGGCCCCCAACGTCATCACCACCCCCCACCTGGCGGGCGCCACCCGGCAGACCGCCGACCGGGCCGCCCTGATCACCGCCGGCGAGGCCGCCCGCTTCCTGCGCGGCGAACCGCTGCGGCACGTGGCCAATCCGGAGGTGCTGCCCGGGAGCCGGCCATGATCGTCGGAGTCGACATCGGCACCTCGGTCACCAAGGCCCAGCTGATCTCCCACGACGGCCGGACCACCCCCGCGCACGAGGCCCGCAGCACCGTCTACACCCTGCCAGGACACCGCGTCGAGCAGGACCTGGACGACGTCGTGGGCACCGTGGAGACCGTCGTACGGGCGGCGCTCGCCGACGCCGCGCAGCTGGGCGACGAACCGGTCGAGGCCCTCGCCCTCACCGGGCAGGGCGACGGCCTGTGGCTGCGCGACGCCACGGGCGCCTCCGTCGGCCGCGCGCTGTCCTGGATGGACGGCCGGGCCGCGGACCGGCTCGACCGGTGGACCGCCGACGGCACCCTGCGCGCCCTGCACCGGCGCACCGGCGTCGGCCTCTTCCCCGGCTCCGCGGCACCCCTGCTGGCGCATCTGGCCGAGCACGAGCCGGAGCGGCTGGCGGCCGCCGAGACCGCCGGGTACTGCGTGGACGCCGTCGTACAACGGCTGACCGGCGCCGTGACCGTCGACGTCTCCGACGCCTCGCAGCCGTTCCTCGACGTCGCCACCCGTACGTACGACGAGACCGCGCTCGAGCTGTGCGGGCTGTCCGCACACCGCCGGCTGCTGCCCGACCCGGCGCCGCCCGGCACCCTGCACCGGCTGCTGCCCGACGCCGCCCGGCGGCTGGGCCTGCCCGTGGGGCTGCCGGTCTCCGCCGGCCCGTTCGACATCCCCGCCTGCGCCTTCGGCTCGGGGGTCGCCGAACCGGGGGAGGGCAACCTCATCATCGGCACCACCCTCGCCGCCCAGGTGCTGGACACCGAGCCGCGCCCGGCGCTCGCCGAGGACCCGGCCGGGATGGTGCTGGCCACCCCGTACGAGGGCCGGTTCCTGCGGGTCATGCCCGCCATGATCGGCACCGCGGGCCTGGACTGGCTGCTGAAGCTGCTCGATGTGAAGATCGAGGCGCTGGACGCGCTGCTCGTCCAGTCCCCGCCCGGCGCCGCGGGCGTCACCGCGCTGCCGTTCCTGTCCACCAGCGGCGAGCGGGCGCCCTTCGTCGACCCGCGGGCTCGTGGCCGGTTCGACGGCCTCTCCCCGCTGGCCGGCCGCGCCGACCTGGTACGGGCGCTGTGCGAGGCCGTGGCCTATTCGGCCCGGCACTGCATGGAAACCCTCGGCGTCACCCGCACCGTCACCGCCTGCGGCGGTGGCGCGCGCTCCGGGGAGTGGGCACGGATCTTCGCCGGTGTCCTCGGCGGCGACCTGGAGGTCTGCGACGACGCCGTGGGCATCCGCGGCGCGGCCCATGTCGCCTGGCGCTCCCTGGGCACACCGGTCGACCCCGGAGCCTGGCGCGCCCGACTCCGTACCGTCACCGCCGAGCGCGGGCTGATCGACCACTACGCCGAGGGCTACGCCGCCTACCGCCAGACCCTCGACACCGCACGCGAAGGCTGGAGCACACGATGACCAGGCTCTTCAACGACCCTGCCCGGTTCACCGACGACATGATCACGGGCTTCGCCGCCGCCCACCCCGGGCACGTACGGGCCGTGCCCGGCGGTGTGGTGCGCACCCGCCCCGCCCGCGCGGGCAAGGTGGCCGTGCTCACCGGCGGCGGCTCCGGCCACTACCCCGCCTTCTGCGGCGTCGTCGGCCCCGGATTCGCCGACGGCTCGGTCATCGGCGATGTCTTCACCTCTCCGTCGGCCGCCCGCGCCCGCTCGGTCGCCGAGGCGGCGGAGGCGGGCGGCGGTGTCCTCTTCCTCTTCGGCAACTACGCGGGGGACGTGATGAACTTCGGGCTCGCGGCACGGCAGTTGGAGGGCGACGGGATTCCCGCCCGCTGTTTCGCCGTCACCGATGACATCGCCTCCGCCCCCGCCGACCAGACGGCGCGGCGGCGTGGCATCGCCGGTGGCTTCGTCGTCTTCAAGACCGCGTCGGCGGCGGCCGAGGAAGGCGCCTCGCTGGAGGAGGTCGCCCGCGTCGCCGAGCGCACCAACGCCCGTACCCGCACGCTCGGCGTGGCCTTCGACGGGTGCACCCTGCCGGGCGCCGAAGCGCCCCTCTTCACCGTCCCCGAGGGCCGGTTGGGCCTCGGTCTCGGCATCCACGGCGAACCGGGGGTCAGCGAGGACACCCTGGGCACCGCGGACGAGCTGGCCCACGCCCTGGTGACGGGGCTGCTCGCGGACCGGCCCGCCGACGCGGGCGACGGCGGACGGGTCGCGGTCGTCCTCAACGGGCTCGGCGCCACCAAGTACGAGGAGCTGTACGTGCTGTGGGGCGCCGTGGCCCGCCGGCTGGACGAGGCGGGGCTCACTCCCGTACGCCCCGAGGTCGGCGAACTCGTCACCAGTCTCGACATGGCCGGCTGCTCGCTGACCCTGAGCTGGCTGGACGAGGAGCTGGAGCGGCTGTGGCTCGCCCCGGCCGACACCCCGGCCTTCTGCCGTACCGCACCGCCGGAACCCCCGCTGGATGACGCCGCCGTACGGCCCGCCGCGGCCCCGCGCCGCCCGGAGCGGTCCGCCGCCACGGCGTCCGGCGCGGCGGTCGAGGTCGCCGAACTGGCCGTCCACGCCCTGCGCGCCGCCCGCGACGTACTGCACCGGGACGCGGAGGACCTGGGCCGGCTGGACGCGGTGGCGGGCGACGGCGATCACGGCCGTGGCATGTCCAAGGGCGTCGACGCGGCACTGGCGGCCGCCGAGCAGGCGCACACCGAGCGGCTCGCCCCGGCGGCCGTGCTGGCCGCCGCGGGTGATGCCTGGGCGGCGGAGGCCGGGGGCACCTCGGGGGCGCTGTGGGGCGTGGGCCTGCGCGCCATCGGCGCGGCGCTGCCCGCCGACCGGGCGCCGGAGCGCGCGGAGTTGGCGTCCGCCGCCGCGGACGCGCTCACCGCGGTCACCTCGCTCGGCGGGGCCGAAGTGGGCGACAAGACCCTGGTCGACGCCCTCGCGCCGTTCGCCACCGCCTTCGCGGCGGGGCTGCGGACCGGAGCCCCGGTGTCCGAGGCGTACGCGTCCGCCGCGGCCGAAGCCCGTACGGCCGCCGAGCACACCGCCGGACTGCGCCCCCGCCTGGGCCGCGCCCGCCCCCTCGCCGACCGCAGCGTCGGCACCCCCGACCCCGGAGCCACCTCACTCGCCGCGGTGCTGACCGCGGTGACCACACTCCGCGCGACGACAGGAAGCGAATCCGTATGACCACCGCGCACGCCTTCCGGATCGTCGTCGGCTGCGACGACGCCGGTTACGACTACAAGGAAGCCCTCAAGCGGGATCTGGAGGCCGACCCCCGGGTCGCCGAGGTCATCGACGTCGGCGTGGACAGCGACGAGCACACCGCCTATCCGCATGTCGCGGTGGAAGCGGCCCGCCGCGTCGCCGAAGGCACCGCCGACCGCGCCCTGTTGGTGTGCGGCACCGGCCTCGGCGTGGCCATCAGCGCCAACAAGGTCCCCGGCATCCGCGCGGTCACCGCCCACGACACCTACTCCGTGCGCCGCTCGGTCCTCAGCAACAACGCCCAGGTACTCTGCTTCGGCCAGCGCGTCATCGGCCTGGAGCTCGCCCGCGCGCTCACCGACGACTGGCTCGCACAGAGCTTCGACGAGACCTCGCCGTCGGCGGAGAAGGTCGCCGCCATCCGGAGCTACGAGGGCTGACCGTCGCCAAGCCCGTCCCACGCACACTGGGGGCATGACCATTGACGTGGAGGCTACGGCCGGCGAACTCCTGGGGTCCCTCGCGGCGCGGGCCGACGCGGACTTCGCGGTCGGAACGCAGCGCTACTTTCCGCGGAAGGTCCGCGCGCTCGGGGTGAGCAACGCCTCCACCGTGGAGATCGCGAACGACTACTTCCGCGAGCGGCCGGACGTCCCCCCGGCGACGAGACTGGCCCTCGCGGAAGAAGTGCTGTCGCGCGCCTCCCACCACGAAGAGGTCCTGCTGGGATTCGCGGTCCTGCACAAGGTCGCGCGGGTCGGGCTGGGCCCCGAACTGCTCGACCGCTGTGAACACTGGCTCGGAGCGTATGTGTCGAACTGGGCGCAGTGCGACGACCTGTGCCTGAAATTGCTGTACCCGTTCTTCCGCGGACACCTCGACCAGATCCCGCGGACACGAGCCTGGGCCGGATCCGAGTCCAACTGGGCGAGGCGCGCCGCGAACGTGGCCGTCGTGAAGTTCGTCCGGCGCAAGGTGGGGCGGTCGGTGTTCGAACTGCCGCTGTCCCACGTCTTCGACAACTGCACCCGGCTGATGCACGACGACGACGCGTATGTGCAGAAGGGCTGCGGATGGCTGCTCAAGGTCACCGCCGAGGTTCATCCGGAGGAGGTGGCCGAGTTCCTGCGCGCCTGGCACACCGAGATGAGCCGCGACACATTCCGGTATGCGATCGAGAAGATGGACAAGGAGACACGTGCTTCCCTGATGGCGCTGAGGTAGGAGGGACCGACCTGGCTCGCTCATGCCGCCCGGTCCGCTGTCCGATCCGGAGGACGCTCAGATAGCGGCGTGACGCTCTGTCATCCATGCGGGTACGGACGCGCTCGGCGATGGCGTCGAGCAGGGGCTCGCAGACATCGCGGTCGAGCCTCCGGTAGGGCGACGTCGAGCGAAGGTGATCGGCGAAGCCTTCCCCGTCGAACCACTGAACGGTCGGGTACCAGCGCACGGTCGTCGGGCCGAACAGGCCGCCGGGGCCGTCGACCAGCCCCCAGCCCTCGTCGCTGCCGCGCACGTCCTCCTCAAGCGGTGGATGGCCCCAGTCGGGGTTCCCGGGGCTGAACCGCTCGTGGAGATCGGCGGTCTCGGCGTACGCCTCGGTCAGCCGGCCAGGTGCTCGCCGAAGAACGCGGTGAGCTCGGCCACGGCGGGGGTGACGTATTCGTCCCGGTCATACAGGTCGATATGGCCGGCGCCCTCGATGATGACCAGTCGCTTGGGCTCGGCCGCCTTCTCGATCGCTTCCCGGCTGAAGTACGCCGTCTCCGCCTCCGAACCGGCGATCATCAGCAGGGGGCGGGGCGAGATGAGCCGGATCATCGCGTACGAGTCGTACTGGGCGATCAGATCGATGCTGCGCAGCACCCATCCCTGGTTCGCGCGGGGGTGGTAGCCGCGCGGGGTGCGGTAGAACTCGTACGTCTCCCGGAACTGCCGCCCGGCGGTCTCCAGCAGTTCCTCGGCGTTCTCTGGAATCCACGCCTCCATCCGCGGGGCCGCGCCGTGTGCTTCCTCGGTGCGCAGTGCGCCGGCCTGGTCGAGCAGGCCCTGGAGGACCGCCGGGTCCTGGGTGCGGCCCAGCCCCTCGCGGAACACCGACCCGAGGTCCCCGGCGCTGACCGTGGCGACGCCCTTGATGCGGTGGTCGGTCTGCGCGGCGTAGGGGACGTAACCGCCGGACGCGCAGATGCCCAGGGCCCCGATGCGGTCCGGGTCGATGTCGTCGCGGGTGGTCAGATAGGTCACGGCGGACTTGATGTCCTCGGCTCGCTGGAAGGGGTTCTCCAGACCTCGCGGCTCGCCCTCGCTCTCGCCCTGGTAGGCGGCGTCGAAGACGAGCGCGGCGAACCCGGCGGCGGCCAGGCGCTCGGCGTAGACGCTCGGGCTCTGCTCCTTCACACCGCCTCCCGGGTGGGAGATGACAACGGCCGGTGACCGGCCGCCGGTGTGGTCGTCGGGGGTGAACAGAATCCCGGCGATGGCGAGATGGCTGCTGGGGAAGGTGACGTTGGCCTGCACGGTTCTGTGGCTCCTGAGTGGGTGCGGGTGAGTGGGGCGGGTCGTCCGCCAGTCACGTCACCGACGCTCGCACGCGGCACCGAGGCGGGTAAGGGGCGTCTTCCGTCCCAGGACAGCGCTGTCCTGGGACAGGCCAGGCCCCCTGTCACGATCCTCGATGTTTGTCAGACTTGTGGCCATGAGCAGCAGCGACGCCCACCACAGCGAACTGGGTGCCTTCCTCAAGGCGCGGCGCGGGGAGCTGACCCCGGCCCAGGTCGGGCTGCCCGATTCGGCGGGCAGGCGCAGGGTCAGGGGGCTGCGCCGGGAGGAAGTGGCCTTGCTGGCGTCGATCAGCCCCGACTACTACACGCGCCTGGAGCAGGGCCGCCGCCAGGCTTCGGAACCGGTGCTGGACGCCCTGGCGCGCGTTCTCCGGTTCGACGACGGCGAGCGTGCCTACATGTTCGAACTGTCCGGCCGGGACGCCGCCCGGCCCCGTCGGCGCACCGCGCAGAAGGTCCACCCACAGCTGCGGCGGCTGCTGGACGACCTCGCCACCACGCCGGCCGTCGTCCTGGGCCGGCGCACGGACATCCTCGCCTGGAACCCCATGGCCGCCGCCCTGTTCACCGACTTCGCGCGCATCCCGGTGGAGCGGCGCAACTTCGTACGGCTGGTCTTCCGCGAACCGGCCATCAGGGCGCTGTACCCGGACTGGGACTGGGTGGCGCAGACCAGCCTGGCGCAGCTGCGCATGGAGGCCGCCCGGGACCCGAACGATCCACGGCTGGCCAAACTGGTGGGCGAGCTGTCGCTTCAGGACCCCGACTTCCGGCGGTGGTGGGGCACCCACCGCGTCGCCGTCCAGGGCACCGGCACGAAGGTCCTGCACCATCCGGTCGTCGGCGAGCTCACCCTCGACTGGTCCTTCCTCACCTGCGCCGACGACCCCGACCAGCGGCTGATCACCCTGACCGCCGAGCCCGGCTCACCCAGCCACGACCGGCTGCGCATCCTCGCGTCATGGGCCGCGCGATCGGCCGGCAATCCGGTGGCGGACCACTAGACACCCGGTTCTCTGCGGCCGCCGCGCAGCCCGTCGTGGAGGATCGCGGTGATGCGTACCGCGTCGTCCCGCCACCCCTTGGCGCGCATTCCGCAGATGCCGCCGAGCGCGCGCAGAAGGACGCGTCCGCTGACGCCGTCGCGGATGGCACCGGCGGCGACCCCCGCGGCGAGCAGCTCATCGAGGGCACGAGCCATCTCGGCGCGCGCGTCGTCGAAGACCGGGGAGTCCGTCGCCATGATGCTCTCCAGCGCCTCGGCCATGCCCTTGCCCACGGCCGAGTGCTCGACGAGCAGCAGGAGGAAGCGGCGCAGGGCCTCGTCCGGGGCGTGGTCCGCGAGCAGCCGAGCGGGGGCGGCGCAGAGTTCGGCGACCTCCTGGCGGTACACCTCCGCGACGAGCGCTTCGCGCGTCTCGAAGTGGCGGTAGAGCGTACCGACCGCGACTCCGGCTCGCCGGGCGATCTCCTCCACATGAGCGTCGGCGTCGCCGGTGAGGAATGCCTCCCGCGCGGCGGTCAGGAGCGCTTCGCGGTTACGGCGGGCATCGGCGCGCAACGGGCGTGATGACGGCAACAGTCCTCCATAAGGTGAGTCGGGCTCCGTTTGTGTGTACAGTTTCCGGAGCGGTTTCCGGAGTCCAGTTCACCTTACTGAGGGAGTACGCGCATGACGATCGTGGATGAGGGGCTCAGCGGCCTGCGGGTGCTGGTCACCGGTGGCAGCCGGGGGCTGGGAGCGGCGACGGCCCGTCGCTTCGCGGCGGCCGGCGCGACCGTACTGACGGCCTCGCGCACCGCGCCCCCGGAAGACCTGCCCGCCACCTTCCTCCCCGTGGACCTGCGGTCCGAGGAGGGGGCGGCGGATCTCGGCCGACGGGTGCTGGACAGCGTCGGAGGCATCGACGTCCTGGTCAACAACGCGGGGGCCGCGACCGCCCCGATGCCGACCCTGAAGCGGTCCGACGCGTCCTGGCTCGCCGACCTGGAGATGAACCTGCTCAGCGCCGTCCGCGTCGACCGGGCCCTGGTGCCCGGGATGGTCGAGCGCGGCGCGGGCGTCGTGGTGCACGTCTCCTCGATCGCGAGCCGGCTCCCACAGCGTGCCGAGGCGTCGTACGCCGCGGCGAAGGCGGCGCTCAACGCGTACAGCCGCGAGCTGGCGACGGAGGTGGGGGAGCACGGTGTCCGCGTGGTGTGCGTGCTGCCCGGCTTCGTCGCCACGGAGGGAGCCGTCGGCCATCTCCAGCGGATGGCCGACGGTCAGGGGATCTCCTACGACGAGGTGCAGCAGCGGATCGTGGACCACCTGAAGGTGCCGATGGGGCGTCCCGGCGAACCCGAGGACGTGGCGGAGATGATCGCGTTCCTCGCCTCCGACCGCGGCAAGTGGCTCACCGGGGCCGAGTTCCGGGTCGACGGCGGCATCATCCCGGTGGTCTGAGCCGTACTCCGCACCCGCGGAACGAACCGCCACCGGCCCGGTGAACCGGTCGTGGGCGCGGTCAGATCACGCGGAAGAGGTCGGCGGCCGCGTGGACGTCGGTGAGGTCCTCGATGGAGCGGAGGTTGTCGCACAGGGCCTCCAGGACCGAGCCGGTCTCGGTGGCGCGCGGGGCGCCGATGGCCACGCCGAAGACCCGGAACCCCAACCGGTGTTTGG
Organism: Streptomyces javensis; assembly: GCF_039525925.1. Taxonomy (NCBI): domain Bacteria; kingdom Bacillati; phylum Actinomycetota; class Actinomycetes; order Kitasatosporales; family Streptomycetaceae; genus Streptomyces; species Streptomyces javensis. The sequence continues at coordinate 807 of NZ_BAAAIF010000014.1, read as the reverse complement.
CGTCGTTCCAGCCGCGCATCCACTCCTCGGTGACACCGCATTCGTCGTCGGTGATCATCACGATGTCGCCCCGGGTGCGGGCGGCGTCGTCGAACTCCTCCGCCAGCAGTCCGGCGGCCGCCGTCAGCGGCGCCTGGTAGCTGGTGCCGCCGCCGAGGAAGGTCTCCGCGAAGTCGAGGATGGGGTCGATACCGGCGGGCCGCGGCGCGTCGGCGGGGAAGCGGAAGACCTGGAGCTTGTCGGCGGCGGAGAACAGGATGCCGACGAAGTCACGCCCCGCGTGGCGGGCCTGGTCCAGCAGGGCCAGGGCGCACGCCTTGGACCACGCCTCCCGGGTGACGCCGCCGGGCCCCGCCGCGTACATGGAGTGCGAGGTGTCGACGCACGCGATGATGGCGCCCTGGCCGGTGGTCCGCTCTCCCCGGGCGTCGTAGAGCATCAGCTCCCCGGCGGCGTAGCGCGCGGCGAACACCGCGCGCAGCTCGGGCAGGCCGAGGCCCGCCAGCTCGGAGGGGATGACACGGGAGAGGTCGTCCCCGAGTGTGACGCCGACCAGCTCACCGGTGGCGTTCTCCATCTTGCGGGCGCGCTCGCCGTCGGCCATCTGCCGGAAGCGGCCGATCAGTTCGGCCCACCGGGCGAGGCGGCCGGTGCGCAGCCGCTCGGCGAGCCGGGCGCGCTCGTCGAACGGCATCCGCTCGAGCTCGCCGGGGGCCACGCCCCATGCCCGCATCAGCGCGGCCTCCTCGCGTACGGCCTCGGCGGCCTTGCCCGCCGTGTTCCGCGCGGCGGCGCGGATGCCGGGGG
>NZ_BAAAIF010000013.1:0-174799 GCF_039525925.1 Streptomyces javensis | reverse complement strand
CGCCGGCTGTGCGCCCGGCTGCGCCGCGCCGCCCGGCTGCTGCCCGGCGGCCTCGCCGCCCCGCGGCGCGTCCGCGGCCGGGGCCGCCCGCAGGATCTCCTGGTACGCGGCGCTCAGCCGCTGGCCCGGGTCGACCCCCAGGTCGTCGTCGAGCAGCTGCCGGGTGCGGTGGAACCAGGCGATCGCGTCGGACTGCCGCCCGGAGCGGTACAGCGCCAGCATCAGGGCGGCGATCAGCCCCTCGCGCAGCGGGTTGGCGACGGCGGCGGGGTGCAGGGCGCGCACCGCCTGCTCGTGCTCGCCCAGGCCCTCGTGGGCCCGTGCCAGGGACTCCACGGCGCTCAGCCGCCGCTCCTCCAGGGCGTGCGCCGCCGCCGCGAACGGCGGGCTGGCCACGGTCCCGGTGAGCGCCGGGCCGCGCCACAGGCCGAGCGCCTGGCGGAGCAGCTGGACGGCCTCGGCGGGGGCGGACTCCGGGCTGGCCTGGGCGGTCAGCTGGTCGAAGCGCTGGGTGTCGATCAGGGATTCGGGGACGCGCAGCAGATAGGCGGAGCTGTGGGTGGCCAGCTCGACGCCGTGGTCCTCGGCGCCGCCCTCGGCCAGGGCCGCGCGGAGCCGGGAGACATGGCCCTGGATGACGGTCCGGGCGTGGGCGGGCGGCTCGTCCTCCCACAGGCTGGATATCAACTGCTCCACGGACACCGTCGCGTTGGGGCGCAGCAGCAGCATCGCCAGCACGCTGCGCCGTTTGGCGGGCCCCAGCGGAAGCTCGACGGGTGCTGCTTGCGGCCCCGCGGTGACAGTGACGGGACCCAGCAGGGAGAAGTCCAACTTATGCCCCCAGGAAGGCGTGCAGTGCCTTGGCCAGCAGCCGCGGGTCCTGTGCTCCGCACAGCTCCCGGGCCGAGTGCATGGACAGGATGGCGATGCCGATGTCGACGGTGGCGATGCCGTGCCGGGCGGCGGTGATCGGCCCGATCGTGGTGCCGCACGGCATCGAGTTGTGGGAGACGAAGGTCTGCCAGGGGACGCCGGCGCGCTCGCAGGCGGCGGCGAAGACGGCTCTCCCGGCGCCGTCGGTGGCATATCTCTGGTTGACGTTCACCTTCAGGATCGGACCGCCGTTGGGCCGCGGGTGATGGCCCGGCTCATGGCGCTCCGCGTAGTTGGGGTGGACCGCGTGGCCGGTGTCGGAGGACAGGCAGACGGTGCCCGCGAAGGCCCGCGCCCGCTCCTCGTACGCCCCGCCGCGGGCGAAGACCGAGCGCTCCAGCACCGTGCCGAGCAGCGGGCCGTCGGCGCCGGTGTCGGACTGGCTGCCGTTCTCCTCGTGGTCGAAGGCGGCCAGCACCGGGATGTACGGCGGCTCCTGGTGGGCGGCGGCGATGAGCGCGGCCGTACCGGCGTGCACGGAGACAAGGTTGTCCATCCGGGGTCCGGCGACCAGCTCGCGGTCCCGGCCGAGGTAGGCGGGCGGCTCGACGCTGTGGGTCATCAGGTCCCAGCCGGCGATCTCCTCGGCCGCGACCCCGGCCTCCTCGGCGACGAAGCGGATCAGGTCGCCCTCCTCGACGCCGCCGAGCCCCCAGATGGGCGTCATATGGCGCTGCTTGTCGAGCTTGAGGCCCTCGGTGTTGACCGATCTGTCGAGGTGCACGGCGAGCTGGGGCACTCTCAGCAGCGGCCGGTCGACGGTGACGAGATGGTGGGAGCCGTCCCGGAGGGTGATCCGGCCGGAGAGCCCGAGGTCGCGGTCGAGCCAGGTGTTGAGCAGCGCCCCGCCGTAGATCTCGACGGCGATCTGCCGCCAGCCGTGCGCACCGGTGTCGGGAATGGGCTTCACGCGCAAATTGGGAGAGTCGGTGTGAGCGCCCACAATCCGGTACGGAGTGGCGGCCTCCGCCCCCTCGGGGACGTACCAGGCGACGATCGCGCCACCGCGCAGCACGAACCGTCCACCGGCCGTCCCGTCCCAGGGCGCGGTCTCCTCGATCCGGCGGAACCCGGCCTTCTCCAGCCGCTCCGCGGCGCTCGCCACGGCGTGGTACGGCGAGGGGCTGGCGCGGAGGAAGGACATCAGGTCATCGGTGTGGCCGCGGTCGATGCCGGGTTGTGCGCTCATGTGCTCAGCATAGATTCGCCGGGGGGCGGCTCGCCCTGGTGCGGGAGCGGCAGCCATCCGTGGGGCCACGTTGATCCAATCTGATGAAAGCACGTCAGCTAACGCGAGAAGTCGGGCGAATCGGTCGATATTCCCCGTGATCAAGCAACGTCGCACTGAGTCGTTACTCGAGGGGATACCGGATGCGCGTTCTTCGACACCTGCTTGTCGTCCTGGGGTCGCTGCTGCTGCTGTGCGCCGGCGGACCGGCCATGGCCAAGCCCGTCACGGACCTCACCGCGGGGCTGGCCCCCGTGGCGTCTCCGGAGCCGGTGGCGGCGCCCTCACCCGGCCCGCGGCCGGTGGGCGGCGGGGACGGCGAGGGCAAGGGTCACCCTCCCTGTCCCAGCACGAACCGCATCGGGGGGACCAACACCGCACCGAATCCTCCGCTCGACCGCTACTACCAGGGCGACTGGCGGCTCGGCCCCGCTCAGCTCCCCCGCTACGGCGCGATCGGGCGCATGCTCGAAGGCTATGAACGACTCGACCACTTCCCCACCGCCTCCTCGTTCCTCAACTGTTACTGGAATGAGCGGACGAACGGCTGGTGGTTCCCGTACCCCGACGGCTGGGTCCTGCTCAACGGGTCGCCCCTGCACACCACGGTCCAACTGAAAGTCGGCCAGAAGGTCGACCTGTTCGGCAGCGGTTTCGGCCACTTCCTGGCCCCGGCGGGCACGCCCTACGCGGAGCGCGCGCTGCCGCCCAGCAACCTCAACACCCTCGACCCGGCGTATCCGAACGGCTACCACCTCTACGAGGTCACCCAACCCTTCCTGGTCGAGGGCGGTCCCATCCGGCCCTGGTTCGGCCAACCCGGTTTCGGCCTCCAATATCTGACCGGGCCTTCGATCCCCCAACTCGTCGCGGCCGGTAATCTCCGCCCGCTCAACTGAGGGCGGATCCTGGACCGGTGGACAGAACGGAACTCGTCCGGACCCTCCGCGACGAGCAGGTGCCCGACGCGCTGTACGACATCCCGGGGGTGCAGGACATCCCGGTGCAGCCGGACGCGTACTACTACCTGCGGCCCGCGCCGGACGGCGGCTGGGAGACCGGCCTGCGGGAGCGGTCCCTGGACCGGGACGCCAGCCGGTTCGCCACCGAGGACGAGGCGTGCCGGGACCTGCTGGAGAAGCTGAGGGCCCGCCCGCGCCCGCCGGAGGGCGGGGGCGAGTCGATCGACGAGCTCCTCGCACAGGGCGAGGAGCTCAGGCGGTGGGCCCGCGAGGAGGTCGAACGGGCGCTGCGGGAGCGGCGGTCCGAGGACGACGAGCGATGACGACGACGATGAGCGACGACGATGAGCGACGACGAGCGATGACGCCTTGACACGCGCACAGACCAGGAGGCCGGCCGCCCCGCTGGAGGATGGGACGGCCGGCCCCCTGGTCCGTATGTGAGGGAGGCCCTTAGAACGCGGCCTCGTCCAGGTCCATCAGACCCTTGTCGACCGACTCGGCGAGCGAGCGCTGCACCGAGACGCCCGGCAGCACCTCGTGGGCGAAGAACTTCGCGACGGCGATCTTGCCCTCGTAGAAGGAGCGGTCCTTGGTGGAGGCGGTGCCCAGCTTCTCGGCGGCCACGGCCGCGCCCTTGAGCAGCAGGTAACCGATGATCACGTCACCGGAGGCCAGCAGCAGCCGGGTCGAGTTGAGACCGACCTTGTAGATCGAGCTGACGTCCTGCTCGGTGGCGGCCAGGTCGGTGAGCATCGCGCCGACGATCGCCTCCAGGTCCACCGCGGCCTGCGCGAGCTGGTCGCGGGCGGCCTCCAGGTCCTCGCCCCCGGCGGCCTCGGCCAGGAACTTCTTGATCTCCTCCGAGACGACGGTCAGCGCCTGGCCCTGGTCCCGGACGATCTTGCGGAAGAAGTAGTCCTGGCCCTGGATGGCGGTGGTGCCCTCGTACAGGGTGTCGATCTTGGCGTCCCGGATGTACTGCTCCAGCGGGTACTCCTGGAGGTAGCCGGAGCCGCCGATGGTCTGGAGGGACTGCGCCAGCTGCTCGTACGCCTTCTCCGAGCCGTAGCCCTTGACGATGGGCAGCAGCAGGTCGTTGAGGCGGTTCACGGCGGAGGTGTCCTCGCCCGCGGCCTCCTTGACCAGGACCTCGTCCTGGACCGAGGCGGTGTAGAGCACCAGCGCGCGCAGGCCCTCCGCGTACGCCTTCTGCGTCATCAGCGAGCGGCGCACATCCGGGTGGTGGGTGATGGTCACCCGCGGCGCGGTCTTGTCGGTGAAGGCCGCCAGGTCCGGTCCCTGCACCCGCTCCTTGGCGTACTCCAGCGCGTTGAGGTAGCCGGTGGAGAGGGTGGCCATGGCCTTGGTGCCGACCATCATCCGGGCGAACTCGATGATCTTGAACATCTGGCGGATGCCGTCGTGCTTCTCGCCCAGCAGCCAGCCCTTGGCCGGGTGGTCGGCGCCGAAGGTCAGCTCGCAGGTGTTGGAGACCCGCAGACCCATCTTGTGCTCGACGTTGGTGGCGTACACGCCGTTGCGCTCGCCGAGCTCGCCGGTCTCCCAGTCGAAGTCGTACTTGGGGACGACGAACAGCGACAGCCCCTTGGTGCCGGGCCCCGCGCCCTCGGGGCGGGCCAGCACGAAGTGGATGATGTTGTCCGAGAGGTCGTGCTCACCGGAGGTGATGAACCGCTTCACACCCTCGATGTGCCAGGTGCCGTCCTCCTGCCGGGTCGCCTTGGTGCGGCCCGCGCCGACATCGGAGCCGGCGTCCGGCTCGGTCAGCACCATGGTGGAGCCCCACTGCTTGTCCACCATCAGCTGGGCGATCTTCAGCTGCTCCTCGGTGCCCTCGTCGTGCAGCACCCCCGCGAAGGCCGGGCCCGAGGCGTACATCCAGATCGGGGCGTTGGAGCCGAGGATGGTCTCGGCCGAGCCCCACAGCAGCGAGCGGGGGCAGACGGTGCCGCCGAGCGACTCCGGGACGCCCAGCCGCCACCACTCGGCCTCCATATAGGCCCGGTAGCTCTTCTTGAACGACTCGGGGAGCGGCGCCGTGTGGGTCTTGGGGTCGAAGACGGGCGGGTTCCGGTCGGAGTCGGCGTAGCTTTCGGCCAGCTCGTGCTCGGAGAGCCGGGATATCTCGGCGAGCACGCTCTTGGCGGTGTCGACGTCCATCTCCGCGAACGGTCCGGTGCCATACACCGTGTCGCGCCCGAGCACCTCGAAGAGGTTGAACTCGATGTCGCGGAGATTCGACTTGTAGTGCCCCATGGCGACGGCTCCGTAGGGATCGGGAGGCCAGGACCTCTGCGTTGACGCGTATCAGATCAGCTGATGCCATGATGCTACCCGTGGGTAATAAAGGGCAACCCTCAACCGGGTAACTGTGACTCAGTACGCTTCTGCGCATGTACGGCTACGACCAGAACGCGAGCGCAGGGCAGGGCTACGCCGCCCCGCCACCTCCGCCGCAACAGCAGCCGCATGCGTCACATCACGCGGCGGGTGCGGGGTACGGCCAGCAGCCGCTCTACCCGGAGCCCTCCCCGCCGTCGCTCGCCGACGCGGTGCGGGCCTTCACCACCGGATCGATGTCGGCCGAGGACTTCCAGCAGATCTTCGCCGGGTCGAAGGTCTACTGCCCGCGCGGTGACAACCCCGGCTTCCTGGCGCTGCACAACACCCAGCAGCCGGTGATCCCCATGTTCACCTCGCTCAAGGAGCTGCGGAGGTACGCGGGCAAGGAGTCCAAGTACTTCGTGATCACCGGCGCCGAGGTGATCGACCTGCTGCCCACCGGGTATGGCTTCGTCCTCGACATGGAGGGCGAGCACCGGATCGTCTTCGACGCGAAGGCGGTGGAGCAGATGGTGGACTTCGCCATGCGCCGTATGTACGGCTAGCTCCGCATACGTCCGGATATCACCGGTCGCCTCGTAGGGCGCTCGGGTGGAAATAAAGGCCCCCTTGCGGGTCGTTCACTGTTCAACTAAGTTGAATGGTGAACGACCGAGGAGGCCGTCATGCCCGCAGTGACCGTAGAGAACCCGCTGACCCTGCCGCGCGTCGCGGCACCCGCCGAGGCACGACAGCGCCCCGTGCTCGCCGTCACGACCGCTCCCAGCGGTTTCGAGGGCGAGGGCTTCCCGGTGCGCCGGGCCTTCGCCGGTATCGACTACAAGCACCTCGACCCGTTCATCATGATGGACCAGATGGGCGAGGTGGAGTACGCGCCGGGCGAGCCCAAGGGCACCCCCTGGCACCCCCACCGCGGCTTCGAGACCGTCACCTACATCATCGACGGCATCTTCGACCACCAGGACTCGCAGGGCGGTGGCGGCACGATCACCAACGGTGACACCCAGTGGATGACGGCCGGCTCCGGCCTCCTCCACATCGAGGCCCCGCCGGAGTCCCTGGTCGTGTCGGGCGGCCTCTTCCACGGCCTCCAGCTGTGGGTGAACCTCCCGGCCAAGGACAAGATGATGCCCCCGCGCTACCAGGACATCCGCGGTGGCCAGGTCCAGCTGCTGACCTCCCACGACGGCGGTGCGCTGCTGCGCGTCATCGCCGGTGAGCTGGACGGTCACGCCGGTCCCGGGATCACCCACACCCCGATCACGATGGTGCACGCCACGCTCGCCCCGGGTGCGGAGATCACCCTGCCGTGGCGCGAGGACTTCAACGGCCTCGCGTATGTGCTCGCGGGCCGTGGCGCGGTCGGCGCCGAGCGGCGCGCGATCCACCTGGGCCAGGCCGCCGTCTTCGGGGCCGGTGCCGCGCTGACCGTGCGCGCGGACGAGCAGCAGGACTCCCACACGCCGGACCTGGAGGTCGTACTGCTCGGCGGACGGCCCATCCGTGAGCCGATGGCGCACTACGGGCCGTTCGTGATGAACAACCGCGCGGAGCTCCAGCAGGCGTTCGAGGACTTCCAGAAGGGGCGGCTCGGCACGATCCCCGCGGTGCACGGGATGTCCGAAGGCGGAATATAAGGCTCGCCGGGACGATAGGCGAACGAGCCCCGTCCGGATATGGACGGGGCTCGTCAGCGCTTACGGGCGGATCACCCGTCTTTCCGTGGTGTCTCAGTGTTGCCCGGCGCGACGCTTCCGGGTCACGAACGCGGCTGCCGCGCCCGCACCGGCCAGCAGGGCACTGAGGGAGACGATCCTCAGCAGACCGGACGTACCCGTGTTGGCCAGCGAACCGCCGCCTCCGTCAGTCCCCGAGCCTCCGCTGGTCCCCGAGCCTCCACCGGTCCCTGAGCCTCCGCCGGTCCCTGAGCCTCCGCCGGTCCCCGAGCCTCCACTGGTCCCTGAGCCTCCGCCACTCTGGGGGCCCGGATTGTTGGGCGGCTCGGACGACGACGGAGTCGGCGTCGGCTTGGGGTTCGGCGGTGTCTTCTTGGGGATGTACACGCCGGCGTCGATCGTGTGATCGACCTCTCCCGGCTTGTCCGGCGCCGTGACGGGTGCGCGTCCGTTGCACAGCCGCCCGGCCGTCGGCGGGGTCACATTCGAGTCATGTGCCCGGTTGCCACCGGCCCGCGGGAGTGTGAACCGCAGCTTGGTGGCCGCCGGCTCGGTCGGCACCTCGCTGGTGTCCGCGGTGCACACGTCGAACTGCACCGTGTACTTCGCACCCGGCTTGAGCTCGTAGGCGGCGCCGACGCCACCGAAGTAGTACTCACCGGCGGCATCGGTCTTGGTCGTGGCGACCTGCTTGCCGTCGGCGTCCAACAGGTTGATCGTCGCGTCCGGCAGCGGCACCTCATTGCGGCCCTCGGGATCCTGGATCCCATTGTGATCGCCGTCGAACCACACCCGGTTGCCGATCTGGATCGGTGCGTTCGCCGCCTCATAGGCGATGTCGCCGAGCCCACCGGCCTTACCGAACCCGCTCTGTGCCTGACTGACGAACTGGTACGCGTTGGCGGCCGGAGCGTTGCCCGGGCCCAGACCGGTCGCGACGTCGTAGTAGCCGGTCCCCGAGGTCGCGACGTTGACGGTCGGGTCGAACTCCGTGCTGACGACCCACTGCTGCTGCGGAATGTAGGCCACCGACCCCAGCGCGGTCTCCAGGTGCGCGCCGCGGAAGAAGTCGCCCGGGAAGTACTCGACGACATCGTTGCCCTGGCCGCCGTTGGTGGCGGGGGTGGCGTGGTTGGGGCAGCTTCCGGTGCCTTCCCACTCGTATCCACCGGTGGGAGTGGCACAGGCCATGTTGATGTCACCGCCGGCCATACCGTTTTCCGGGGTGTTGTCGTTCGGCCTCGGGTCCAGTCCACCCCAGCTCACGACGTCCATGAACCTGTCGCGGAAACCGAGGATCATCGAACCGTCGCGGGTGAAGGCGAGGGAGGCGAGCTCCGGCTGCGGATCGATGAAGACGTTGCCCACCTTCCGCTCGTCCCACGTGGCGAGGGAGGTGTTCCACGGATTCCAGTGGGTGGACTGGGCGACGTCGTCGGAACCGAAGACGGCGCCGCGCTTGGCGGTGAGCGGCTGGGTCAGCACGGTGTCGAACCGTTCGCCGTCGTAGGTGTAGACGACGGCTTTCAGGTCTTCGCGCTTCTGTGTGCTCTCCGCGCTGCACACGCCACCGACGTAGAGCTTGTTGTCGTGGACCTGAAGACTGAACGGCCGCCAGTCACCGGGGCTCGCGCAGCCCGGGTCCGGGATGCGCACCGTCGCCTCGGGCGCGGATGCGGTGGTCCCGGTCGCGTCGAAGCTGACCAGGCGCCGGGTCAGCAGGTTCACCGCGTACAGCGTCGAGCCGTCCTCCGACAGGGCCAGGCCGCCGATGCTCTCCTTGCCCGGCGCATCGGTGAACCCGGCGTCCTTGTTCATGTTGGTGGCGTCGTGCGGCGTCACCGTGGCGCCCGGCACCTTCGCGAACAGGGTCGGAGCGCTCCCACCGTCGGTCGGCGTGGTGTAGATCGCGTCACCGCCCTCCGGCCCGTACGGGGTGTACCGCCGGGCGAACGCGCCCTGGAACATCCGCTTCCGGTCCTTGTCGTAGGCCAACGCGAACGTCGTGCCCACCTGGTCCTGCGTGTTGAGCGTGGTCGGGCACGCCGTGTCGCCGGGACACGTACCTCGTTTGTCCGTCCCGAACGCCACCAGTGCCCGGGTGTCTTGTGCGTCGGCGGTGTTCTGGATCGGCACGAAATACCGCGAGTCCGGCAGCGTGTAATCGGCCGGATTCCAGACCCCGGTGATCACCGAGTCGTTCTTGCCATCCGACACGTCCACAAAGGTCGTGAAGCTGTCGAAGTGGTTTTCCGCCGTCGAGGCCGGCGCCGCCCGCAGGGACTTGTTGTACGGCGCCGGGATGGTGACATCGACGCGGTACTGGCCGCCGGTCAGTTCGGTCGACTTCGAGACCACCACCTTTCCGGTGGCGTCCGTGGTGCCGGTGACCCGATGGCCGGAAGGGTCGGTCACCCGAACCTTCATGCCCCGCTGTGGCACATCCATGGTCGTGTTGATCACGCCGGTGCCGAAGAAATCCCGCAGCACCTGAACCGTCAGGGTGCCGTCGCCGGGTGAGGCGGTGGCCGTCCCGGCCGTCGCGCCCATGGCGCTGCCCAACAGTACGAAAGTGCAGAGGCCCACTCGTGCCAGTGGACCCGTACGCTTCCCGGCTGTCCGGCGTAACCTTCCACATACTCTTCGCACAGCCATCACTCTCCCCTCGTGATGTGAACCGACCACCCGTCTCCAGTGGTGTATCCGCGTCCCGGCACCGGGTGACACGTCGGTCATGAAAAGGGCCCACCGCTGTTTCGGTGGGCCCGGTCGTTCTTGGTCGTCCCGGCCGATGTGGCGAATTCAGGGACTCGGGAGTGCCATTCCGAGACGAGCCGCATTTGGCCTCGCTTCCCACACGGAAACAGCACAACAGTCTGAATTGTCATCCTGAACCGCCCCATCAGCAGCGATACTGTAGCGGGTGTGACCCAAGATCGGGGGGAGAGCAGGGAATGAATAAGCGGAACGGGTTAGCAATGCGCCGGGTGCGTTGTCTGAAAATCAGACACGTTTTCTCGCGGCGCGCGTCCGGTCAGCGCCGATGGCCGCGGCCACGCTGGGTGGTGGCCGCGGCCATCGGCGGTGTGGCCGTCGCGGTGGCCACGTTCCTGATCGTCGACAGCGGCTCCGCCCCCACCGGTCCAAGGGAACTGACCTCGGATCAGGCGGGCCGTCTCGCGGTCACGCGGTTCCTCAACTTCCAGGCGGGCGGGCGCGCCCTGACGATCGACGTGCCGGGCACCGCCGGTGGGCTGACCATCACCGGATCCATCGACTACCGCGGCAAGATCGGTTACGGCGTGGTGCACGGCACCGGGCGCGATACGTCCAGCGACGGGCTGATCCAGTGGACGGCCACCACCGTGTTCGTCCACCCGATGGCGAACGCCCCGGCGAAGGCACCGGCACGGCCGCCGGGGTCGGGCTGGTACGGCCGTCCGCTGCAAGGGCGCGGCAGTTCGCTGGACAGTTCGCTGGCCATCGCGCTGAAGCTCGGCAACGACCGGCCGGACAACGCCGAACTGCTGCCGCAGAACGGTGCCGCCTGGGTTGGACGGGACCGGTTGGACGGCCACCAGGTGGACATCATGACCGGGCCGAGCGCCGCCCGTGCCACGACCGGTACGGCGTCGTCCGGTCCGACGGGCACGGGTGCCGTGCGGTACTGGATCGGTTCGGACGGCACCATGTACCGGGTTCGGGTCGGCGTGGCCTCCGCATCGGAGCCGGTGGTCATCGATTTCGACACCCAGAAGTACGTTCCGGTCCGGCCGGTTCCCGGAGTCGGTCCGACGCGGTAGCCGCGGCTCAGGACGTCCGCACCCGCGCGCCCGTGGCGAGCAGTGACGCCGACGGCAGTCGGAAGTCCGCCGTGTCCGGTAGCGCCGGAACGGCCGGAACGGCGGTGGCGCCCGCGGTCGTGGCGTTCGGGAACTGCGGTTGTCGCTCGGGCGCCGCCACGTCGGTGAACGGGATACCGCCGGGCGCCGTCGGCTTCGCCCAGGTGCCGGACGGCGAGGACGACCGGGCGGGGCGCGGGCAGGAGGCGATGGTCGCGAGCCGGGCGGGCACCGTCGTCCGCAGATCGTTGCCGCGCAGGCAGTTGTCCCGGCCCTTCGTGGCGGTGGGGAACGTCCAGCCGACGTCAACGCTGTTGTCGGCGAAGGTGTTGTCCATGATCCGGTTGCCGTTCGGCGGTATGTCAGCGGTTGCGGTGATCACCATCCCGGCGTTGCCGTTGCCGGTGATCCGGTTGCGGACGAACTGGTTGTCGGTGCCGCCGTCGACGCCGATGCCGATGCCCCATCCGCCGTCGGCCTGTTCGGGGGTGGCGGGCTGCTGGTTGGCCGCGATCAGGTTGCCCGCGATGACGGCGTCCTTCTGCGGGAGCAACTTCTCCTGGTGGTCGGAGTTGGTGGTGAGCCCGACCCGGTTGCCGACCAGGCGGTTGCCGACCACGTACATGTCGCCACCGGCATTGGTGCCTTCGTAACCGACCGCGTTGAGTTCGGCGATGTTGTCCCGCACCACGATGCGACAGGGCTTGCACTGCCCGACATAGATCCCCGAGTCGGCCGAGCCCGACGCGTACGAGTGCTCGATGACACCGTTCTGCGCGGAGAACGCGTAGATGCCGTACAGCCCGTTGCGGGTCGCGGTCACATGGGAGACCAGGAACGACTTCAGGAAGGTGACGGGCTCGTCGCCGGTGTCGTAGCCGCCGGACTGCCCCGGCGCTCCGGCGGCCGCCTTCGCCGAGCCGGTGACCAGGACCCCGTTCTGGGTGTTGTTCCGCACGGTCAGGTTCTCCACGGCCACCCCGGGAGCGGCGACGACGATGCCGTTCGGTTGCCGTAACCGCCCGTCGATGACGACCTTGTCCCGGGACTTGCCGCGAAGAGTGACGCGGGCCTTCGATATCTTCACCGACTCGTGGTAGACGCCCGGCGCGACCAGCACGAGATCGCCGGGCCGGGCCAGGGCCACCGCGGCCGAGATCGTCGGGGCGTCGGCCGGCACGTTGATCGTCACATGCGCACCGGACGGTCGTCGGCCGTCGTCCGACCCGTCATCGCCCCCGCCGCAGCCGGCCAGTACGGGTGCCAGTGTGCCGAGTACCGCGGCCATCAGGCGAAGACGGAGACGAGGCATGGCCTCATCCTGGCACGAGCGCGGACGGGGTCGCAGGCGCTGATACGGATATGGCACAGTTCACACTGTGTGCCAACCCGACTCCCGCCCGTCACGCCGCGCGCTTCTCGGTGCCGCCGGTACGGTGACCGCCGCCGGCCTCTCCGCCGGGTGCCAGGCGAGTTCCGACCGGCCGGACCGGTCCGACGGCCCCGCGCCGACCCCGCCGGTGTCACCAACGGGCCGCTACCAGGCGGGCATCACGCTTCCCCAACCGGCCCAGCGGAACCTGCTGGCCGTGGTGGCCGACATCGTCGACGCCGGGTCCGTCCGTCCCTTGCTGGCCGGACTCGGCGAGGCCATCCGAACCCTCACCGCGGGGACCGACGCACGGCTGATGGGCCTGGAGCCGGGCGATCTGACCGTGACGATCGGGGTGGGCCCCCGGCTGGTGCGCAAGGTCGATCCCGCCCTGCCCGGCGCCGAGGACCTCCCGCGGTTCTCCCGCGAGCAGATCGCCCCCCGGGCACGCGGCGGCGACCTGCTGATACAGATCTGCTCCGCCGACGCCTTGGTGTTACCGGTGGTGGCCGCCGCGCTTCTGGAACAGGCCGGTGACCGGGTACACGAACGCTGGCGGCAGTCCGGGCGCCGCGGTCCGAACGTGCCGGTGGCCAGGGGCCTCGCCGCGCCACGGAACCTCTTCGGCTTCGTCGACGGCATCGTGGGCCCCCACACCAAGGCCGAACAACAACGCCACCTGTGGTTGGCCGGACCGGCTCCGGTCGCCGACGGCACCCTCGCCGTCCTGCGGCGCATGGAACTCGACCTGCCGCGGTTCGCCAAGCTGTCCGTCGCCGAACAGGAGGCGGTCTTCGGCCGGCGCCGGGCCAGTGGCGTGCCCCTCTCCGGCGGCACCATCGCCTCGGGCCCGGACCTCGGCGCCAAGACGCCGGACGGACGCTACCTCGTCCCGGCGGATGCCCACGCCCGCAGGGCGCACTCCACCGCGGTCGGCGTCGGCCTCATGCTCCGCCGCTCCTACAGCATCGACGCACCCGCCCCCGGTCTGCTCTTCATGAGCTTCCAGAACGACATACGGACCTTCGCCAACACCCTCACCCGCATGGACAATTCCGACGCCCTGCTGGAATTCACGACCACGACCGCCAGTGCGACCTTCCTGATGCTTCCGGGATTCGACGAGAAGCACCCGCTCGGTTCCCGGTTCTTCCGCTGATCAGCCCGGCCGCCCGTCCGGCGCGGCCTCGTACAGCTCGTACCAGATGCATTTGCCGTCGCCGCGCGGATCCACCCCCCAGTTGTCGGCCAGCAGCTCCATCAGCAGCAGCCCGCGCCCGGAGGAGGCCAGCTCGCCCGGGCGGCGGCGGTGCGGCAGCTCGTCGCTGCTGGCGGCGACGTCCAGCCGCAGCCGCCGGGACCCGTGCCGCCCGCTGACCTCGGCCACCAGCAGGGCGTCCCCGTCGGTGTGCACCAGCACGTTGGTGACCATCTCGGAGAGCATCAGCACCGCCGACTCCATCTGGTCCGGGTCCGCCCAGTCGTGCAGCATGTCGCGCAGCTGCTGCCGGGCACCCGCTATCCGCTCCGGCTCGGCCTGCGCGACCGTGACCGCCGTACGCCGCACCGGCGCCGAACCGGGGCCGACCAGGCACACCTCCGCTTCCCGGCGGATCAACAGCAGCGCTATGTCGTCCTCGCGCCGGTCCGCGAGCGGACCGGTGGTGTGGTGGGAGGGCGGCCCGTGCACCGCCTGCACCAGGGAGTCGGCCAGGACCTCGAGGTCGTCCGAGAGGTCGTCCGAGAGATCGCCCGAGAGGTTGTCCGAGAGGTTGTCCGAGAGATCGCCCGAGCCGAGCCCGCCGGAGCCGGCGGCCGGGATGACGGGCCGCTCGAAGACCTTCCGGAGCCGGTCCCAGCCGGTCTCCAGATCGTGCCCGCCGGTCTCGATCAGCCCGTCGGTGCACATCAGCAGCGTCTCGCCGGGCTCCAGCACCACCCGGGTGGTCGGATAGTCGGTGTCCGGGTCGATGCCCAGCGGCAGTCCGCCGGCCGTGGGCCGGAGCATCATCGTGCCGTCGGCCAGCCGGACCGCCGGGTCGGGGTGGCCCGCCCGGGCGATGTCCAGGGTGCCCGCCACCGGGTCCACCTCCATGTAGAGGCAGGTGGCGAACCTCGGGTCGTAGCGGCCGTCCGGGCCCTCGGGCTCGGCAAGCCCGGCCAGGAAGCGGGAGGCGCGGGAGAGCACCGCGTCGGGGTGGTGCCCCTCGGAGGCGTACGCCCGGACCGCGATCCTCAGCTGCCCCATGATCCCGGCGGCGCGCACATCGTGGCCCTGCACATCGCCGATCACCAGCGCGGTACGCCCCGAGGGGAGCCCGATCACGTCGTACCAGTCGCCGCCGACCTGGAGTCCGCCGCCGGTCGGCACATAGCGCGCGGCCACCGTCAGCCCCGGGATGTCGGGCTTGCTGGCGGGCAGCATCGAGCGCTGGAGCCCGTCCGCCAGCTCCCGCTCGGTCTCCTGGAGCGCGGTGCGGGACAGCGCCTGGGCCAGCATCCGGGCGATCGTGGTCAGCACCGAGCGCTCATCGGGCGAGAACGAGACCGGATGGGCGAATCCGGCCATCCACGCGCCGATGGTGCGGCCCGCGACGATCAGCGGCAGAAACGCCCAGGACCGGCGGATACGGGGGCGGCCCGGAGACCACGCGGCCGGAAACCGGCCGCGATACTCCTCCGGTGTGGGCAGATAGACCGCCCGGCCGGTGCGCACCACCTCCGCCGCCGGATGGTCGGTGCTCAGCGCGATGTCGTGCAGCGGACGGTCGGCGCCCGCCCGCGGCCCGTGGTGGCCGATCACCGAGATCCGCTCGCCCTCGACGCCGAAGACCGCGAGCCCGTCCGGGGAGAAGCCCGGCATGGACAGCCCCGCCGCCACCCGCAGCACCTCGGCGGTGGACATCGCCTCCGCCAGTGCCCGCCCCGCGTCCAGCAGGAACGCCTCGCGGTTGCGGCGCCAGTCGCCCGTTATCGGCGGGCCGCCGGCCGAGGTGCCCGGCAGCGGGTCCGGGACCTCCTGGAGGGTGCCGAGCAGGTAGTAGCCGTCCTCGCTGCCGCCCCGCGCTATCGGCCGGGAGCGGGTGCGCACGGTCCGCAGTACGGTGCCCTTCTCGTCCACGATGCGCAGCCGGGCCTCGGCCAGGGTGCCCTCGGCCACGGCGAGCTGGACTATCGCCTTGACCTCCAGCCAGTCCGCGGGGTGGAAACAGGCGCGGGCGGCGGCCTCGGGGAGGGTGACGGGCTCGGCGGGAAGGCCCACCAGCCGGGCGGCCTCCGCGTCATAGCTGACGGCGCCCGAGACACTGTCCCAGCGCCATAGGCCGGTCGCTATGGCGGCCAGCAGGTCCTCGGTGCGCATTGCACTACCTTATGGGGATTTGCCAACCGCTTACCAGTGAGGGTCGCGGCGCCGGTAGGCTTGGCCGGAAGCTTCCCGAGGGTACGTACGCCTCCCGATCGACACGACTTGGATGAATGATGCATCGGTACCGGTCCCACACGTGTGGTCAGCTCCGCGCCGCTGACGTCGGCACCGACGTCCGGCTCTCCGGATGGCTCCACAATCGACGGAACCTGGGCGGCATCCTCTTCATCGATCTCCGCGACCACTATGGCCTGGTCCAGCTGGTGGTGCGCCCCGACACCCCCGCCAACGAGGCCCTGAGCTCCATCAGCAAGGAGACCGTCGTCCGCGTGGACGGCCGGGTCATCGAGCGCGGCGCGGACAACGTCAACCCCGAGCTGCCGACCGGCGAGATCGAGGTCGAGGTCTCGGACGTCGAGGTGCTCGGCGCCGCCGACCCGCTGCCCTTCACCGTCTTCCCCGAGGACGGGGTCGGCGAGGAGCGGCGGCTGGAGTACCGCTTCCTGGACCTCCGCCGCGAGCGCATGCACCGCAACATCATGCTGCGCTCCGCCGTCATCTCCGCCATCCGGCAGAAGATGACCGCGCAGGGCTTCAACGAGCTGGCGACGCCGATCCTGTCCGCCACCTCCCCCGAGGGCGCCCGGGACTTCCTGGTCCCCTCCCGGCTGCACGCGGGCAAGTTCTACGCGCTGCCGCAGGCCCCGCAGCAGTTCAAGCAGCTGCTGATGATCGCGGGCTTCGACCGCTACTTCCAGATCGCGCCCTGCTTCCGCGACGAGGACGCCCGCGCCGACCGCTCGCCCGGCGAGTTCTACCAGCTCGACGTCGAGATGAGCTTCGTCGAGCAGGAGGACGTCTTCGGCGTCATCGAGAAGGTCATGACCGAGCTCTTCGAGGAGTTCGGCGGTGGCCGCCATGTGACCTCGCCGTTCCTGCGGATCCCGTTCCGCGAGGCCATGCTCAAGTACGGCTCGGACAAGCCGGATCTGCGGGCCCAGCTGGAGCTGCGGGACGTCAGCCACATCTTCGAGGGCTCCGGCTTCAAGGCGTTCGCGGACAAGCACGTGCGCGCGCTGGCCGTGCCGGACACCGCCGAGCAGCCCCGGAAGTTCTTCGACCAGCTCGGTGAGTTCGCCTCTCAGCAGGGCGCCAAGGGGCTGGCCTGGGTCCGGATCGGCGAGGACGCCAAGCTGACCGGTCCGATCGCGAAGTTCCTCACCGAAGAGGACGTCGAGAAGCTGGTCGCCGAGGTCGAGGGCAAGCCCGGCACGTCGATCTTCTTCGGCGCGGGCGACTTCGACGAGGTCTCCAAGATCATGGGCGCGGTGCGGGTCGAGGCCGCCAAGCGGGCCGGCCACTTCGTGGAGAACGTCTTCCGCTTCTGCTGGATCGTGGACTTCCCGATGTTCGAGCGGAACGAGGACACCGGACAGATCGAGTTCTCCCACAACCCCTTCTCCATGCCGCAGGGCGGCCTGGAGGCGCTGGAGACCAAGGACCCGCTGGACATCCTCGCGTGGCAGTACGACATCGTCTGCAACGGCGTGGAGCTGTCCTCCGGCGCCATCCGGAACCACGAGCCGGACGTCATGTACAAGGCGTTCGAGATCGCGGGCTACTCCCGGGACGAGGTCGAGCGTGAGTTCGGCGGCATGCTGCGCGCGTTCCACTTCGGCGCCCCGCCGCACGGCGGCATCGCCCCCGGCGTGGACCGCATCGTGATGCTGCTGGCCGACGAGCCCAACATCCGCGAGACCATCGCCTTCCCGCTCAACGGCAACGCCCAGGACCTGCTGATGGGCGCGCCCAGCGAGGTGGACGAGGCCCGGCTGCGCGAGCTGCACCTGTCGCTGCGGAAGCCGCCGCAGGTCAAGCAGGCCGAGAAGGGCGAGAAGGCGGGCGAGACGACGGGCGAGAAGGCGGAGAAGCCCGCCGAGTAGGCGAGGCGGCCGGACGATACCCACGGGCGGGGGCGTGCCGAACGGCGCGCCCCCGCCCCCGTGTGTGCGGGGGTAGGCGTGGCCGAATGCCGCTCTTCGCACAGCCATTCACAGCCCGCACCCATGGGGCTGCCAGGTTGGCTCCCTACTGTCCCGGCCCATGACCGAACAGCAGAGCAGCAACGGCCTCGAGCCGCAGCCCCAGCGGGACATGACGAGGCGACGGGTCGTGGTGGCGGGCGGCGCGGCGGTCGCGGCGGCGGGCCTGGGAGCGGCCGCCGCCACCACCGCCGCCGCGGGCGAGACCTCCGCGTCCGCCTCCTCCGCCACCCCCTCGTCCTCCGCGTCCTCCGCGTCCTCCCCGTCCGGCGAGGTCTGCTACCGGCTCACCTCGGAGACCACCGAGGGGCCGTACTACATCGACGCCGACAAGATCAGAAAGGACATCACCGAGGGCAAGGAGGGCATTCCGATGACCCTCCGCCTCAAAGTGATCGACTCCGACAGCTGCGAACCCGTGGCGAAGGCCGCCGTCGACATCTGGCACTGCGATGCGCTGGGCCTCTACTCGGGCTACGAGAGCTCCAGCAGCGGTGGCGGCGGCACTCCGCCCACCGGCACCCCGCCCACCGGCACTCCCACCGGGACGCCGACCGGAGGGCCGCCCGGCGGCGGAGGCGGCCACCAGGACCCGACCGACGACAAGCGGTATCTGCGCGGCACCCAGCTGACCGACCGGCACGGCTTTGTCGAGTTCACCACGGTCTTCCCCGGCTGGTACCGGGGCCGCTGTGTGCACATCCACACCAAGGTGCACGTGGGCGGCAAGATGACCGACTCCGGCTACGAGGGCGGCCACACCTGCCACACCGGTCAGCTCTTCTTCGCCGAGGAGGCGGTGCTGGACTCGGCGAAGGTGGCCCCGTACAACACCAGCACCACCGAGCGCACCACCCTCGACGAGGACGGGATCTACCCCGGCAACGGTGCGCAGGGCGGGCTGCTGAAGCTGAAGTACCGCAAGGGAAAGATCGAGAAGGGTGTCGTCGGCAGCCTCACGCTGGGGGTCGACCCCGACGCGACCCACGACGGCACGGACCTCTGACGCCCTGGGGCCCCTGACCCCTGGGGTCCCCTGAGCCCTGGGTCCCCTGGCCCCTGGGGTCGTCCGAAGCCCCGGGGTCACAGCCTCCGGTCGACGCCGCACGGTGTGCCCCGGTCCGCGCGGGCGGCCCGGTGCACGGCGCGCAGCAGCCGCTTCGGGGTGGTCCGGTGCTGCCATAAGACCGCTTGGACGCCGTACTCCATCACCGCCATCAGCTCCGTCTCCCGGAGCTCGCCCGCGATCAGCACCACCCGCTGCCGACCGCCCCGCACCAGACGGCGCAGCTCCGCCCCGGCACGGTCGTCGAGGCGCTCGGCGAGCATGACGGCGACGGTGCCGCGGGGCTCGTCGCCGAGCGGGCATGGCCGGTCGACCAGCTCGACGCTGGGCTGATGCTTCAGATGACGCACGACCCCGGCCCGGCTGAGCGGGTCGGGGCCGTGGACCGTCACCGTGACACGCGCGTCCGGCACTGTGTTCCTCGATTTCCCGGTGGCTATGGACTCCACAGGGTCATCGAGGGGGCTAAACGAACGGTTGCCGCGCGATCAATACGTGCGTGAGGGGGCGCAGGAGGGGTCTTGCCCGGCGCCGTTCGCCGGCGCCGCGCGGAGCCCACGGGTCTGGGGTGGAGCCCCAGCCGCGCGGCGGGAGCCGCTATGCGGCGCCGTTCCCGTTCTGCTCTTCGCCGCCGAAGCGCTGCCGGAAGGCGTCCAGGTCCTCCTCGGTGATCTTCGCGAAAAGCACCGGGGGAACCGTGAAGGCCGTACCCGCCGGGACCGACGCCAGCGCCTTCGCCTCCTCCTGGCCGACCCAGATCGCGGTGTCCTCACCCAGCGCGAACGCCGACCGCATGGCCCGCGCCGAGGCCGGGATGAACGGCTCGGAGACGATCGCGTAGAGGTGGATGAGGTTCATCGCCGTACGGAGGGTGAGGGCCGCGGCCTCCTGGTCGGTCTTGATCTCCAGCCAGGGGGCCTTCTCCTCGAGGTAGGAGTTGCCCGCGCTCCACAGGGCCCGCAGCGCCGCCGCGGCCTTGCGGAACTGGAGCGCGTCCATGTGCTCCTCGTACTCCGCCAGCAGCCGCGCGATCTCCTCGCCCAGGCGCTCCTCCGCCTCCCCGGCGGCCTTCCCGGCCGGGACCTCGTCGCCGAACCGCTTGCGCGAGAACGACAGCACGCGGTTGACGAAGTTGCCGAGGGTGTCGGCCAGGTCCTTGTTGACCGTGGCGGTGAAGTGCTCCCAGGTGAAGGAGGTGTCGTCGGACTCCGGGGCGTTCGCCATCAGGAAGTAGCGCCAGTAGTCGGCGGGCAGCACCTCGAGCGCGGCGTCGGTGAACACCCCGCGCTTGGCGGAGGTGGAGAACTTCCCGCCGTAGTACGTCAGCCAGTTGAACGCCTTGACGTAGTCGACCTTCTTCCAGACGTCCCGGGTGCCCAGGAGGGTGGCCGGGAACATCACCGTGTGGAACGGGACGTTGTCCTTGGCCATGAACTCCGTGTAGCGGACCGTCTGGTCCACGTCGTACCACCACGACTTCCAGTCGCGGTTCGCCGGGTCCTGGTCCGCCCACTCCTTCGTGGCTCCGATGTACTCGATCGGGGCGTCGAACCAGACGTAGAAGACCTTGCCCTCGGCCGCCAGCTCCGGCCAGGTGTCGGCCGGCACCGGCACGCCCCAGTCCAGGTCACGGGTGATCGCCCGGTCCTGGAGGCCCTCGTTCAGCCACTTGCGGGCGATCGAGGAGGCCAGCGTCGGCCAGTCCTTGCCGTGCTCGTCGACCCAGGCGGCGACCTCGTCCGCCAGCTTGGACTGGAGGAGAAAGAGGTGCTTGGTCTCCCGGACCTCAAGATCGCTGCTGCCGCTGATCGCGGAGCGGGCGTCGATCAGATCGGTCGGATCGAGCACGCGGGTGCAGTTCTCGCACTGGTCGCCGCGGGCCCGGTCGTAGCCGCAGTGCGGGCAGGTGCCCTCGATGTAGCGGTCGGGGAGGAAGCGGCCGTCGGCGTTGGAGTACACCTGGCGGATCGAGCGCTCCTCGATGAAGCCGTTCGCCTTGAGCTCACGCGCGATCGTCTGGGTGATCTGCACGTTCTGCGCGGAGGAGCTGCGGCCGAAGTAGTCGAAGGCCAGCCCGAAGCCGTCGTAGATCGCCTTCTGCGCGTCGTGCTGCTGGGCGCAGAACTCGTCGACCGGCAGCCCGGCCTCCTTGGCGGCCAGCTCGGCGGGGGTGCCGTGCTCATCGGTGGCGCAGATGTAGAGGACGTCATGGCCGCGCTGGCGCATATAGCGGGAGTAGACGTCGGCCGGGAGCATGGACCCCACCATGTTGCCCAGGTGCTTGATCCCGTTGATGTAGGGAAGGGCGCTGGTGATGAGGTGTCGAGCCATTGCAGGCTGCTCCCGAGTCGATACGGTAAGTGACAATTCGCTCTGCTGAGCCGCCCATATCGTATCCGAGTGACGGGGGCCACCCGCGCGGCGTTTTTTCCGCGGCGGATGGCCCCCGGGGTGGCGCCGGGGTGGCGCCGGTGTAGTGCCGGTGCGGCGCCCGGTCGGGTGGGGTCGCCCGTCAGCCCTGCTCGCGGGCGGCCAGCCAGCCCGGGAACTTCTTCAGCAGCTCCCGGTACAGCTCGGCGTCGGCGACCGTACGGGGGTCGAGCCCGGCGTGGAAGAAGCCGGTGTTGTCGACCGCCCGCTTCTCCGGGACGGCGAGGGCGGGCGAGGTGTCCAGCTTCCGCAGGAAGTCGAACCCCTTCGCCTCCGGGTCCCCGAACGCCAGGAACTGCCAGAACAGCGGCAGCCCCGCCGCCTCGCACAGCGCCTTCTCGGCGGCGGTCTTGGTGGTGGGCGCGCCATCCGTCTGGAAGATCACGAACGCGGGGTCGGTGGTCCCGGACGCCTTGTAGTGCTCGATGACGGCGTTGACGGCGGTGTGGTAGTTCGTCCGCCCCATGTGCCCGAGCGAGCCGTGCAGCTCCTCGATCCGGCCGGTGTGCTGGTCGAGCTCGAGGTCGGCGGTGCCGTCGATGTCGGTGGAGAAGAACACGACGGGCACGGTGCCGCTGGTGTCGAACTGCGCGGACAGGGCGAGCGCCTGCCCGGCGAGATGCGACACGGTGCCGTCCTTGAAGTACCCCCGCATCGACCCGGACCGGTCCAGCACGAGGTAGACGACGGCCCGCTGCCCGCCCAGCCCACCCTCCTGAACGGCCTCCCCGGCCGCACCGTACGCCCCGACGAGCTCAGGCGCCCGCGCCGTGAAGTCGGCGAGAGGGATGGCGGCGGCCGCGGAATCGGCTGCGGCCGTGGGTTCGGGCGTGACGTCGGCCTCGGGTGCGGATTCGGCTGCGGCGTCGCTCGCGGCGGCCCCCGCCCCCGCCTCCGGCCCGGCGTCGGCTTCAGGCGCTGCCTCGGGCTCGGGCTCAGAGTCGGCCCCGGGTCCGCTCGCGGCGGCGGCCTCAGCCTTCGCTTCCGCGGGCTCGTCGGCAGCGGGGGCGACGTCGTCGCCAGCCTCCGTCTCGGCGTCGGCCTCGGGTCCGCTCGCGGCTGTGGGCTCGGCCTCTGCCTTGGTGGGCTCGTCGGTCGCGGGGGCGGCGTCGCCGCCAGCTTCTCCCTTCGCCTCGGCGTCGGCACTTGCCTCCGCCGCCGGGGCTGCCTCTGCGTCGGCGTCAGCCTTGGGCCCGGCGTCAGCCTCTGTGGCTGCCTCAGCCTTGGGCTCAGTGGCCTCTGCTGCCGCCTCAGCTTCGGGCTCGGTCTTGGCCGTGGACTTGGGCGCCTTGGCGGGCTTCGGTGCGGGGGCCTCGGCAACCTTGGGCTGCGGCGTGGCGTTGGCTTCGGCCTTGGGGGCATTCGAGGCTGTGGGTTCGGCCTCCGCCTTGGTGGGCTTGTCGTCAGCCGCTGCTTCGGCCTCGGCGGCCTCGGGCTCGGCGGCGGCACTGGGCTCTGCCGCCACGGCCTCGGCGGGCTTGTCGTTGGTCTTGGCCGTGGACTTGGGCGCCTTGGCGGGTTCCGGTGCGGGGGCCTCCGCAACCTCGGCCTTGGACTCGTCGTCAGCCTTGTCAGTCGTCGCCTCTGCCGCCGGGGCATCGGCGGCCGCGGCCACCGCAGGCGCGGTGGCGGGCTCCGCCTCGGGCTCGGCCGTGGTCTCGGGCTCGGCGGCGGGCTTGGGCTCGTCCACCTTGGCCTCCGACTTCGGCTCGGCGGCGGCCGCTGCCGCTGTTGCCCCCTCAGCCGGAGTCTCCTCGCCCGACGTTGACGCGTCCTCGTGCGCGGGGGACTTCAGGATCTCGTCGAGGGACTTCAGCGGGGCGGACAGCGCCGGGTCGTGCCCGGATTCGTCGTCCCCGGAGTCCCCGGAGTCCCCGGCGTTCCCGGCGTCCCGGGAGTCCCGGGAGTCCTCGGAGCCCCCGGCGTCCCCGGAGTCCCGGGACGAGGCCGGGGCCTTGGTGTCCCCGGCCGCGGCCGCGGTCCGCTCGGGCTTCGGCTCAGCCTGCGACTCAGCCTGCGACTCAGCCTTCGGCTCAGCCGCAGGCTCCGGCGCGGGCTCGGGCCTGGCGTCCGACTCGGGCTTCCCCTCGGCCCTCTGGTCCACCGTCGGCTGCGCCGACTTGGGCTGGGGGTCCGGGACAACCGCCGCCTCCGGCGCAGCAGAAGAATCGTCCACCCCCGTGGTTCGGGAGCGGCCGAAAACTTTGCGCAGTAGGTCCCGTATGCCCATGGGAGATACCTCTCACGTGTCGAGTGCGGTGCATGGCGGTGCATGACCGTGGTGCCGAAAGGCTAGCGGGCCGTCCGGCGGCCCTCGTCCGCCGATTCCGCTCGCGCTTCGTTCACCTCTGGTTCAGGCGTTCGTCGCCGCCATGCGGTTCTACGCCCATAGCTTCGCCGCCAAAGGATCCCGACGTCATGTCGGCCCGGACCGCGTCGGCGCGCTGCCCATGCGGGGCCCGGCGAAGCCCATACGTGAACACCCTTACGGAGGGGAAGACGTGCGCAACCTCCTGCCGCTCATCAGCTCACACCCGGGCGGTCGTTCCGCACTGACGTGCCGGTACCGCTGTGGCGACGCCTGCCTTCACGAGACGCCGAACACCAGCGACAACGCCTACGTGGGCGATGTCATCGCCGGCGCCGCCTCGCGCCGTGCCCTGCTGCGGGCCGGTGCCGTGGTGACCGTGGCGGGCGCGGCCGGTGCGGTCGCGGGGGAGCGGGCGCCGGGGGCGTCCGCCGCGGCCGGCGGCGCGGCCGCGGAGCACAAGGCCGCGGCGAAGAGCAAGGCCGCCCGCGGCCTCCGCTTCGCGCCGGTCGCCCCCAACACCGAGGACACCGTGGTCGTCGCCGACGGCCACGACCAGAACGTGGTGATCCGCTGGGGCGACCCGATCCTGCGCGGCGCGCCCGCGTTCGACCCGGACCGGCAGAGCGCCAAGGCCCAGGCGGGCCAGTTCGGTTACAACAACGACTACATGGCGGTCCTGGACGTCCCCGGCGAGCGCGACCATCAGCTGCTCGTGGTCAACCATGAGTACACCGACGAGGTGCTGATGTTCTCGGGTTACGACCCGGAGAACCCCACCCGTGAGCAGGCCGAGATCGGCTGGGCCGCGCACGGCCTGTCCGTGGTCGTGACGGCCGAGGAGCGCGGTCTTGGCCGGCTCACCGCGCTGTCCCGCCACCGCCTCAACCGCCGTATCACCGCGACCACTCCGTTCGAGGTCACCGGCCCGGCGGCGGGCAGCGAGCTGCTGCGCACCTCCGCCGACCCGACCGGCAAGCGGATCCTCGGCACGCTGAACAACTGCGGCGGCGGCATCACCCCGTGGGGCACGGTGCTCTCCGGCGAGGAGAACTTCAACCAGTACTTCGCCAACGGCGGTTCGGTCACCGACCCGGTCACCGCGGCCCGGCTCAAGCGCTACGGCATCACCGGCGCCGCCTCCGAGCGCAAGTGGGAACGGTTCGACGACCGTTTCGACGCGGCCAAGGAGCCGAACGAGACCAACCGCTTCGGCTGGGTGATCGAGATCGACCCGTTCGACCCCGAGGCCACCCCGCGCAAGCTGACCGCGCTGGGCCGCTTCAAGCACGAGGCCGCCGAGCCCCGGCTGACCACCGACGGCCGTCCGGTCCTCTACATGGGCGACGACGAGAAGTTCGACTATTTCTACAAGTTCGTCTCCGCCAAGCGGATGATGAAGGGCAACAGCCGCATCGCCCGCGAGCACAACCGCACGCTGCTGGACGAGGGCACGCTGTACGTCGCCAAGTTCACCGGTGACAGCCCGTCCGCCGAGATCGACGGCTCCGGAAAGCTGCCCAAGGACGACGAGTTCGACGGCGCCGGCGAGTGGATCCCGCTGGCCTGCGGCGACCGCTCCTTCGTGGAGGGCATGACCGCCGAGGAGGTCTACGTCTTCACGCGTATCGCCGCCGACAAGGCGGGCGCGACGAAGATGGACCGCCCCGAGGACGTCGAACCGAGCCCGCGCACCGGCCGGGTCTACATCGCGCTGACCAACAACACCGACCGCGGCAAGGAGGGCAAGGCCCCCGCCGACGAGGCGAACCCGCGCAACGGCAACAAGCACGGCCAGATCCTGGAGCTGACCGAGCGCTGGAACAACGCGGGCTCCACCCGCTTCAACTGGCGGCTGTTCCTGGTCTGCGGCGACCCCGAGGACCCGAGCACCTACTTCGGCGGCTTCCCCAAGGACCAGGTCAGCCCGATCTCCTGCCCGGACAACATCACCTTCGACGCGTACGGCAACCTGTGGATATCCACGGACGGCAATGCGCTCGGCAACCACGACGGGCTGTTCGGCGTGGCCACGGCGGGCAGCCGCCGCGGTGAGGTCAAGCAGTTCCTGACCGTGCCGAACGGCGCCGAGACCTGCGGGCCCATCGTGCAGGACCGGCGGGTGCTGGTGGCCGTGCAGCACCCGGGCGAGCTCGACGGCGCGAGCGTCGAGAAGCCCGCGTCCACCTGGCCCGACGGCCCGGGCAAGCTGACCCGCCCGTCCGTGATCAGCGTCTGGCGGCGCGACGGCGACGACATCGGCGCCTGAGGCGCCTCAGGCGCAGGCGCCTCAGGCCCCGGCGGTCGGTCAGCCTTTGTCCTCCGCGAGCCGCTTCAGCCGCTCGCGGGGGCCGCGCAGCGAACGGCCCCTGGTGTCCGTACGGGCCCAGGGGTCGTCCGCGAGCCGCTCGCCGACCGTCCGCAGCGTCCAGCGGTCGGCCCTCAGCTCCGGGTCGTCCAGCTCCCGCGCGTCGATGGGCGTGGCCACGGGCGCTCCCGGCTTGGCGCGCACCCCGTACGGGCTGACGGCGGTCTGGGCGTAGGCGTTGCGCTGGGTGTCCAGGTAGAGCCGGCCGCGCCGCTTGTCCTTGCGCGGCTCGGTGGTGAGCCGGTCGGGGTGGCGGGCGGCCAGCAGGTCGGCGGCGTCGCGGGCGAAGGACCGCACGGTGTCGAAGTCGGCGCGGCGGTCCAGCGGGACGACGACATGCAGCCCGCGCGAGCCGGTGGTCATCAGCAGCCCCGGCAGCCCGAGCTCGCCGAGCAGTCCGCAGCAGCGGCGGGCCGTCCAGCGCACCTCCTCGAAGCCGGACTCCTCCGACGAGGGCGGATCGAGGTCGAAGACCAGCCGGTCGGGGTGGTCGGGCCGGTCGGCCCGGGAGAGCCAGCGGTGCGGGGTGACGCACGCCTGGTCGGCGAGGTAGAGGAGGGTCGCGGTGTTGTCGCAGACCACATGGGTGACCTCACCGCCCTCCTTGGGGAGCACGGCGCGGCGCACCCAGTCCGGAAAGTAGTCGGGTGCGTTCTTCTGCATCAGCGGCTTGCCGCCGATTCCGTCCGGATGGCGTTCCATCATCAAAGGGCGGCCGCGCAACTGCGGAATGATGCGCCGGGAGACCGAGCGGTAGTACTCCACGAGGTCCCACTTCGTGATCCCGTCCTCGGGGAACAGCTCCTTTTCCGGCCGACTGACCTGTACGGTGTGGCCCCCGGTCCTGACGTTTCGCGCATCGGTCCGCTTCTCGCTCATATCGGACCCGGGTAACCCCATGGATCGCTGACTAAACTCTGGAGTCAGGAAAACGGGAGAAGTTGAAAAACGGGGGAAATCATGGTGAGACCAGGTTCGCTCGGCCCGCCGACGGCGGATCGGCGCGGCCGCTGGGCGCAGAGCCCGCTTGCGCTGATGGACACCACGATGGATCAGTTGCGCACCCTGATCATGGTCCATGAGGCCGGTACGGCGCTCGGTGCGGCACGGATTCTGGGCCGCGAACAGTCCAGTGTGCAAAAGCAGATCGACACCATGAACCGGAACTTTCGCGAGCTTTGCGGCGAACCCCTCATACTCAAGCAGGGGCGGGGCAAGGACGTGCTGTTCACCGGCACCGGAGAAGCCCTGGTCGAATTGGCGCGCGGAACTCTCGGCGACTGGCTGGACGGCATCCATGAGTCACGGCGCCGCCTGGGAAAAACGCTGATGGTGGGCACCACCCGATTTACCCTCAGTTATCTGGCGGGCGCCGGGGAGCGGGTGGCCGAGGACTTCCGGCAGCGCGGTATCGAACTCAAGGTCGGCCATGTGCGCACCCGGGACGTGCTGGCCAAGCTGCGCGCCAAGGATGTGGACCTGGTGTGCGGATCCGTGGTGACCCGGCCCGAGGGCGCCGACGAGCTCGCCGCCTTCGATGTGATGGAGTGGCGGCGCAGCGGGGTCTCGCTGCTGACCAATCTCTCCGAGGCCGAGCTGCCCGGCCCCACCGCCCCGACCAGCGCGCTGCGCACCCTGCCGCTGGTGGTCTCGGCGAGCGGGCTGATGGCCGGGGTGCTGCACACCTGGTTCGGCGGCGACTACCGCGGCAAGCTGCGCATCGCGGCCGAGATCGACACCGTCAACTACGGCTTCGAGCTGCTGCGCTCCGGGCTGCTGCGCGGCTGCATGCTGGTCACCAAGGGGGTCGCGGACGCGGCGGGCGATCCGAGGGTGGTGTACGGACGCGGGCTGCGCGCCGTCGAGCTGGTCAATGACACCGGGCCCCGGCTGGAGGTGCTGCTGGGCGCGTTCACCCGGCGCGGGGAGCGCGCGTCCTATGACCCGGCCCATCCGCTCAATCTGCTCTGGGACGCGCTCGCGCGGGAGAACGCGCGCTGGCAGCGGGAGCAGCGCTGGCCCACGGCGGGTCTTGAGCCCGATCCGTTCGAGCTGGCCAACTCCTACGACCCGAG
This sequence comes from Streptomyces javensis, assembly GCF_039525925.1. Classification (NCBI taxonomy): domain Bacteria; kingdom Bacillati; phylum Actinomycetota; class Actinomycetes; order Kitasatosporales; family Streptomycetaceae; genus Streptomyces; species Streptomyces javensis. Next base: position 146,763 of record NZ_BAAAIF010000013.1, on the reverse strand, counting down.
CGAGAGCTGAGCCCCCGGTCGGGATTCAGCCCCGCGGCCCGTACAGGTCCAGCTCCACCAGCAGCGCCCGGTGGTCGGTGTGCGGCAGATCCAGGAAGCGGGCCGTGCGCGGCCGCAGTGCCCGGCTGACCAGGACGTGGTCGATCTGCGCCCCCAGGAGCGGGGTCGTGGCGCTCGGCCAGCTGGGGGTGCGGGGCACCCCGGCGGCCCGTGCGCTGTCCCGCAGCCCGGTGTCCAGCACGGCCCGGAAGGCGGCGTGGTCCTGGGTGGCGTTGAAGTCGCCCGCGATCAGGGTGGGTTCTTCGCCCCGCCCGTCCGCGTAGGCCCGCAGCCGCCCCAGCTCGGTGCGCCAGAGGTCCAGCTGCCCCGGCATCGGCGGCATGGGATGGGCGACCTGCATCCGCAGCCGCTGCCCCGCGACCCGGACGACCGCGCCCGGCATCCGCAGCGTTCCGCGCACCCCCTCCGCCCGGGTCAGCGGGTGGCGGCTGAGGATCGCCGAGCCCGCGGCGGCGCTGTCGCCGAGGGCGACGCTCCGGTACGGGTAGGCCCTGCGGACGGCCGCCGAGTCCAGTGCCGAGGCGCACCGCGTGTCGCACTCCTGAACCGCCACCAGATCCGGCCGCTCCCGGCGCAGCGCGCTCAGCAGTCCCTCCCTGGCCTGGCCGAACTCGAGGTTCGCGGTCATCACCCGCAGCCGGGCGAGGACCGGTCCGTGCGGTTCGGGCGGGGAGCCGCCGTCGTACGGCTGGATGAACCATCCGGTGGCCGCCGCCGCGGCCAGCGCCCAGCCGCACCCCAGCGGCCAGCGCGCGGCCGCGCTGAGCAGCAGCCCGAGCGCCGCCGGGACCAGCAGCCAGGGCAGGAAGGCGAGCAGCTGCGGTACGGGGGTGATGCCGTCGGTGTCCGTGGCCCGGCACAGCACCACCACGCTGACCACGGCCAGGGGCGGCATCGCGCACCAGGCCGCCCACCGCCGGGCCCGTCCGCCGGGGAGCCGTAGCAGCCGGGCGACGGCCCGGGCGCCGCGCGGCGCCAGTGGGCGGCCGGGGCCTGCGGCTTGGTCCTCCGCGACTGTCGTCTCCACGCTGGGCCTCTCGATCGGGGCGGGGCGCGCACATTCTCCTATGAACGGAAGGTCTAGACCTTGACGTGTTCATGAGCTAACTTCCCGGAACACCGCAGGAGTTCATGTCGGCATCCGTCGTTCACACATACGAACACACGAACTCACCGTCAGGAGAGCCGCCCCCATGCGCACCAGAGCCCTGTATCTCGCTCTCGCCACAGCGCTGGCCGCGCTGTTCGCGGGCATCCTCAGCGGCCCGGCCACGGCCGGGCAGACCCAGCGGTCCACCGCGGCCGAGGCCACCGCCGAAGCAGCGCCAAGGGCCACGCCCAAGGCCGCCTTCACCCACCCCGGCGTCCTCGTCAGCCGCGCCCAGCTCGACTTCGTCCGCTCCAAGGTGAATGCGGGCGCCCAGCCCTGGAAGGGCGCGTACGACGCGATGCTGGCGAGCCCGTACGCCTCGCTTTCGCGCACCCCCAAGCCCCGCGCGGTCGTCGAATGCGGTCCGTACTCCGACCCCAACATCGGCTGCACGGACGAGCGCCAGGACGCGCTCGCCGCCTACTCGCTCTCGCTGGCCTGGTACATCACCCGCGACAGCCGCTACGCCGACAAGGCCATCCAGATCATGGACGCCTGGTCGGCCACCATCAAGGACCACACCAACAGCAACGCCCCGCTCCAGACCGGCTGGGCCGGATCCTCCTGGCCCCGCGCGGCCGAGATCATCCGCTACACCTACGACGGCTGGTCCGCCGCCTCGATCGACCGCTTCAAGACCATGCTGCGCACCGTCTACCTCCCGAAGGTCATCGGCGGCTCGAACTCCAACGGCAACTGGGAGCTGGTGATGACGGAGGCCGCCGCCGGCATCTCCGTCTTCCTGGACGACCGGACCAGCTACGACAAGGCGATCGCGAAGTTCCGCGGCCGCGTCCCCGCGTATGTCTACCTGGAGTCCGACGGCTCACTGCCCAAGACCGCGCCCGGCAGCGGCCTCAACACCCGCGACAAGATCATCAAGTACTGGCAGGGCCAGTCGACCTTCGTCACCGGGCTCACCCAGGAGACCTGCCGCGACTTCACCCACACCGGCTACGGCATCGCCTCCATCGCGCACGTCGCCGAGACCAGCCGCATCCAGGGTCAGGACCTCTACCCCGAGGTGGGCGAGCGGCTGCGGCAGGCGCTGGGCTTCCAGTCGAAGTACGAGCTGGGCGAGGCCCCGCCGTCCTGGCTGTGCGGCGGCAGCGTCAAGCGCGGCCTCGGCCCGATCACCGAGGTCGGCTACAACGCCCTGCACAACCGGCTCGGCATCGCCATGGCCAACACCCAGAAGCTCACCGAGCGGCAGCGCCCGGCGGGCACCAACAGCCTCTTCCTGGGCTGGGAAACCCTGACCCACGGGGACAACCCGTCCTGAGCCCGGCCCGGGGCCGATCCCGGCCCGATCCCGGCCCGGCCGCGACCCGATCCCGGCCCGGCCGCGGCCCGCCCCTGGCTCGGCCGTGGCCCGGTCGTGGACCGACCCCGGACCGGCCCTGGGCCGCCCCGCGGCCTGGGGGGCCGGGGTTCCGGGGGCCCGGCGACTTTCCCCTCCCGCCCCTTCCCGATACCAGGGGCTTCGCCCCTGGACCCCGGGGTCTGGGGCGGAGCCCCAGTCGAGGGAAGGGGCGGGGCGGGGCAGCCCGACGCACGTCGGCCGGGCCCGGGCCGGGGTCTGGGGTGGGGTCCCAGTTTCGGGAAGGGGCGGGGCGGGGAGCAGCCCGCCGCAGGCGGCGAGATCCGGCGGCCACATCCGCCGGGGGCCCTCGGGGCGTGGGGTCCCGAGGGCCCCCGGTCACTCGCCGCGCAGCGCCAGCACCGTCTCGACCGTGTCCGCCTGATCCGCCGGTTTGTCCTCCCGGTAGCGCAGCACCCGCGCGAACCGCAGCGTGACGCCCGCCGGATAGCGGGACGACCGCTGGAGCCCGTCGAAGGCCACCTCCACCACCAGCTCCGGCCGCACCCGCACCACCCAGCCGTCGTCGCTGACCGCGATCCCCAGCAGTGCCTCCGTCTGCCACTCCAGCATCACGTCGGTCAGCCCCTTGAACGTCTTGCCCAGCATCACGTACGTGCCGTCCGGCGCCCGCGCGCCCAGATGGAGGTTGGACAGCTTCCCGGTGCGGCGGCCGTGCCCCCACTCCGCCGCCAGCACCACCAGGTCCAGCGTGTGCACCGGCTTGACCTTCAGCCAGGACGCCCCGCGCCGGCCCGCGCCGTACGGCGCCTCGAGACCCTTGACCAGCACCCCCTCATGCCCCCGGGCCAGCACGTCCGCGGCGAATTCCCGTGCCGCCCGCCGGGTTTCCGGATCCGCGGGGTCATCGGCCACCAGCCGCCGCACCCGCCGGGGCCCGGGGGCGATCCGGGCCAGTTCGGCATGGCGCTCGTGGGTCGGCAGATCGAGCAGATCGCGGTCGTCCACCACGAGCACATCGAAGAAGACGGGGGACAGCGGCAGCGCGGCCGACGCCCCGGCCACATCGAGCCGCGAGCCGACCCGGCCGGAGGTCTCCTGGAACGGCCGGGGCCGCCCCTCCGCGTCCAGCAGGATCACCTCGCCGTCGAGGATCGCCCGGTCCACCGCCAGCTCCCGCGCCGCCGTGACCACCTCCGGCAGCCGCTCGGTGATCTCGTCGAGGGTGCGGGTGTAGATCCGTACCTCCTCGCCGTCCCGGTGGACCTGCACCCGGATCCCGTCCAGCTTCTCCTCGACCGCGCACGCGCCCAGCCGGTCCATGGCCTCGTCGAGGTCCTTGGCGCTCTGCGCGAGCATCGGCAGCACCGGCCGCCCCACCTCCAGCCGGAAGTCGGCCAGCGCCGCCGGGCCGCGCGCCAGCAGCGCCTCGGCCACCGCGCCCAGCGAACCGCCGAGCATCACCGCCCGCCGCACCTCCACGGCCGGTGCGCCGACCGCCTCGGCGAGCCCCTCCACGGCCAACCCCTCCAGCGCCCCCTGCCGCAGCTCCCCGCCGATCAGGCCGAGCAGAAAGCCCTGCTCCTCCTTGGTCGCGGCGGACAGCAGCTCGCCCACCAGCCGCTTGCGGGTCGCCGCCGCACCGGTGCCGGAGACCGCCGCGACCCGGCTCAGGGCCTCGTCCACATCGAGCACCGCGAGCGTCGGCTCGGCGGCGGGTTCCCGCCGGTGGCGCAGGGTGGACCAGCCCACTCCGGTGCGGCGCTGGGGCAGTTTGCCCGCGAGGTAGGTGATCACCACGGCCGCCTCGGCCGGTTCCGTGCGCCGGAACAGCCGGGCCAGTGCGGCGATCTTCTCCGAGCGGGCGGCGGTGGCCGCGACCTGGCGGGAGGTCAACGCGACATCAGCCAGCAGCATGGCTCCAGCCTGCCCCGCGCCCCACCGGGAAACCGCCCCCTGCCGGGAAACCAGGCATCGCGTCCCTCAGGCGGTGCGTCCCGCCTCGGGCCCTCCCATCTCCGCGCGTCCCGCGCCGCCACGGCTCGGCCCGGCGCACAGCGCCCAGATCACCAGGGCGTCGATGATGAGCAGCACCGTGGCCCAGACCGGGTAGTACGGCAGCCACAGGAAGTTGGCGATCAGCGCCAGACCGGCCAGTACCACACCCGTGACGCGGGCCCACATGGCGCCGGTGAACACCGCGAACCCCGCGACCACCACGGCGATCCCGAGGGCCAGGTGCACCCAGCCCCATCCGGCCAGGTCGAACTGGAAGATATAGCTCTGCGTGACCAGGAAGACCCGGTCGGTCATGATGGCCGAGAGGCCCTGGAGCAGGTTCATCAGCCCACCGAAGATCATCATGACCCCCGCGAAGACGAGCCATCCGCTCACCGCCCGGTGCATATGGCCCGGAGCGGCCCCTGTCTGAACTCCACCGGCGTGACTGGCCATGTCGGGCTCCTTCGTCCGGCGCGATCGGCGCCGCCACGACGCCGATTCGCGGCGATTAGGGTTAATTACCCTTTTCTTAGATTTGCATATACCCCCGTTCTCGGCACCTCGCCCACTGTGAGATCGCCGCGAGGCCCCCCGTGAGACTGTCGTAGGTTCGAACGGGGACGCGCGGCGGATTCGCCAGGAGAGCGGAAAGTCGCGCATCATATGCGGAACGTGATGGCCGCCCGGCTGCCGGAAGCGGAGATTCGCCTTCCAAGAATTCCCGGTGTAGATGTATGTGTATGGCCCGGTTTATGGGTCGATCGTGGGCTGCCCGCATGTTCCCCGGTCGGCGCCCACGGAGTCGGCGGCGGGAACGCCCGGAGGCGGCGGGCCGGCGCTTTCGATCGTGGCTGGACGTTCGCAGCGTCGCCGGGCAGGTCTTCATCCTCCAGCTCGTGATCGTGCTGCTGCTCGGCGCGGCGGCCACCGTCGCCCTGGTGCTCCAGGTGCGGCACGACGCCACCGAAGAGGCCCGCGGCCGGTCCGTCGCGGTCGCCGAGTCGTTCGCCAACTCCCCCGGGATCGTCCAGGCCCTGCACAGCCCCAACCCCACCAAGGTGCTCCAGCCGAAGGCCGAGGCCGTCCGGAAGCGATCCGGGCTCGACTTCGTCGTGGTCACGAACGACAAGGGCATCCGGTACACCCACCCCAAGCTCAACCGGATCGGCAAGCACTACGTCGGCAACATCGACCCGGCGCTGCACGGGCACACCACCACGGATACCGGCCCCGGCACACTGGGCGAGGCGATGGACGCCGTGGCACCCATCTTCGACAGGAACCACAAGGTCGTCGGCCTGGTCGGCGCGGGGATCACGATCAAGAAGGTGAGCGGGCTCGCCAACCGCCAGCTGCCACTCCTCGTCGGTGCCGTCTCCGCCTCGCTCGTGCTCGCCTCCGGCGGCACCGCGCTGGTGAGCAAACGGCTGCGGCGGCAGACCCGTGGCCTGGACCCGATCGAGATGACCCGGATGTACGAGCACCATGACGCGGTGCTGCACTCGGTGCGCGAGGGTGTGCTGATCGTCGGCGACGACGGGCGGCTGGTGCTCGCCAACGACGAGGCGTCCCGACTGCTCGACCTGCCACCGCGGCCGGAGGGGCGGCTGGTCGACGACCTGGGCCTGGAGCCCCATGTCGCCGACGTCCTGGCCTCCGGGCGCGATGTCACCGACGAGGTGCTGGTGGCCGGTGACCGGCTGCTGGCGATCAACAACCGGCTGACCGACCGGGCCGGCGGACCACCCGGCAGCGTCGCCACCCTGCGCGACTCCACCGAGCTGCGCGCCCTCTCCGGCCGTGCCGAAGTGGCCCAGAAGCGGCTCAAGCTGCTGTACGACGCGAGTGTGGAGATCGGTACCACGCTCGATGTGAGCCGTACCGCCGAGGAGCTGGCGCAGGTGGCGGTGGACCGCTTCGCCGACTTCGTCACGGTCGACCTGGCGGAACCCGTGGCGCGCGGCGATGAGCCGCTGGTCGTCGGCGGTGTCGAGATGCGCCGGTCGGCGGTCCACGGCATCCGGCCCGACCACCCCTTCTATCCGGTCGGCCGGGTCTTCGCGTTCGTTCCGTCCTCGCCCCAGGCGTTCGGGCTGAGCGGGGGCGAGCCGGTCGTGGAGGCCGATCTCTCCGAGGCCACCGGCTGGCAGGCCCAGGACCCCGAGCAGACCGCCAAGGTCATCGAGTACGGCGTACGGTCGCTGGTCACCGTGCCGCTGCGGGCCCGGGGCGTACTGCTGGGCGTGGTCAACTTCTGGCGGATGAAGCAGCGCGAGCCCTTCGAGCAGGAAGAGGTGTCCCTCGCCGAGGAGCTCGCCTCGCACGCCGCGGTCTGCATCGACAACGCCCGCCGCTACACCCGCGAGCACACCATGGCGGTGACCCTCCAGCACAGCCTGCTGCCCCGCGCGCTGCCCAGCCAGAGCGCCCTGGACGTGGCCTTCCGCTATCTGCCGGCGGAGTCGGGGGTGGGGGGCGACTGGTTCGACGTCATTCCGCTGCCGGGGGCGCGGGTGGCGCTGGTGGTGGGGGACGTGGTGGGGCACGGTCTGCACGCGGCGGCGACGATGGGGCGGCTGCGGACGGCGGTGCACAACTTCTCCACGCTCGACCTCCCGCCCGATGAGATCCTCTCCCACCTGGATGATCTGATCGCCCGGATCGACCAGGACGAGGGCCCGGGTGGACCGGACGGCGACGGCAGCGGCGGTGGTGGCGCCAGCGAGGGCATCACCGGGGCGACCTGTCTGTACGCGATCTACGATCCGGTGACGCGGCGTTGCACGATGGCGCGGGCCGGTCATCCGCCGCCCGCGCTGGTGCGTCCGGACGGCTCGGTGGAGTTCCTGGACCTGCCCGCCGGGCCGCCGCTGGGCCTGGGCGGACTGCCGTTCGAGACCGCCGAGGCCGAGCTGGCCCAGGGCAGCCATCTCGTCCTCTATACGGACGGGCTGATCGAGGACCGCCGCCGGGAGATCGACACCGGTCTGGAGATGCTGCGCCGCGCCCTGTCCCACCCCGGCCGGACCCCCGACCAGATCTGCACCAAGGTGCTGGACGCCCTGCTGCCCAGCAACCCGAGCGATGACATCGCCCTGATCGCGGCCCAGACCCGGGTCGTGGGCGCCGACCGCGTGGCCTCCTGGGAGGTGCCGTCCGACCCCGCCGCGGTGTCCGGTGTGCGCGCCGAGGTCATGCGGAAGCTGGCGGAGTGGGGGCTGGACGAGGCCGCGTTCTCCGCCGAGCTGGTGATCAGCGAGCTGATCACCAACGCCATCCGGCACGCCACCGGCCCGATCCGGGTGCAGGTCCTCCGCGACCGCGCGCTGATCTGCGAGGTCTCCGACACCAGCAGCACCTCTCCGCATCTGCGGTACGCGGCGACGACGGACGAGGGCGGCCGGGGGCTGTTCCTGGTCGCCCAGTTCGCCGAGCGCTGGGGCACCCGCTACACCTCGGACGGCAAGGTCATCTGGGCCGAGCTGGCGATTCCGTAGCGGCGTTCCGGGCCGGACCGGCGATTCCGTGGCGTCGCAGGGCGGGGCGACGGCGGTGGCGCACATGGCGGCGTCAATGGCAGCGTCATATGCGTCCGGAACATGACGCTGCGCGGCGCCCCGATTTGACGGGCCGTCATGATCCATGTGCTGAGAGGGCCCGGTCAAACTGACGTGACTCTACTAACATGTGGCGCCCACGGCTTGATGTCCGCGTGGTCCAGCCAAAAACCCTCAACGCGCCCATGAGGACCTGATAGATGTCAGCACACATATCCAGCCATCCGTACAAAGGGCCCTCGGTGATGCGCGGGGCCTTGACCGTCCCCCTGCTGGCAGCCGTCGTCGCCGCCGGAGCGGGGCTGTGGTTGACCACCGCGGTGCCATCCGGTCAGCGCGCCTTCGTCGCCGTCTTCTGCGGAGCCGCCGCCGTGCTGCTGGGGGTGGCGCTCGCGGTCGCCGCCAACCGCTCGCGGACCATCGGCCGTCTCCAGGAGCGGGTCACCGCGCTGGAGACCGCGGCCGCCGCGCGGGAGATCGAGGCCACCCGGCTCGCCGAGGAAACGATTCCGTCCGCGGTGCGGCAACTGCGCGCGGGCGGCTCGGTGGAAACCGTGGTCACCCGCATGGAGCGCCCCACCAGCCGGGCCCATCAGTATCTGCTGCGGACCCTGCTGCGCGAGATCGGCGACGGTGAGCGGATGCGCGCCTCCGCGATGGCCGCGTGCGCCAACGCCGCGGGCCGCGTCCAGGCGCTGGCCACCAGCATGCTGGCCGACCTCCGGGAGATGGAGAACCGCCACGACGAGACCGTCCTCGGCGATCTGCTGAAGCTGGACCACACCACCGCCCAGGCGGGCCGGATCGCGGACAGCATCGCGGTGCTGACCGGTGCCCGCTCCGGGCGCCGCTGGACCAAGCCGATCGTCATGGAGTCCGTGCTGCGCGGCGCGATCGGCCGGATCAGCGCCTACCAGCGGGTGCGGGTCCACTCGACCAGCAACGCCGCGGTGGCCGGTTACGCGGCCGAGGGCGTCATGCACGCACTCGCCGAGCTGATGGACAACGCCGCCAGCTTCTCGCCTCCCACCGAGGAGGTGCATGTGTACGTCGAGGAGACGCACGCGGGCGTCGTGGTGACCGTCGAGGACGGTGGCCTGGTGATGGGCCCGGCCGCCCTGGACCGCGCCCAGAAGGCCGTCTCCTCCGAGAGTCTGGACCTGATGACCCTGTCCGGCACCCGGCTGGGTCTCGCGGTCGTCGGCTGTCTGGCCCGCAAGCACGGGCTCACCGTCTCCTTCCGGCCGTCCGCGCGGGGCGGCACCGGTGTCGTCGTCCTGATCCCGCAGCAGCTGGTCACGCACATCAACCAGGACGCCGTCGTACTCGACACGCCGGGCACCGTCCGCACCGGGGTGCCCCGGCAGACGTCCGCCGCGTCCGCCGCCACGAGCGCGTCCGCCGCCCCGGTCGTGCCCGCCCCGGCCGCGTCCGCCCCGGCAGCCGCTCCGTCCACGTCGCCGGAGACCGCCCCGGCGCCCCCGTCCCCGTCCCCCGCGCCGTCGTCCGCGCCGGAACCCTCCGCGCAGCCCTCGCGGGTCAACGGACTGCCCAAGCGGCGCCGTGGCGAGACGCTGGCCGCCGCCACCCGCGCGGCCGCCCAGTCGGCCGAGACGGAACCCAGGCCCAAGACCAGCCGTCCACGCCCCGAGGAGGCCGGAGCCCGCTTCGGCGCCTTCCGCCAGGCGACCCGCGGTGGATCCGCCGCCGGTGCGCCGTGTGACACCGAGCCTTCGGTATCCGCAGATCACACCGAGACCGCCGAGTCCGCCGAGCCTGCCGAGAACGACAAGCCGTGAGTGAAGGAACGCCGATGAACACCACCGACCGCAGCTTGGACTGGCTGTTGGAGAACCTGCTGGAGAAGACCCCGGGCTCGCGCCACGCCCTGGTGCTGTCGCGGGACGGTCTCAAGCTCTGCCTCTCCTCCGGGTTGTCCGTGGACCAGGCCGATCAGCTGGCGGCCATCGCGTCGGGCATCCAGAGCCTCGCCCACGGCGCGTCCGTCGAGTTCGGCGACGGAAGCGGCGGCGTACGGCAGTCGATGACGGAGTTCCACGGGGGGATTCTGTTCATCGTCGAGGCCGGCGAAGGCGCCCATCTCGCCGTGGTGGCCCATGACGATGCCGATGTCGGCATCATCGGCCACAACATGAACGAGCTGGTCGAGCAGATCGGCGACCATCTGCGGGCCGCTCCGCGGGTGGAAGCGGGCGGCAGCGGCGGCGGGGCGAAGGCATGATCCGAGGTCCGCTGGACAAGGAGGGCCCGGACCGGCTGTACACCGTCACCGGCGGCCGCAGCCGGGCCGACGAGAGCCGGTTCGACATGGTCACGCTGATCGTCAGCGAAAGCGATCCCACCCCCGGGATGCAGTCCGAGCACGTCAAGATCCTGCGGATGTGCCGCCGCCCCCTGTCGGTCGTGGAGATCTCCTCGTATCTGGAACTGCCCGTCAGCGTGGTCAAGATCCTGCTGTGCGATCTGCTGGACACCGGCCGGATCACCGCGCGCCATCCGCATGCGGCCCGCCCCGGTGGCCGGCTGCCCGGGCCCGAAACCCTGAAGAAGGTGCTCGTTGCACTCCAGAATCTCTGAGACCACCGTGAGCACCGCGCTCCCCGGCGGCGCCGGGCACGCCCCGCTGCGGGAGAGCGCGAGCAACGGTCTGAAGATCGTGATCGTCGGCGGGTTCGGTGTCGGCAAGACGACGATGGTGCAGTCCGTCAGCGAGATCCGCCCGCTCAGCACCGAGGAGACGATGACGCAGGCGGGCATCGGCATCGACGACGCCTCGTTCGTGCGCCACAAGACCACCACCACGGTGGCCTTCGACTTCGGCCGGATCAGCCTGGACGAGCAGATGGTGCTCTATCTGTTCGGCGCCCCGGGCCAGGAGCGGTTCTGGTTCCTGTGGGACCGGCTGTTCTCCGGGACCCTGGGCGCGGTCGTCCTGGTGGACACCAACCGGCTCTCCGACTCCTGGTACGCGCTGGACCGGCTGGAGCACCACGGCACCCCGTTCATCGTGGCCCGCAACAACTTCACCGAGCCGCAGCACACGCTGGAGGAGGTGCGGGAGGCCCTCGACCTCCCGCCCGAGGTGCCGATGATCGAATGCGACGCCCGCAAGCGCGACTCCAGCAAGGCCGTACTGGTCGCGCTCGCCCGCTACCTCTACTCCCTGTCCACCAACGGCTCCGCCGGGGAGACCACCGCGTGACCACCCCTGACCCCACGTCCCCGCTGGACGCCCCGCCCGGGGCCCCGCCCGAGCCCGTCTTCCCGTCGGCCCCCGCGCCGCCCGACGGGGTGGTGCCCCCCGGGTCGGTGCCGCTGGACTACCAGCGGTTCCGGGACGAACCGATGGAGCTCTACCGCGAGCTGCTCCGGGACCACGGCCCGGTGGTGCCCATCCTGCTGGACGGCAAGATCCCCGTCTGGACGGTGCTCGGCTACCGCGAGGTGGTCCGGGTCACCACCGATCCCAATCTGTACGCCCGCGACTCCCGCCGCTGGCACGCCTGGCACCTGGTGCCGCCCGACTGGGAGTTGACCACCTTCGTCGGCTACCGCCCGACCATGCTCTTCAGCGAGGGCGCGGACCACCAGCGGCGGTCCGAGGCGATCTGCGACGGCCTGGCGGCGGTGGACCAGTTCGAGCTGCGCGCGGGGTGCGAGCGCGTCGCCGACCAGCTGATCGACACCTTCGCGGGCAGCGGCCGGGCCGATCTGGTGGCCGAGTACGCCAGCCAGATCCCGCTGCGGGTGGTGACCCGGCTCTACGGCCTGGACGACACCGAATCCGCCGCCATCCAGGACGATTCGCTCCACCTCACCGGGAACGACGCCCCCGTCGCGCTACAGAAGATGCAGACCCGGATGGAGGCGCTGATCAAACGCGTCCGGGAGAACCCGGACCAGGTCAACGTCGCCGCCCATCTGGTGTCCCACCCCGCCGGGCTCACCGACGACGAGATCATCAACGACCTGCTCGGCTCCATCTACGCCGTCCAGCAGCCCACCAGCGACCTGATCGGCAACGCCCTCCGGCTGATGCTGACGGACGAACGGTTCGCCATCACCCTCTCCGGCGGCCGCCGCAGCGTCGGCCAGGCGCTCAACGAGGTGCTGTGGGAGAACACCCCGGTCCCGTTCTGGATCGGCCGCTGGGCCGCCGATGACACCATGCTCGGCGGTCGCCGCATCCGTAAGGGCGACTGCCTGATGCTGGGCCTCGCCGCCGCCAACGCCGACCCCGACGTCCGCCCGGACTTCCACGGCGCCGGCGGCAACCAGGCTCATATGGCCTTCAGCCACGGCAAACACGGCTGCCCCCCGGCCGCCCGCGAAATCGCCGAGGTCATCGCCACCGCCGCCATCGAGGTCCTCCTCGACCGCCTCCCGGACGTCACCCTCTCCGTCCCCGCGGACGAGCTCGAATGGCGCGTCACCCTGATGATGCGCGGCACGGCCGCCCTCCCCGTCGAATTCACCCCGACCCACCTGCACTGACTGCCTGTCGTCCCCCGGAGGCGCCTCGCGCACCGCCGGGGGACACGTCTTTGCGGACCAGCAGAGGGCAACGTTCTCCACCCGCGATGTGCGCCAGGGCGTAGCGTGGAAACCACATCCGCCTGATACCTGATGGTGAGTGGGGGGACCAGGCGCGATGGCTGACCACCGGCAACGTCCGGGAACGGGGCTTGGCCGCGATCCTGGGCGGTGAGGCATGGGCCGAGGCGCTGAGCGCGATTCCCGCTCGCGCCGGGGGAGGCCCGTGTGACGCTGACTGCAAGCCCGCGTCGGACGGCGGGGACTGCTCGCCCGCCGAGCAGGAAGCATGCGACCCGAAGTACGACGAATGAGGCGGCCCATGGACTGGAAGCCCCACGCCGAACGTCTCGCGGCCGAGGCGACCCGCCCGTCTCGCGGTGGCGGGACGCGGTGGCCTCCACCCCCCGGCACGTCTTCGTGCCCCGGTGGTGGGAACCGACGGGCAGCGGCACGTGGGCGTTGCGCGATGGGTCGGCGGACGAGGCGGCGTGGCTGCGCGCGGCCTACTCCGACACGTCCTTGGTGACCCGCGTCGGCCCGCTGCACGCCGACCAGGCAAGCCCCGACGACCGGCCGCGCGGCGTGCCCACATCGTCGGGCACCATGCCCAGCCTGGTGGTGCGCATGCTGCGCCACGGGCTGTTGTACGACGGCGCCGACCTCGGCCTGATCGGCACGGGTACCGGGGCCAGTACCGCCCTCGCATCGCGGCGCCTCGGGTGCAAGCACGTCACGGCCATGGACGTAGACCCGTATCTGACCGGGACGGCGACTGATCGGCTTGCCTCCCTAGGTATGTCCCCCCAGGTGGTCACCTGTGACGTCACGGGGCCGCTCCCGGGGGACTTCGACCGCATCGTGTCCATGGTGGCGCTGCGAAACCTCGCCGGCGTGACAGCCGCGGTGCGCCCCGGTGGGCACCGGCTGAACGCCGAGGGCGGCCTGCCGATCTACGGCAGCCGTGTGCACATCACGCCCGACGGCGTGTGTCACTTCACGCGCGGCAAATGGTCGGCCTCCTACGGCTGACCTCACCCGGCCGGCAGGGCCACGGCGGGGCGAGTGCGGTCGTCCAGGGGCCGAAGACCGGGAGGAAGAAGAGGAGCGTGCTGGACCTTCCTTCCCCTCGTGAGGAAGGTCCGGCAAACTCTGCGCCGTGTTGGCCTAATGCGCTGTCGCGAGCATTAGGTAACGGGTGTCACACTAGCGAGGGGCGTGTACGCCGTGCAATGGGTTACCGGGCGTTCGGCGTCCGGAGGGCGTGAAGATCTGGTGCTCACGAGGGTGGAGGGGCCGTAGAGTCGGCGCGTCATGACAGAGCGACCACCGCATGGGTCGGCTCGCCCCGGGGGGCGTACGGCCCGGACTCGGGCGGCCGTGTTGGCGGCCGCGTACGAGGAGCTCGACAGCGACTCGTTCGCCGAGCTCACCCTCGATCGGCTCGCGCGGCGGTCGGGGGTGCATGTGTCGACCATCCGGCGGCGCTGGCGCACGGTGGAGGGGGTGGTCGTCGATCTGCTGGCGGAGCGGAGTTCAACGCTGCCCACCCCGGACACCGGTGACTTCCACCGGGATCTGACCGAACTCACCCAGGCCATCGCGGACTTCAACAACGCCCTGCGCAACCGCAATGTCATGCAGGGGCTGCTCGCGGCCGCCGCGCATGACACCAGGGTCGAGGAGATCGTCCGTAGCGCGTTCGTACGGCGGACCGAGGAGGTGACCCTGATCGTGCGGAACGCGGTGGAGCGCGGGGACATCCCCGAGGGCACCGACGCGCGGGAGGTCATCGCCGCGCTGGGGGCGCCGATCTACTACCGGGTGCTCATCCTGCGCGGGTCCATCGACCAGCGGCTGGTGCACACCACCGTCGAGGCGACGTATCAGGCGGTCCGGTCCGGGGTGTTCGTGCGGAAGGACTGATGGCGCCCCCGCCGCAGGGGCGCCATCGGCGGGTGTCAGGAGGACGCGCCGCGTGCCTTGAGCATGTCGGCCATCAGCTGGATCTCCGACTGCTGGCCCTGGACCATCGTCTGGGCCAGGTGTTTCTCGGTCGAGTCCTTGACCAGCTCGACCGCCCCCTTCGCCATCTCGACGCCGCCCTTGTGATGGGCGGTCATCAGCTTCAGGTAGAGCACCTCGGCCGCCTTGCCCTTGGCCTTGCGCAACTCGTCGAGCTGGCTGTTGGTGGCCATGCCCGGCATGAGCGAGCCGTCGTGCGGCTTGTACGCGGAGCCCATGCCCTTCATCGAGCCGTGGTCCATGCCCTCCATGTCGTCCGATGACATGTGCTTCATCCATGTCATCGGCGGGTCCTCGGACGTCTTGTCCAGCCCCCACATGTCCAGCCAGCCCTGCAACATCCCGGCCTGGGTGGCCTGGGTGCTGGCGATGTCGAACGCCAGCCGCCGCACCTCGTCGTCGTCGGTGCGGTCGCGCACGATGAACGACATCTCCACCGCCTGCTGATGGTGGACGGACATGTCGCGGGCGAAACCGGCCTCGGCCGAGGTGTCCTTCGGCGTCCCCGCGTCGGTCGAGCCCTCCGAGCGGTCGCTCGTCAGCCACAGCACCGCCACCGCCACCAGCGTCAGCAGGGCGAGGGCGGCGGCGATCCCCGCCACCAGCGGCTGGCGGGAGGCGCGGCCGACGGCGGTCCCGTCGCTCACGAAGTCTTCCCGTTGGTGCAGTACGCGCCGGGCTCCGGGGTCTGCTTGCCCTGGACGAACTTCTTGAAGAAGTCGGCCACCCGCGGGTCCGACGCCTTCTGGATGTCCAGCTGGTTGCCCCAGGCGTTGAGGACGATCGGCGCGTCCTGCTCCTGGTAGGGGCTCATCAACGAGTACGGGGTCTTCTTGACCCGCGCCGAGAGGGCGGCGACGTCCTCCTTCGACGCCTTGTCGGTGTACGTCACCCACACCGCGCCGTGCTCCAGCGAGTGCACCGCGTTCTCCTTGGTCAGCGGCTTGGTGTAGACATCGCCGTTGCAGTTCTGCCAGACCTGGTTGTGGTTTCCGCCGACCGGCGGCGACATCGCGTACTTGACCGTGCCCTGGACATGCGTCCGGCCCAGGTTCTTCCAGGTCTTCATGCCCTTGAACTCACCGGTCTTCACGACCGACGAGGTGACCTTGGCCTCCTTCTTCTCCTTCTTGTCGCTCGCGTCGACGAGGAAGTAACCCCCGACGGCCAGCCCGGCGACGATCACCGTGACCGAGGTGATGGTGATGATCCGGTACCGGCGCTCGCGCGCCTTCTCGGCGCGGCGCAACTCCTCTATCTTGGCGCGGCGGTCGGCCGCCGCGCCCTTCGTCTTCGATCCCTTGGAGCCCATGGCTGTCCTCAACCTCGCAGGTAGGCGCAGTTCGCGCAGTTCGCACACTGGATGGGTGGAGCGGTGCTTCGCGGTGACCGGCGTCGGCCTAGGTCCGAAGTACTTGGAGTTGGTGGAGGCCGAGGGCGCGGACGGGGTGGTCCGGCGGCGCCCGGGCGGAGTCCGGGTCCCGGGGGCCGTCCGGCGGCGGAACCTCGGCGAGGGAGGGCGGGGGTACGGGCGTGGGCACCAGGGCCTGGACCACTCCCCGGGGGCCCGCGACACAGTCGTCGCTTCCGGTGCCCGAGCCGGAGGTGTCGAACGGGCGGTGCCCCGGGACCGGATACGCGACCGGCTCCTCGTGCGGCTGGGCCGACGCGGTCTCCGCCGGGCGGTGCGGGCGGCACCCCGTCGACAGGGCGTTATGGCCGGCGGCGGGATGGACGCACGAGGGCGCCACCCATATCGCCGCGGCGAGCAGCAGCACGGCACGGCAGAGCACGGAGGGCACGGTGCCGCGCACCGGGTCCCTCCGTATGTGGTCCATGTGGCCCCTCCGTACGCGGGCCTTTCCTCCGCGCTGCCCTCTGCCCATCGCGCCAGATCGTAACCACTGCGACTGTCGCGACTGAATGGGTCCATGGCGGAACGCGGCAAACGCCTGGTGGCGGCGCGGTGCCGGGCGGTGGTGGCGGCGCGGTGCCGGCCGCGCCGCCACCCCCGGCGTCCGGATGTCTCAGTAGACGCCCTCGATCACGACCTCGTCGTCGAACATCGCCACCGGCCCCACATCGGCCACCGAGTCCCCGACCGCGCCCTCCGGCGGCGGGACCCGGATCGCCAGATCCCGCTCGAGGTTGTTGGGCAGCAGGGCGGACTTGCTGACGTGGTTCATCACCACCTGGCCCCGCTCGCCGTACGGCACCGGCCGCCCGCTCGCCGGGTCCACCACCGAGAAGGTGACGAACGGCGTACGCGGATCGAAGACACACGGCTCGTCCGGGCCGAGCCCCAGCCGCTCGGTGGCACCGCCAAGGATCATGGTGTTGCCGTAGGTGCCGTACAGCGCACAGCCGGGGAAGACCTCGGAGCGCAGCAGATCGCGGGTGTCGGCGTCCATATGGGCGCCGCCCCACATGATGCCCTTGACCTTGTCCCCGATCAGCTCGACGAGGTCGTCGTGCCGGGCCAGCCGCTCCAGCAGCGGCGGGGTGGTCATCAGCACCCCGATGTCCTGGGTGCGCAGGACGTACGCCGCCTGCTCCACCAGGTGGTTCACATAGGCGTCGGTCTCCTCGGCCTTCCCGCCGGAGATCAGCTTCTTCACCCAGCGCGGATCCATGTCGACGCGGAACATCAGCCCACCGTGCCGGGCGGCCGTGCCCGCGACCATCTCGCCGACCATATGGGGGCCGCTGGGGGCGATGGCGAGCCAGTCCACCCCGCGCGGGATGCCGAGCCCGTCGAGGTCGGCGCTCAGCCCATGGGTGAGGCGGTCCAGCCAGTCGCGCAGACACACGATCCGCTTGGGCGCGCCGGTGGTGCCGCCGCTTTCGAAGACCCCGACGATCCGGGCGTCGGCGCCGTAGCCCCGCGGGATCAGATCGCGCACCGGCACCTCGCGCAACTCCCCGGTGACATTGGGGAAGAGCGCGAGATCGGCGACGCCCTTCACGTCCCGCCGCGGATCGAAGTCCAGCGTCTCCGCCTTCCGCAGCCAGAACGGGGAGCCGGTGTCCGGGCCGAAGTGCCACTCCATGGCGGCGCGGATGTACTCATCGGGGTCGGGGCGCTCGTCGAAGGGGATGTCGAGCACCGAAAGGGAAGCTGTCGGCACGGGATGCTCCTCGCGGATGGCGGCAGTGGGCTCATGGGGTCAGCCGCGGATGACGGCCTTCGTACGCATCAGGAACTCGCCGAGATACGCGTCGTGCGGGATGCCCGGCGCGATCCAGTGGGTGGGGTGGTCGCCGATGTGGAGGTTCTTGATGGACGGCTCGGCGAGCAGCCCGTCCAGCAGCGCCTCGTCCCCGGTGATCGCCGTGACCACCAGGCTGTCCCGGAGCGCGGCGACCCCCGCCTCCCGCGTCCAGGGGGCCACCCAGACGCAGGGGAACGACAGCTCCACGCCCAGCCGCGGGTCCCGCGGATCGTCGACCTGGAAGACGGCGGGGCGGAGGGCGGCGCTGCCGTCGCCGAGGTCGTCCACCACGCCGTCGCCGCCCAGCCACGCCCGGGCGCCCGCGGCCTTGCCGAGCAGCAGGCGCTCGAAGCCGCGCGCGACCTCGAGCGGATGGACCGGCAGCACGGCCTTCTCGTCCTGCGGCGGCAGGCTGGGGAGGGTGGCGAGCCGCTCCGCCAGCGCCTCGGCGACCGGTGCCGGATCGCCCTCGACGAGCACGGCGGTGGCGTTGACGCACGCGGTGCCGCCGTGGCGGGCGACGGAGTCGACGACGACATCGAGGTGGTCGCGCCACTCCCGGTCGGCGGTGATCAGGATCTTGGAGCGGCCGGGCCCGTTGGGCAGCACGGCCGGATCGGCGGCGTAGCGGTCGATGACCTCCTGCCCGCCGTAGACCATGGACAGGTCCGCGCCGTGCAGGATCTCCCCGGCCGCGTCGTGGTCGGTGGGCAGCAACACCACCTGATCCGGGCCGAACCCCGCCTCGCGCAGGGCGCTGACCAGCCGGTACGGGGTGAGCGGCTCACGGCGGGAGGGGCGTACGGCCACCCGGTAGCCCAGCGCCAGCGCCTCCAGCCACAGGGCGTGCACGGCGGGGTGGTTGCCCGCGGCGTGCACCGCGAAGACATCGCCGCGCCGGATCCACACCGCGGTGCCGCTCCTGGCGTACGGATCGCGCCAATCGCCCACCGCGCCCACCGGGCGGGCCGCCTGGACGCTGCGGTGCGCATCGGTGGCGCTGAGCCGTATCGCCTCCACGGCGATCCGCACGTTGGCGAGCGGGGTGCCCGACATCCGGCACACCGCGCCCTCGTACGCCGCGTACGGCATCCCGGCCACGGTGCCGGTGGCGAACAGCTCCCCGGCCCGCTTCAGCGCGGCCAGCCGCCGCTCCAGGGGCAGGGTGTCGGCGGCGCGCAGCGCGGCCAACGCCCGGGTGACGAACAGCCGGGGCACCAGGGAGAGTTCGGCCATCGGGACGCCGGTGACATCGTTGACGGTGAGCCGGTGGCGGGAGCGGTAGGGACCCTTGGGCCCCAGCGCGTCCAGGGCGTCCAGGTCGGCGTCCGGGGCACCAGGGGCGGCGTCCAGGGCATCCGGGGCGGTGGCGGGCTGGGACACGACGCTGGCTCCTTCGCGGGCGCGGGACACACCGGCTCCTGGGCGGGCGCGGCGGGAAAAGGGTGAACCAGGCCAATCCCACGGCGCGGACGGGACGGAGTCAATTGGCCCAAAGGCCATGTGTGTGGCCCAAAGACCAGGCCCGTGGCCCGAAGGCCAGGCCCGTGGCCCGAAGGCCAGGCCCGTGGCCCGAAGGCCAGGCCCGTGGCCCGAAGACCAGGCCCGTGGCCCAAAGACCATGCCCGTGGCCCGAAGGCCAGGGCCCGGGTCCCTGGAACGGGGGCCGTGCGCACGGCGGGGCACGTAGCATGCCGGGCCGGAGGTGGTACGGGCATGGCAGGCACGGGCAGCGGCCGCGTTCTGGTGACGGATGACGACGCGGCCATCCGGCGGTCCCTGGAGCGCGGGCTGCGGCTCAACGGGTTCGCCGTGACCCTCGCGGACGGCGGCCACGCCGCGCTGGCCGCGCTGCGCGACGGGGCGCCCGATGTGGTGGTCCTGGACATCTCCATGCCCGACCTCAGCGGGATCGAGGTGTGCCGCAGCCTGCGCGCGGACGGCAATGACGTGCCCGTCCTGATGCTGTCCGCCCTCGACGAGGTGGCCGACCGGGTGGCCGGGCTCCAGGCCGGGGGCGACGACTACCTCGTCAAGCCCTTCGCGCTCCAGGAGCTGGTGCTGCGGCTGCACGCCCTGCTGCGCCGCCGTCCGCCCGCCGCCACCGACCGGGTGCGGGCCGGTGCGCTGGAGATGGTGCCGGAGGCCCGGGAGGCGTGGCTGGACGGGGTGGCGCTGCGGCTGACCCGGCGCGAGTTCGAGCTGCTGGACGTGTTCGCGCGCAACGCCGGGATCGTGCTCACCCGCGATCAGCTGCTGGATCGCGTCTGGGGCTATGACTTCGACGTCCGTACGGACGCCGTGGACACCTTCGTCAGCTATCTGCGCCGCAAGCTGGAGGCGGGTGGCCGGCCGCGGATGCTGCACACGGTGCGCGGCGTGGGGTTCGTCCTGCGGCCCACCGAGGCGCGGTAAGAGCGGTCACTCCGGTCCACAGAGTTTCCACAAAGAAGGTTCCTAGGGTTTCCCCGGTCCGGGACGGCCGGGCCCCTCCCCGGCCGTTCGGTTCCCAGGGAAGGAACAGCACCATGCACCGTGGAAAGAGCGCCCTCGTGGCGTGCGCGGCCACCGCCGCCCTGCTCGGTCCGGTGGGCATCGCGGCGGCGGACGGCGGCGCCCCGGCCTCCACACCGGCCGCCTCCCCCAGCGCGAAGGCGCCGAAGGGGGCGGGGGACGGCTCCCGGGGGCTGTGCAAGCGCGCCAAGAGGATCGACAAGCGGCTGGACCGCGCGCTGAAGCGGCTGAAGGGCCCGGCGACCGTCCGCGGGTCCGTGGCCCGGCTGACGAAGCGGGTCGAGCGGGCGAAGAAGGCGGACCACACCGAGGTCCAGACGTTCCTCAACCACAAGCTCACCTTCCGCAGGTCCCTCGTGCCGACGCTCGAGCAGCGGCAGAAGGACCTCTCGAAGGTCCAGAAGTGGTGCGCCACGCGCGGCGAGGGATCCGGCAGCGGTACTGGCGACTCTTCCGGCAGTGGTTCCGGCAGCGGTTCCGGCAGCGGTTCCGGCGGCGGTAAGGAATCGGCCAAGTGAAGCGCGGCCCCTGGGCCCTGGCCGCCACGGCGCTGCTCTGCGCCGCGCTGGTCACCGGCTGCGGCGGTGGCAAGGGCGGTTCGGACGGCTCGGACGACGCGAACGGCTCATCGGGGACGTCCGCCCCGTCAGCCACCGCACCGGCTCCGTCCGCCTCCGAGCTGGACGAGCTGAACAAGCTGGTGGACGACGCGGAGTCGGCGGCGAACAGGGCGGACTCCGACGCCGCGAACGACGACTGACCACGGGACGCGGCCCCGGCGCGACCCCACGGCGCCGGGGCCCGTCACCTCAGACGAGCGTGACCGGGGCGATCAGACCCGCGGTGGATCCCGCCGGTACGGGGCCGGCCTCGGCGCTGACCAGGTCGCCGCTCTCCATGACCCCGGAGCCGCTGACGTCCACATGAACCCGCAGCCCGTAGTTGTCGCCCGGGACGAGCTCACCGGGGACGGTGACGCTGAACGGGACATGGCCGCCCGGGCTCAGGGGCACATCGGTGAGGACCTGCGCGGCCACGATCGACTCGGGGGTGTCGGCGCGGGACACGTTGCGCACCTCCACCACCACCCGCGCCGCCCGCCCGGCGGGGGCGTCGGGGGGCAGGGTGACGATGCCGCTGAGGACACTGCTCATTCCGGGATGGATTCCCCCGGGGGCGGAGGTCTTGTTCCGCCATCCGGGTGGTGCGGAGCGGTCGTGGAAGGTGGGCGCCGTCAGCCCGCGCAGGGGCGGCCGTTCAGGGTGAAGGAGCCGGGCGGCCGGTTGCCGTCGCTCCAGGAGCCGAGGAAGCCCACGGAGAGGGAGTCACCGGACTTGACCCGCTTGTTGTAGTCGGCCGGAGTGGCGGTCACCTTCGAGCCGTGCTGGGTGAACTCCCCGTTCCACATCTGCGTCACCCGCTGGGAGTCGTGGAAGGTCCAGGTGACCCGCCAGCCATCGAGGGATTCGCGGGAGGTGAGGGTGACGGCGGCCTGGAAGCCGTCGGGCCACTCGTTGACCAGCTGGAAACGGGCCGTGCAGTCGGCGTCGCCGCCGGGCTTCCGGTCGTGGGAGGGCGGTTCGCCGCCGTGGCCGGACGCGGAGCCGGAGCCCTTGGAGGACGAGGGGGACGGGCCGGGGGAGCGCCCGGGCTCCTTCTGGTGCCCCGCGCCGGAGCCCTTCCCGTCCTTCCCGCCCTCGCTCTTCGAGGGGCTGGGCGAGGCGGGGGCGCCTGGGTCGTTCGGGTACGAGGTGGCGGGGCCCAGACTGCCGGGGGTCACCTCGGGGCCCATCGAACCGCCGGTGCGGTTGTCGGAGTCGGCGGCGGTTCTCGTCATCGCGACCAGTGCGGCGAGGGCGACGACGGCGATCACCGCCAGGATCACCGTCGTACGGGCTCTGCGTAACCGGCGGCGGGCGGCGCGGCTCCGGACGACCCGGTGCCCCCCGGAGCGAGCTCCGCTCGCGCCATCGGCCCCGCCCGCACCGGCTCTGCCGCCCGCGCCGGCTCTGCCACCCGCGCCGGCTCTGCCCTCCACGCCACCGGCCCGTCTGCTCCGCCGCGCCCCCATCACGTCCAGGACCCGGTCGCGCAGCGGCTCCCGCAGCGGGGCGCGGACCGCGTGCGCGGTGGGGGCCGCGGCGCGGGCGCTGGGCGCGGCGCCCGGGGCCCGCTCGGCGAGCGCGCGGCGCCGCTTGAGGTAGAGGCTCGCGCCCCAGCCGATGACCCCGCCCGCCAGCGCGCCGGGCAGCCCGGCGCCGTCCACGTACATGCAGGTGGCGGCGTCCCGGCAGGTCCGGCAGCGGGCGAGGTGCTGCCACAGGTCGGCGGGTGAGGGGGAGTCGGGCGCCCGGGTGGCGGCGTCCAGCAGCTTGGCGTAGCTGCGGCACTCCTCGTCGGTGAGGGTGTCCACATGGGCGCGCTGACACCGTTCGCGGAAGGCCGCGCGGACCCGGGCGATCTCCTCGGTGGCGTAGTCCGGGTCGTACCCAAGCTGCCGTGCCACCCCCTCCGTGGAGCGTGCCTCCACCTCGACCAGCCACAGCAGCTCCCCGTCCGCCTCCGGCAGGTCCCGCAGCGCGCGCAGGGCGAGCGGCTGGTCGCGGGGCGGCGCGGCGAACCGGGCGGCGAGGTCGGAGGCCAGCCAGGTCCGCAGCTCCGGGTTGAGCCGGTCCCCGTGCCGGTGGGCGACCCAGTCGGCGGCGGTCTTCCGTACGGCGGTCAGAAAGAGCGGCAGCCAGGGGAGGCGCTTGCCGAAGCCCCGGGTACGGCGGTTGCGGGTCTCCCGGATGCCCCGCCGGAACGCCTCGGTGGCGAGCCGCATCCCGTCTTCCGGGGTGTTGGTGCACAGCTCCGCGTAATCGGCGACCGCGTCCCAGTACGCGCCCAGCAACGCCGTGGCGGACGCCGCGCCATCGACATCCTCGCCGGGCGCCTCGGCGACCCCGCGACGCTTCGGGGAGCCGTCCCCGGGCGATTCCCTGGGGGATGAGTGGTCGGGCATGGAGGCAATTCCTCACTCACGAACAGCGGCGCCCCCGCCGGGGGGCAACCCTCTCACAAACGGGCCGCCTGATGGCCAGCCAACAGCACAGCGATGCCTCGGAGTTGGGGATTCCCCTTACGGGGCGGGCCGAGCCTTTCACGCCGGTGACCTGGCTGACAAGAGACGAAGAGCAGTCCCCGTTTTGGATGAGCGGCCACCTGACAAGCCGTGGGATCCGGCCGAATCAACGTGAATAGTAGTCACGTTCAACGTCTCGTGCGACAGAAAGGCCACACCCGCAAAAGGTATAGACCGCACAGTTCGCGCTGTGAACTCCTGTGCGTTATCGGTGACTTCCGGTGAGCCCATCCCCTCGTGCCGAGGGCTGTGCGGTGTGACATTGCACTGCTATCTTCGGAGGGAAATCCGGTGGTCCGGTCCCCTCCCCCAGGAGGTTCCGCATGCCCGATCTCTCCGCGCCCTGGCGTGGCGTTCATGTCGCCACGGCGCTTCCGTTCCATGACGATGACGAGTTGTCGGTCGACTACGAGGGCTACGCCGCCCATGTGCGGTTTCTCGCCGAGCACGGCTGTGACGGGGTCTGCCCCAATGGGTCGTTGGGGGAGTACCAGACCCTGACGGACGAGGAACGGGCGCGGGTGGTGCGGGTGGCGGTGGAGGCGGCGCCCGAGGGGTTCGGGGTGATGCCGGGGGTGGCGGCGTACGGGGCGCTGGAGAGCCGGCGGTGGGCGGAGCAGGCGGGGGAGGCCGGGGCGCGGGCGGTGCTGGCGCTGCCGCCGAACAGCTACCGCGCCGACCGGGACGCCGTGGTCGGCCACTACCGGGAGGTGGCGCGCGCCGGGCTGCCGGTGGTGGCGTACAACAACCCCCATGACACCAAGGTCGACCTCACCCCGGAGCTCCTGGCCGAGCTGCACGGGGAGGGGCTGATCGTCGCGGTCAAGGAGTTCAGCGGGGATGTGCGGCGGGCGTACGAGATCGCCGAGCGCGCCCCCGGTCTTGACCTGCTGATCGGCGCCGATGACGTGCTGCTGGAGCTGGGGCTCGCCGGGGCAGTGGGGTGGATCGCCGGGTATCCGAACGCGATTCCCGACGCCACCGTGGAGCTGTACCGGCTCGCCACCTCGGGCGTCGGCGCGGATCTGGAGAAGGCGCTGCCGCTGTACCGGGCGCTGCATCCGCTGCTGCGCTGGGACTCCAGGACCGAGTTCGTCCAGGCCATCAAGGCGTCCATGGACCTGGCCGGGCTGCGGGGCGGAGCCTGCCGCCCGCCGCGCTCCCGGCTGGCCGGGGAGGTGGCGGCCCGGGTCGTCCGGGAGACCGAGACGGTGCTCGCGCTGGGGTATCGGTGAGGGCCGTGTCGGTGCGGGGCGCGGTATCGAGGGGGCGTTCATGAGGTCGCGGCGGGTGTTGCACACCGTGGAGTCCCACACCGAGGGCATGCCCACCCGGGTGGTCACCGGCGGGGTGGGGACGCTCCCGGGCGCGACCATGGCCGAGCGCCGGCAGTGGTTCATCGAGCACCGCGACGATCTGCGCACCCTGCTGATGTACGAACCGCGCGGCCACTCCGCGATGAGCGGCGCCATCCTCCAGCCGCCGACCCGGCCGGACGCGGACCACGGGGTGCTCTTCATCGAGGTGTCCGGGGTGCTGCCCATGTGCGGCCACGGCACCATCGGCGTGGCCACCGTGCTGGTCGAGACCGGGATGGTCGAGGTGCGGGAGCCGGTCACCACCATCCGCCTGGACACCCCGGCGGGTCTGGTGGTCGCCGAGGTCGCCGTGCGCGACGGGGCCGCCACCTCGGTGACGATCCGCAACGTGGCCGCGTTCTCCCTGGCCACCGACCGTACGGTGCGGGTGCCCGGCTTCGGCGAGGTGCGCTACGACATCGCGTTCGGCGGCAACTTCTACGCCATCGTGGAGCTGGACGCCCTCGGGCTGCCCTTCGACCGGGCGGCCGGGCAGGAGCTGCTGACCGCCGGGCTGAAGATCATGGACGCGGTGAACGCGCAGGACCCGCCGCACCACCCGGAGCGGCCGGACATCACCGGCTGCCGCCATGTCTACCTCCAGGCCCCGGGCTCGACGGCGCGCCACTCCCGCCACGCGATGGCCATCCACCCGGGCTGGTTCGACCGCTCCCCCTGCGGCACCGGCACCTCCGCGCGGATGGCGCAGCTGTACGCACGCGGTGAGCTGGGGCTCGGCGAGGAGTTCGTGAACGAGTCGTTCATCGGGACGCGGTTCATCGGGCGGCTGCTGGAGGAGACCACGGTGGCGGGGCTGCCCGCCGTCGTGCCCTCGATCACGGGGCGGGCATGGGTCACCGGCACCGCGCAGTTCCATCTCGACCCCGAGGATCCGTTCCCGGCCGGGTTCCTGGTGTAGAGAGGGGAGATCGGTGGTGGATGGGACATGACCGGATCCGCTCCCCGTGGCCGCGGCACCAGCATTGAGCCGCTCGGCAAGCGCGAAAGTCTGCGCGACCGGGTCAGAAACGCCCTGCGCGCGGGCATCATCTCCGGTGAGCTCGCCCCCGGCGCCGTCTACTCGGCACCCGCCCTCGGCGCCCGCTTCGACGTCTCCCCCACGCCCGTCCGCGAGGCGATGCTCGACCTGGTGAAGGAGGGGCTGGTGGTCTCGGTGCCCAACAAGGGGTTCCGGGTCACCGAGGTCTCCGAGCAGGACCTGGACGACCTGGCGGCCATCCGGCTGCTCATCGAGCCGCCCACCGTACGGGCGGCCGTCCCGCGTATCCCGCCCGCGGACCTGCCCGTGCTGCGGGAGCTGGCCCAGGCCATCGTGGACGCGGCCGAACGCGGCGACCTCATCGGCTACATCGAGGCCGACCGGGTCTTCCATCTCACCCTGCTCGGCCACGCGGGGAATCGGCGGCTGGTGGACGTGGTCTCCGAACTGCGCTCCCAGACCCGGCTGCTGGGGCTCATCCCGCTGCTGGAGAGCGGGCGGCTGGGCCGGTCGGCGGCCGAACACCACGCGCTTGTGGACCTCGTGGAGGCGGGGGACGCACGCGGTGCCGAGGCCATGACGCATCGCCATATCGGCCATGTGCGCGGACTGTGGGCCGGTGGCCCGTGACTCGGGGTGGATGGGCCTCCCAGGACTTGCCGAAGACCGCCGACCTCGTCGTCATCGGCGCCGGAGTCGTCGGCGCGGCCGCCGCCTGGTTCGCCACCCTGGCCGGGCTGCGGGTCGTGGTGGTCGACCGGGGCGCCATCGCGGGCGGCACTTCGGGCGCGGGCGAGGGAAACGTCCTGGTCTCGGACAAGGAGCCGGGCCCGGAGCTGGAGCTGGCGCGGTACTCGCGGCAGGTGTGGGGCGAGGACCTGGGCCCGTACGGCGAGTGGTGGGAGTTCGAGCAGAAGGGCGGGCTGGTGGTCGCCTCCACGCCCGCCGCCCTGGGCGCGCTGCGGACGCTGGCCGAGCGGCAGCGGGCCCGTGGTGTCGTCGTACGGGAGGTGTCCGGGGCCGAACTCCCCGCCCTCGAACCCCGGCTGACCCGCGAGGCCGCCGGGGGCGCGCTGTATCCGCAGGACGCCCAGGTGCAGCCCATGCTGGCGGCGGCCCATCTGCTGCGGCTCGCGCGGCGGCGCGGGGCGGTGGTGCGGACGGGGACGGAGGTGGTGGGGTTCCTCCGGCGAGGACGGCGTACGGGTGGCCCGGCCACGCCGGGGGGAGGGGACGCGGGTGCCCCGGCAACTCCGGTCGCCCCGGGAGGCGGCGCGGGTGCCCCGGCCGCCCCGGGAAACGGCGGCGCGGGTGCCCCGGTCACCGGCGTACGGACACCCCACGGCACCGTCAGCGCCCCCGCCGTCCTGAACGCGGCGGGCACCTGGGCCGGTGCGGTGGCCGGGCTCGCGGGCGTCGAGCTGCCGGTGCTGCCGCGCCGCGGCTTCGTCCTCGTCACCGAACCACTGCCGCCCGCGACCGTACGGCACAAGGTCTACGCGGCCGACTACGTGGACGCCGTGGCCAGTTCGGACGCGGAGCTCCAGGCGTCGCCGGTCGTCGAGGGCACGGGCGGCGGCACGGTGCTGATCGGCTCCACCCGGGAACGGGTCGGCTTCGACCGCCGACCCTCCCCCGCTGCCGTACGGGCGCTGGCCCGGGGCGCCATCGGGCTGTTCCCGACGCTGGCGTCGGTGCGGGCGATGCGCGTGTACGCGGGCTTCCGGCCGTACTGCCCCGACCATCTGCCGGTCATCGGCCCCGACCCGCGCGCCCCCGGACTGTGGCACGCCTGCGGCCACGAGGGCGCGGGGATCGGCCTCGCGGCGGGGACGGGGAAGCTGATCGCGCAGGCGCTGACGGGGGAGGCGACGGATCTGGACCTGACGCCGT
The DNA here is from genome assembly GCF_039525925.1 of Streptomyces javensis. NCBI lineage: Bacteria > Bacillati > Actinomycetota > Actinomycetes > Kitasatosporales > Streptomycetaceae > Streptomyces > Streptomyces javensis. The sequence continues at coordinate 118,994 of NZ_BAAAIF010000013.1, read as the reverse complement.
TCGCCCCCGAACGCTTCGATGAGGGTGGTGCGGATGAGCCACGCGGGGAGTGACGAGCGCACGGGGCCGTCGTCCTACCGGCTGACCTTCGACGGTACGACGGTCACCGCGCGGCCGGGGCAGAGCGTGGGCGCGGCGCTGGTGGCCGCCGGGATCGTGGCCTGGCGGACCACGCGGCGCGAGGGCAGACCGCGCGGGCTGTTCTGCGGGATCGGGGTCTGCTTCGACTGCCTGATCACCGTGGACGGCCGCCCGGGACAGCGGGCCTGCCTGGTCCCGGCGCGGGACGGGATGCGGCTGTCGGCGGAGGGCGGTCGCGATGGTGATGACAGCGATGGTGATGACAGCGATGGCGATGGCGGCGATGACAGCGATGGCGGCGGCAGCGACGGCCGCGATGGTGACGGCGGCGATGGCGATGGGCGGCGACGGTGATGGCGGCGATGGCGACTGATCGGCCGATGTACGACGTAGCCGTCGTGGGCGCGGGTCCCGCCGGGCTCGCCGCGGCCGTCGGGGCCGCGGAGGCGGGCCTGGACGTGGTGCTCATCGACGCCGGGCGGCTGCCCGGCGGCCAGTACTGGCGCCACGACGAGCGCTCGACGCCACCTCGCCACCACCACGGGCGGCTCTTCGCCCGCCTCCGCGCCCGGCTGCGCCACCAGCGCCACCTCGGCCGTCTCCACTACCTGCCCGGCCATCAGGTCTGGCTGATCGACCGGCCCCGCCCGGACAGCGGGCCGTTCACCCTGCGCCTGAACGGTCCGTACGACACGGCCCCCGTCGAGCGGGACCGGGTGCGGGCCCGCTCGCTGGTGCTCTGCTGCGGTGCGTACGACCGCCAACTGCCGCTGCCCGGCTGGGAGCTGCCCGGGGTGATGGCGGCGGGCGGCGTTCAGGCGTTGCTGAAGGGGCATCGGGCGGCGGCGGGGCGGCGCGCGGTGGTCGCGGGCACGGGCCCGTTCCTGCTGCCGGTGGCGACGGGCCTGGCCGAGGCCGGGGTGCGCGTCCTCGCCGTGTGCGAGGCCAACCCGGCGCACGGCTGGCTGCGCCACCTGGACGGGGCGGTGCGGGCGCCCGCCAAGTCCGCCGAGGCGGTGCGGTACGCGGCGCTGATGGCCCGCCACCGCATCCCGTACCGGACGCGGGCCGCGGTGACCGAGATCCTGGGCGAGGATCGGGTGCGCGGGGTGCGGCTCGACGGCGGCGAGGTGCTCGAGGCCGATCTGGTGGCGCTGGGCTGGGGGTTCACCCCCGCCCTCGAACTGCCCCTGATGGTCGGCGCCGCCACCCGGCGCGACCTCGACGGGTCCCTCGTCGCCGTGGTCGACGCCCGTCAGCGCACCACCGTCCCGGACGTCCTGGCCGCGGGGGAGACCACGGGCGTGGGCGGCGCCGCGCTCGCCGTCACCGAGGGACGGCTGGCCGCCCTGTCGCTGGCGGCGGCCCACGGGCTGCCAGTGGATCCGCGTGCCGTACGGCGGCTGCGCACCGCGATCCGCCACGGCCGGGCCTTCGCCGCCGCGCTGCACCGCACGTACCCCGTGCCCGACGGGTGGACCGAGCGGCTGACCGGGCGCACGGTGGTCTGCCGCTGCGAGGAGGTCACCTACGGGGAGCTGTGCCGCGCCCGTACCGACCTCGGCGCCGAGGACCCCCGCACCATGAAGCTCCTGGCCCGCCCGGGGATGGGCTGGTGCCAGGGCCGGATCTGCGGTTTCGCGGTCGCCGCCGTCACCGCGTCGCTGACCGGCCGCCCGGCCGCGGCGGAGGATCTGCGGCCGCTGTCGGCACGGCCGTTCGCGGCGCCGGTGACGCTGGGGGAACTGGCGGAGCTGGGGGAGCTGGACGAGCTGGACGAGTCGGCGGACGGCACGGACGAGGAGCCCTGAGCGGCCTCGCTGAAGTCCGGTGCGGTTCGGTTGCGCCCCGAAGGGGCGCGGGGCTGTGTCGATGTGCGGCTCCGCCGCGCGGGCGCGATCAGCCACGACGCAGCCGCGGATGAACGACCACACCTCGCGCCACTTCCCGGCGGAGCGCTTGGCGTCCGCGAGCCGTCACCGCCCGCAGCCTGCGCAGATGCCAGCCTCCGTACCCGAATCGTTGGATGGATACCACCTGATCACCATGTACCGGCTCGCAGATGCGGCGCTACCATCGGCGGATGCATACGTACCGGATCGGTGAGGCCGCGGCCCTGATGGGGGTCAGCGTCGACACCCTGCGGCGCTGGGTCGACAGCGGACGGCTGACCGCCGAACGGGACGAGCAGGGGCGCCGGATCATCCCGGGCCCGGCGCTCGCCGCGTTCGCCCGCGAGGTCGCCAGCGGCACGGACCGCGACCACCCCGGCTCCTCGGCCCGCAATCGCTTCTCGGGCATCGTCACCGAGGTGATCCTCGGCGATGTGTCCGCGCAGGTGGAGATCCAGGCGGGGCCGTTCCGCGTGGTGTCCATGATCAGCCGGGAGTCGGCGGAGGAGCTGAAGCTGGAGCCGGGCGTTCCGGCCGTCGCCGTGATCAAGTCGACCAACGTGGTCGTGGAAACGCCGTGAACACGCGCGTCGAGGGCGGCACAGGCACAGGCGGCGGCGCAGGCAGCAGTCGCAGAGAGGGAGAGACAGACCCCATGACGACCCGTTCCGTATCAGGTTCCGGATCCCGTTCCCATTCCCGTTCCGGTTCCCGTTGGACGCTGCGTGTGGTGGGCGGTTTCGCGCTCGCCGCCCTGACGCTCACCGCCTGCTCCTCCGGTGACTCCGGCGACTCCGGTGACTCCTCCCAGAAGTCCGCCTCCGGTTCCTCCTCCGGGAAACTGTCCGGCACGGTGACCGTGTTCGCGGCGGCTTCGCTGAAGGAGAGCTTCACCGCGCTGGGCAAGACGTTCGAGAAGGAGCACCCCGGCACCAAGGTCTCCTTCAACTTCGGCGGCAGCGACGCCCTCGCCGCCAGCATCACCTCCGGCGCGCCCGCCGACGTCTTCGCCGCCGCGAGCCCTAAGACGATGAAGACCGTCACCGACGCCAAGGACGCGAAGGGCGAGCCGACCACCTTCGTCCGCAACCAGCTCGAGATCGCGACCCTCCCTGGCAACCCGAAGAAGATCAAGACGCTCAAGGACCTCACCCACTCCGGGCTGAAGGTCGCGCTGTGCGCCAAGGAAGTGCCGTGCGGCTCGGCGGCCCAGAAGGCGCTGACCGCGGCCAAGCTCAAGCTCACCCCGGTCTCGTACGAGCAGGACGTCAAGGGCGCGCTGACCAAGGTGCAGTTGAAGGAGGTGGACGCCTCCGTCGTCTACAAGACCGATGTGAAGGCGGCGGGCGGCAAGGTCGCGGGCGTGGAGTTCCCCGAGTCGGAGCAGGCCATCAACGACTATCCGATCGCCCCGCTGAAGAACGCCCAGAACGCGGACGGGGCCACGGCCTTCATCGACCTGGTGAAGTCGGCACGGGGCCAGAAGGTGCTCGGCCAGGCCGGTTTCCTCAAGCCGTGACGGAGCGGAACGCCGGGGCCGGGCCGGCGGCCGGGACGGAGCCGAAGGCCGGGGCCGGGCCGTGGGCCGGGGGCGAGCCAGAGGGGGCAACCGGCCCCACGGAGGTTCTGGGCAGCGGCCCACGGCGACGACGCCGCGGCACCCCCCGCCGCCGCGCGGGCGTCCCGCTGCCGCTCCTGCTCCCCGCCCTCGCCGGTCTGGTCTTCCTGGTGCTCCCGCTGGTCGCGCTGCTGGTCCGCGCGCCCTGGCGGAGCCTGCCCGACCAGCTGACCAGCGTCGCGGTATGGCAGGCGCTCCGCCTCTCGCTGATCACCGCGACCGCCGCCACCGCCGTGGCGCTGGTGCTGGGCGTGCCCCTGGCCTGGCTGCTGGCCCGCGCCCGCTTCCCCGGCCGTCGGCTGCTGCGCGCCCTGGTGACCCTGCCCCTGGTGCTGCCGCCGGTGGTGGGCGGTGTGGCGCTGCTGCTCGCGCTGGGCCGTAACGGGATCGTGGGCCGCTGGCTGGACTCGGCGTTCGGCATCACCCTGCCGTTCACCACGGCGGGGGTGGTGGTCGCGGAGGCGTTCGTGGCGATGCCGTTCCTCGTGATCAGCGTCGAGGGCACGCTACGGGCGGCCGATCCCCGCTACGAGGAGGCCGCCGCCACGCTCGGCGCCTCGCGCTTCACCGCGTTCCGGCGCGTCACCCTGCCGATGGTGGCGCCGGGCGTGGCGGCCGGGGCGGTGCTGGCCTGGGCGCGGGCGCTGGGCGAGTTCGGCGCCACGATCACCTTCGCGGGCAACTTCCCCGGCCGTACGCAGACGATGCCGCTGTCGGTCTATCTCGCGCTCCAGAGCGACCCGGCCGCCGCCATCGCGCTCAGCCTCGTCCTCCTCGCCGTCTCCATCGCGGTCCTGGCCGGGCTGCGCGACCGCTGGATCGCCGCCTCATGACCAACACCGACACCTCCCCCACCGAGGAGGCCGCGCCGCACACCGACGGCCTCGACGCCCGGCTCGTCGTCGACCGGGGCGGCTTCCGGCTCGACCTGCGGCTGACCGCCGCGCCCGGCGAGGTGGTCGCGCTGCTCGGGCCCAACGGCGCGGGCAAGACGACCGCGCTGCGCGCCCTGGCCGGGCTCACCCCGCTCACCGAGGGGGCGCTGCGGCTGGACGGCCGGACCCTGGAGGAGCCGTCGCATCGGCTGCGGACGCCGCCCGAACACCGCCCGGTCGGCGTGGTCTTCCAGGACTATCTGCTCTTCCCGCACCTCACCGCGCTGGACAACGTGGCGTTCGGCCCGCGCTGCCACGGGGTGCCGAAGGCGGAGGCCCGCGCGCAGGCGGCCGACTGGCTGGACCGCATGGGCCTGACCGGCCGCGCGGGCGCCAAACCCCGCGCCCTGTCCGGCGGCCAGGCCCAGCGCGTCGCCCTCGCCCGCGCCCTGGCCACCCGCCCCCGGTTGCTGCTCCTGGACGAGCCACTGGCCGCGCTGGACGCCCGTACCCGCCTCGACGTGCGCGCCGGACTCCGCCGCCATCTGGCCGACTTCGCGGCGGTGGCGGTCCTGGTCACCCATGATCCGCTGGACGCGATGGTGCTGGCCGACCGGCTCGTGGTCGTGGAGGACGGCCGTATCGTCCAGGAGGGCACCCCGGCGGACATCTCCCGCCGCCCCCGCACCGACTACATCGCCAGCCTCGTCGGCCTCAACCTCTACCAGGGCCGCGCCGACGGCCACACCGTGACGCTCGACGGCGGCACCACGATCACCACCACCGAGGACCTCTCCGGCCCGGTCTTCGTCGCCTTCCCACCCGCCGCGGTCACCCTCCACCGAGACCGCCCCGACTCCAGCGCCCGCAACCTGTGGCGGCTGGAGGTGGCCGGTATGGAGTCCCACGGCGACCAGATCCGCGTCGAGCTCACCGGCGAACTCCCCGTCCTGGCCGACCTCACGACGGCGGCGGTAGCCGAACTGACCCTCCACCCGGGCCGCCCGGTGTGGGCCACGCTGAAGGCCACCCAGACCCACGCATACCCGGCGTAAGCCGACCCTGCCCTACGCGCCCTCAAGTCCCTCCCCGCAGAACGGCCGACACACCCACAGCTCGACCTCCCGCGTCCTGCTGCCGCAGGTCCACGCGACCGTCCCGAGCAACTGATCCGCGATGAGCCGCCGCCCGCACAGCGCACAGTCCCAGCCCTCCAGCAGCTGGGGCCCGGTCAGCGCGTCCGCGTCCGGCATCTCGATGCCGTGCGCTGCCGCGAGCGACTGCTGGGCGACTGGGCGGTCGTGGGTCACAGGTCGTCCCCCTCCCCGACCCCAAGCTCGGCGACGCTCGCCCGCACCAGCGCCTCACGGAGCCGGTTGGCGTCCGTGAGATACCGCCCCGGCCCGAGCGGAACGCGCCAATGCAGATACGGCCCGCTGGTCCGATCGACGGGCGGAACGCCGAGGTACGAGGTCTCAACGCGGCCCGCACCGAGTGTCTGCACCTCCCGGATCCGTCGCCAGCGCTGCGCGGCGCCCGGCCCGGGCGTCTGGGCGCACGCGAAGTGGCTGAGCTGGAGTCCACCGCCCGCGCCTTCCGGAAGTAGGGCCGCCGTCTGGCGCTCCGCGCAGCCCATGCGGGCGCTGACACCGACTTCGGTGCCAACGTGCTGGCTGGCATGGCCCGGCAGATGCTGTACCACGACCGGCCGCACGACGCCCTCGAACTCATCCGGCTCGCCCAGGATGGAGCGCGCCGCACAGCGGGCCCAAGGCTGCGGGCGATGCTCCACACACGGGAGGCGTGGGCCCTGGCCTGCATGGGTCGGCCATCCGGGTTCCGACGTGCGACCGGACAGGCTGCCGATGCGCTCAGCGACGCCGGACGACCCGACAGCGAGCCCTACTGGATCGGCTACTTCGACGATGCCGAACTCGCCGGGGTCACCGGCGGCAGGCTCCTGGACATGGCCCGCTCAGACCCGTGCAGCTACGCCGATCAAGCCGCCGACCACATCCGTACCGCCCTGGACCGGCGCGGCCCGGAGGCTGGACGTGGCCACGCTCTGGACTGGATCGGACTGGCTGAGTGCGCGTTCCTGCTCGGCGACGTCAGCAGCGCCGCCGGCTACTCCCGTCGGGCTGTAGAGGTCGCGTCCGGTCTGCTCTCCGGGCGCGTGCGCGCACAGTTGGCGCAGCTGTACCCGTACACGGTAGGTGACGGCGTGCCGCGTGCTGTCACCGAAGTGCGCGCTGGCATCCGCACTCTGCTGACCACATGACGAGGAAGGCCACACACCCCCATGACGACGATCGCTGTGACCGGGCACATGGACCTCACCGACGCGTCGCTGCCGTTGGTCCGAGGCGAGTTGGACCGACTCCTGGCCGGCCACGACCCGGCCGGTCTGGTCGGCGTGTCATGCGTCGCGAAGGGCAGTGACAGCGTGTTCGCCGACGCGGTCCTGGCGGTCGGCGGGCGCCTGGTCGTGGTGGTTCCGTCGCGGGACTACCGGCAGGCGAAGGTCAAGCCGGACCACGCCGCGACCTTCGACCGGCTGGTGGAGGCCGCGGACGAGGTGCTGGTGATGCCGCATGAGACGGCGAACCGGCAGGCGTACGAGACGGCGAACGCCGTGTTGCTGGAGCGGGCCGATCGGCTGGTGGCGGTGTGGGACGGGCGGCCGCCCTCCGGCAAGGGCGGTGGTACGGCGGATGTGGTGGAGCGGGCGCGTGAGGCGGGCGTACCCGTCGACGTCGTCTGGCCGGACGGGGTTTCCCGTCGGGCGTGACACGCGTACCCGGGCTGACCCGGGCCCGGTTGGGGCATGCTGGGCCACATGAGGCAGGGGGAGCCCGGGGCGGGCGAGGGGTATTCGGGGCGGGCCGGGAGGCGGCGGGTCATCGTCGCGTCCGTGGTGAGCTGTGTGGCCGTCGCGGTGGCCGTCACGCATGTGCTGGCGCCGGACCTGAAGATAGACAACGTCACCGTGGCGCTCCTGGTGGTCGCCGTCGTGCCCTGGTTGCGCGATCTGCTCGACAGCATCGAACTGCCCGGTGGTGTCCGCCTGGACTTCGCGAAGGAGGTCGAGCGGCGCATCGAGGACGCCGAGCGGATCGCCGACGCCGCCCTCGTGGGGAGCGGCGACGGCGGACCCGAGGCCGACGGCGCGGCGGCGCTCACGGATGTGCGCCGGCTCGCCGCCGAATACCTCGAGGTCCGTACGTCGATGTTCAGCGGGTCCGCCCGTACGCAGCGCATGAGCGGCATCTTCGCCCGGCTGGTGCGCGCCACCCAGCGGGTCGCCGACCCCGACCTGGACGGCTGGCTCACCTCGCCGGACGGCGGTCTGCGCCTGGCCGCGTACGCGCGGCTGTACGCGGTGCCGGACGCGAACGCGCTGGCCGCCCTCACGGGGGCCGTCGTGAAGGAGCCGCTCGCCTTCAGCCAGTACTGGGGCATCCACGCGCTGGACAAGGTCGTGGACGCCGTCGGGGTCGAGGACGTGCCGCCGGGGGTCGTCCGGCGGCTGGAGGACTGCCGGCCGCGCGGCAGCGACCGGGTGGCGCTGCTGCGGCGGCTGATCGCCAAGCTGCACGCGCTCCCGTAACGGCCCTTCGGCGGGCGCGCGGCGCGGGCGCCGATCAGGCGGTGAGGGCCGGGTAGTCGGTGTAGCCCCGGTGGTCGCCGCCGTAGAACGTGGCCTTGTCGGGGGTGTTGAACGGGCCGCCCGCGGCCAGCCGCCTGGGCAGGTCGGGGTTGGCCAGGAACAGCGCCCCGTACGCGACCATGTCCGCGGTCCCGTCCTCGATCAGCTTCAGCGCCTCGGGCCCGGTGGCGTCCGGGTGCGTGAACGGGTTGATGATGAACGCACCCGGCCACGACTTCCGCAGCCGCCCGGTCAGTTCGCGGTTCGGCCCCTCCAACAGGGGCCCCTCCAGCAGGTGGAGATAGGCCAGGTCCAGACCGGCGAGCCGGTCCAGCAGGGCGAGGTAGACCTCGTCCGGGGCGTCCTCGACGATGTCGTTGTACGGGTTCCCGGGCGAGATCCGCAGGCCGACCCGGTGGCTGCCGATCGCCTCGGCCACGGCCGTGGCGACCTCGACGGCCAGGCGGATCCGGCTCTGGGTGTCGCCGCCCCAGCCATCCGTGCGCAGATTGGAGTTGGGCGCGAGGAACTGGTGGATCAGATAGCCGTTCGCGCCGTGGATCTCCACGCCGTCGAACCCGGCCTCGACGGCGTTGCGCGCCGCCGCGGCGAAGTCGGCGATCGTCTGCCGGATGTCCGCCTCGCTCAGCTCCCTCGGCGTCACGAAGTCCTTCGGCCCCTCATGGGTGAAGACCTGGCCCTTGGCGGCCACCGCCGACGGCCCCACCGGCACCAGCCCGTCGGGCAGCAGGCTCGGGTGACCGACCCGTCCGGTGTGCATCAGCTGCGCGAAGATCACGCCGCCCGCCCGGTGCACGCCGTCGGTCACCGTTCGCCAGGCCCGCACCTGCCCGGCCGTGTGCAGGCCGGGGGTGTCGGGGTAGCCCTGGCCGACCGGCGAGGGCTGGATGCCCTCGGTGACGATCAGCCCGGCACCGGCGCGCTGTGCGTAGTACGTCGCCATCAGCTCGGTCGGCTCCGCGCCGGTCCCGAAGGCACGGCTGCGGGTCATCGGCGCCATCGCGACGCGGTTGGCCAGGTGCTTGCCGCCCAGGACGATCGGGTCGAAGGGGGTGGTCATGGCTCCTCCTTGGGTCTTGGGATGGGTGATCCCTGTCCGAACAAGTAAATCACTTAGCCGAACAAGTAAATGGCGTGGAGTCATTCCTGGTGGCGAGTGTGGCGTGGGTCATATGCGTCTACCTGGCCGTATGGGTATCGATGCCTCAAGGGCAGGGTGGGGGTGACGGTCAAGGGGTACGCTTATCCTGCCCAAACAGGAAAGTGAGGATGAGATGACGCACTCCACGCCGGAGGCCGGGCAGGGGCCTGCGGTGACGGGGCAGGAGGCCACCGTCCCGGTGCCGACCGCGGCCGGCGGCGGGCCGGTCAGTCACGCGATCTTCCGCCTGGCCCGGCTGCACCGCATGCTCGCCGGTCAGCTGCTGCGCCGTATCGGCCTGCATCCGGGCCAGGAGCTGGTCATGATGCATCTGTGGGAGCTCGGCCCGCAGCGCCAGACCGACCTGGTGCGGCTCCTGGACTCCGACGCCGCCACCATGACCCGCACTGTGCGGCGCCTGGAACAGGCCGGTTTCGTCCGCCGCAGCCCCTCGCCCACCGACAAGCGCGCGACGATCATCGAACCCACGGTGGCCAGCCAGGCCCTGCGCCGCGAGGTCGAGCGGATCTGGAGCCGACTGGAGGACATGTCGACGGCGGGCCTCTCCGACGACGAGTGTGCCGCGGCCCTGCGCACGCTGGAGCGCCTGGAGGACAACCTCGTCCAGGCCGCGACCGACTCCGCGGGGGCGGCGGAGCCGGAGCGCTGACGCCCCGCCCGCTCAGGAGTGGATGAGGCGGCGCAGCGCGGCGTGGGCGGGCGGGCCCCAGGTGCGCTTGCCGCCCGGACGGCCGTGGACGCCCGCCTCTCCGATGAGGACGCAGACGAGGGCCTTCAGCACCGCCCAGCCGCGGGCACGGCGCCGGGTCGCCGTGTCCGGGGTCGGCCGATAGGCGTCGTAGAGGCGGTCGACGGCGCCGTCCGGCAGCAGCATCCACCCGGCGGCGAGATCGCAGGCCGGATCGCCCGCACAGAGGTCGCCGAAGTCGATCACGCCGCAGATGGTGCCGTCCTCGGTGAGGACGTTGGCCGGATGCAGATCGGCGTGCAGCCACAGTGCCGGGCCCGTCCAGCCGGGCGCGGCGACGGCGTCTTCCCAGACGGCGCGGACGGCGTCCGGGTCGGGGATCACCCCCAACTCGATGGCCGAGGCCAGAGTCCGGGCGAACCCCTCGGCGTGGTCGGCCAGCGGCCCCCCGCGGTCGCGGCCGGCCGGCGCCCCGTCGGGGGCGGGCCGGTGAAGGGCGGTCAGAAACGTGGCCAGGGTGTCGGCCGCCTCAGCGGCCCGCGTGGCGGGGGCGCGGTCGGCGGGCGTTCCCGGTACCCAGGTGGTGACGATCCAAGGCCGCGGAAACCGCCCGGAGGGCTCGCCCAGGCGCTGCGGCACGGGGACCGGCAGGGGAAGGCGCGGGGCGAGACCGGGAAGCCAGGCGTGCTCTTTGCGCAGCAGCGCGTCCGCGGACAGCGTCGCCCAGGGCAGCCGGACGGCGAGTTCGTCGCCGAGTCGCCACAGTTGGTTGTCCCAGCCGCGCGCGCCGAGCCGCACGGGGTGATCGGCCAGGTCGGGGTGCTGGTCGCGCAGCAGATCGCGGACCAGCTCCGCGGTGATCTCGATCTCGGTATGGGTCATGCGGGGCCACGTTAGCCGACGGTGGCCCGCCCGTTTCCTCCCCCGGCGGCGGTCGGCGGTTCCGCGATGCCGACGAAGTTCCCGGCCATGGTCCGGATACGGACCGACCACCCCAGCGCGGTGAGGTCGTCCGTGAGGGTCCGGGGGTGGTGGAACACCTTCACGATGCGGTACCGGCTGCCGTCATCGAGCCGGCGCAGCGCCGCAGGGGTCGGCTGGTCCGCGAGGACTTCCTCGTACGCGGCCGCGGCGGGGCCGTCGTCGATGAAGATCGCTTTGCCGCCCGGGGCGAGTGCGGCGGCCACGGTGTTCCAGAAGTCGGGCAACCGCGCCGGCGGGACATGGGAGAGCCAGAAGGCGAAGAACACGGTGTCGTAGCGGCGCGGCGGCCGCCACTCGAACAGGTCGGCCGCGAGGAACTGGACGGACGGGGACGCGGTGCGCGCCCGAGCGATGGCCAGCACTTCGGTCGCCGCGTCGACGGCCGTCACCGAACGTGCCCGTGCGGCGAGCCGCGAGGTCCACTGGCCCGTTCCGCAGGCCAGCTCCAGCACATCCCCGGCGATCGGGAGGTCGTCGACGACGGCCAGCAAGTCCTGGAGGGCCTCGTACTCCGCGTAGGGCCGGTCGTATTCGGCCGCGCCCGCCCTGTAGTAGGCCCTCTGCTCCGCCAGGAGCGCGTCGTCGTCCACGTGGGTTCCTCTCATCCGAGGCCGGTCGAACGAGGCCGGTCGAACGAGGTCGGTCGAACGAGGCCGGTCGAAGCCCATCACGCTCAGCGCGTCGGCTTGGTTGCCGCGGACACTCTCGGCCTTCACCTTTGGGCAAGGTCAAGAGCCGGCCCGCCAGGGGGCGTTCGCCGCCGTGGAGTTCGTCACCCGTCCGTGATGACCACCTTCCCGAAGTGCCCCCGCCCCGCGAAGTACCGGTACGCGGCGGGCGCCTCCGCGAAGGGGAAGGCACGGTCGACGACGGGACGCAGCCGGTGGTGCTCGATCGCGCGGTTCATCTGCTCGAACATCTCGCGGCTGCCCACGAACATCCCCTGTAGCGTGACGCCCTTGCGCAGCACGGAGGACGGGTCGGCCCCGCCGTCCCGGGACAGTACGCCGATGAGGCTGATCCGCCCGCCGACCCGTACGGCCTCCAGCGACTGTGGCAGGGTGCCCGCGCCGCCCACCTCCACGACGTGGTCGACACCGCCGCCGGTCGCCTCGGCCACCACTCGGCCCCAGTCGGGGGTGCGGGCGTAGTTGAGGCCGTCCGTGGCGCCGAGCGAGCGCAGTCGCTCCAGCTTGGCGTCGTCGCTGGAGGTGGCGAGCACCTTCGCCCCGCCGAGCGCGGCGAACTGGAGGGCGAACAGCGACACTCCACCGCTGCCCAGGGTCAGCACCGTCTGGCCGGGGGCGAGGCCACCGGTGACCGCCACCGCGTGCCAGGCGGTCACGGCGGCGCAGGGCAGCGTCGCGGTCTCGGCGAAGTCCAGCTGCGCGGGGGCGGCGACCAGGGCCTCCTGGTCGAAGAGCACGTACTCCGCGAGTACCCCGTCCGTCGGACCGCCCAGCGCGCCCGCCGTCTTCCGCGCGGTGGGCGGGCCGGAGAGCCAGCCGGGCATGAAGATCCCGGCGACCCGGTCGCCCTCCCGCCACCGGGTGACCTCGGAACCGGCGTCCACCACCTCGCCCGCGCCGTCGGACAGCGGTACGACATCGGGCTTCAGGGCACGTCCGTACGCGTTAGACGCGATCATCAGATCCCGGTAGTTGAGCGACCAGGCCCGCATCCGGACCAGCACCTCGCGCGGCCCGGGGGCGGGCACCTCGCGCTCGTCCAGCCGGAGGGCGTCCACGCCGGTCAGCCGCGGCAGGTGGTAGTAGCGCGTCTTCATCACACGGTTCCTCTTTTCACACCGCTTCTCACGCGGTCCGCGGGATCGGGACGGCCTGGCCGCTGACCCGCGACCGGGGGTCGTCGGGGGTGACGTCGAGCAGGAGGTCGCTGGGGCGGCCCATGTCCTCGCCCTGGCGGATCCGGACCCTGGTACGGCGCCCGACCAGGCCGAGTACCCGCAGATAGCCGCCGAAGGCGGCGGCTGCGGCACCGGTGGCCGGGTCCTCGACCACCCCGCCGACGGGGAACGGGTCGCGGGCGTGGAAGACGAAGCCGTCCGCGGGGCCCTCGCCCTTCGCCGTCTCGCGCCACACCAGATGCACCGTCGTCCAGCCGCGCCGCCGCATCACCGCATCCAGGGCGTCGAAGTCGTAGTCGAGGTCCGCCAGCCGCTCGCGGGTGGCGGCGGCGAGGACGAGGTGGTCGTTGCCCGCGAAGGCGACATGCGGGGGCAGGGCCGGGTCCAGGTCGTCCGCGGACCAGCCCAGCGCCGCCAGCGTCGGCCCGAGCTCCGTGCCCGGGTCGGCGGGGCGTGACCGGGCGGGAACACTGGTGAGCGTGGCGCGGGGCGGGCCGTCGCCGTCGGCCGTGGTCTCGACGCGGATCTCGCCCGAGGCCGTGTCGAAGACCAGCTCACCGGGGCCGTCGCGCTCGGTGAGAGCCACGGCCGTGGCGATCGTGGCGTGTCCGCAGAACGCGACCTCGGCGAGCGGGCTGAAGTACCGCAGCCGGTAGCGGCGCGCGGCCTCGTCCCGCTCGGTGATGAACGCGGTCTCCGAGTAGCCGACCCGCGCGGCGATGGCGGTCATGGCCGCGTCGTCGTCCGCGACGGCCGCGGCGTCGAGGACCACACCGGCGGGATTGCCGCCGTCGGGGCGGGCGGTGAAGGCGGAGTAGTGCAGAACGTCGACGTCCGGGGTGGACGCGGTGGGCGTCGTGGGCGCGGTGGTGGCGGGCGCGGTGGGTTCGGTGGGTGCGGTCATGCCGTCCACGGTTCCACCGGCCCCGGTATCGCGTCCAACGATTCCTTTCGTTCGAGTCGATCGAGGAACCACATGAGAGCAGGTCGGAGGGCATCTATCCTGACCGTCGTGGACACACGACTCCTGAAGACGTTCGCGGCCCTGGCGCGAACCGGCAGCTTCACCGCCACCGCCACCGAGCTCCATCTCGCCCAGTCCACCGTCACCGTCCAGATACGCACCCTGGAACGGGAGCTGGGCACCCGTCTCTTCGACCGGTTGCCCTCAGGCGCCCTGCCGACCAGCGCCGGACGTCGGCTGCTGACGGAGGCCGAAGACGTCCTGGACGCCGAGGCCCGGCTGCGCGCGGTGGCGGCGGCCGGAAGCGGCGACGGCGCGGACGGCTCCGTGGCGGGCCCGGTGGCCCTCGGCGCGGGCGAGTCGCTGTGCGCCTCGCACCTCCCCCGCGTGATCGCGTCGCTGCGCCGCACCCACCCCGGTATCGACCTCCACCTCCACCCCGCGGGCAGCGCGGCGGCCGTCGAGGGGTTGCGTACCGGACGGCTCGACCTCGTCCTGCTCCTCGAACAGGACGTGACCGACGCCGACCTGGCGGCCCGCCCCATCGCCCGCGAACCCCTCGTCTACGTCGCCGCACCCGGCCATCCGCTGGCCGGACGCGAGGCGAGCTGGGAGGAGTTGGCCGGGCAGAGCTTCTTCGTCCACGAACAGGGCTGCTCCTACAGCGACCACCTCGTCCGCACCCTCCTCGCCCTCCCCGGCCCGGCGCCGCGCCTCACCCGCTTCGGCAGCATCGAGGCCGCCCGCGCCTGTGTCGCCGCGGGCCTCGGCCTGACGCTGCTCCCCCGCGTCACGGTGGAACGGCAACTCGCCGAGGGCTACCTCGCCGAGGTCCACGGCCCGGCCATCCCGCCGGTGCCCGTCCAGCTCACCCGCCACCGCCGCCGCTGGACCAGCCCGGCGGCGCGGGCGGTGGCGGACGAGCTGACGCGGCTGCTGGCGGCGTGAGCCTTACGCCGAACGACCGTCGGACGAGGCGAGCCGTACGTCAGACCAGCGTGACGCCGTCGTGGGCGCGGATCGCCGGTGGGGCGGCGGTGTCGAGCGCGTCCAGGACGCGCACGGCGTACGCCTCGTCGGCCAGATCGGGGACCTCGGCGCGGGTGGCCCAGCGCCAGGCGCGGGTGCGGGGGCCGGTGGCGGGGGTGCCGTCGAGGGCCTCGCAGCGGAAGACGAGGGAGACCGTGAGGTCGTTCATGTCCTTGTAGACCCCGGTGAGCGCGGCCGGGAGCGCGATCTTGACGCCCGTCTCCTCGAGGATCTCGCGCTGGAGGGCGTCCGGGATGGTGGCGTCGGGGTCGAGCGCACCGCCCGGCGGCTCCCAGGTGCTGCCGTCGCGCCGCTTGATCAGCAGCGCCCGGCCGCGCTCGTCCACGATGACTCCGGCGACGCTGACGCGGTGCGGGCGGTCAGTGGTCACGTTCCTCGGCCCTCTCGGCTGGCTGGGGTTTCTCACGGTAGCAACGCCCGGACGGGGCCGGGGCGCCTACGCGGTGTCCCGTGTCCTCGATCTCCGGGCGGGCCACGTTGAGCCCGTCCGGAGATCGAGAACCCGCCCGAGGGCGTCCGGGGTCTGGGGCGGAGCCCCACCACGTGCCGGAGCCGCGCGACGAGGCTTTCCCCTACCCGCCCCTTCCCGTTACCAGGGGCTCCGCCCCTGGACCCCGAGGGCTGGGGCGGAGCCCCGCCATGCGGCGGAGCCGTGTATCGATGCCACGGGGAGGGGCGGAGCCCCGGTCCGGGGGCTGGGGTCTGGGGTCTGGGGCGGAGCCCCAGTTGTGGGAAGGGGCGGGTAGGGGAGCAGCCCGCCGCAGGCGTCCCCATCGGCTGGACACCGCAAGCGTCACCATCGGTCGGGCACCGCAAGCGTCACCATCGGTCGGGCACCGCAGGCGTCACGAGCCGCCGGGCACCGCAGGCGTCACGACCCGCCGGGCGCCGCAGGCGTCACGAGCCGCCGGGCACCGCAGGCGTCACGAGCCGCCGGGCACCCCCTAACGAACCTCGACCGCCCCGTCGTCCGCCCCGCCCCGCCGCTTCGGCTCGTCCCGCCGCTTGGGGTCGTCCTCCGCACCCGGCGCACCCATGTTGCGCCGTACCGCGTCCAGGATGGTCAGCCCCTGGCCGACCAGGCCCGCCGCGATCTCGCCCAGCCCGTCCGCCCCGTTGAGGACGTTGACGTTCGCCCCGGAGAGCCCGGAGGCGGCCTCCTTGACGATCTGCGGCAGTTGGTCGATCAGCATCCGGTCGAGCGCCACCCGGCCGTGTGAGGCCGCCGCCTCGGCCTGGATCTTCATCCGCTCCGCCTCGGCCAGCGCCACCACCCGGATCCGCTCGGCCTCCGCCTCCGCCGGTTTCACGATCTCGGCCACTAGTTGCTGCTGCCGCAGATCGGCCGCCCGCTGGGCCAACTCCGTCCGCGCCGACAGCACTTCCTGCTGCGCGTGGGCCTCCGCCAGCGGTCCGGCCTGGGCGGCCTGCGCCTGGGCGCGGTCCACCTCGGCGTTGTACTGGGCCTGCACCACCGCCGTCTGCCGTGCGTACTCGGCCTGGTTGCGCGCCGCCTCCTGCTCCGCCTCGGCCGATGCCTGGCTGGCCTGTGCCTGGGCGATCTGGGCCTGCCGCTGGATGGCGGCCTTGTGCGGGGCGGACATCGCGTCGATATAGCCGGTGTCGCCGTCGTCGATCGACTGGATCTGCAACGAGTCCACGATCAGACCGATCTTCGCCATCTCCGCCTTGGAGGTGTCCAGCACCTCGGTGGCCAGCTTCTGCCGCTCGGTGATGAGCTCCTCGACCGTCATCGAGCCGATGATGGCCCGCAGGTGACCCGCGAAGATCCGCCCCGTCAACACCGCCATCTGCTCCTGGTCGGAGAGGAACCGCTGCCCCGCGTTGACGATGGACTCGGTGTCGTTGCCCACCTTGAACGCGATCACCGCGCGCACCGTCAGCGTGATGCCCTGTCGGCTGACGCACTTCTCCGCGACCTCGGCCTCACACATCGCCAGCGTCAGGAAGCGGACCTTGCGGAAGACCGGAAGCACGAACTTGCCGTGTCCGGTCACCACGCGAAACGGCGCACCCCCATGTCCACGCCTGCCCCCCGAGATCAGCATCGCCTGGTCGGGTGCGGGCACGCGGTAACCGAACATCCTTCGTCTCCTCAACCGGCGCCGCCGGCCACGCCGGACGACGCGTTCAATGGATCGGTCCACTCGATGACGTCGACCTGGCGGGAGCCGCGGAAGTCGATCACGAGGACGGACGCGCCTTGCGGCAGCGGGTCGGAGGACCAGGCGAGGAACGTCTCCGAACCGCCCCTGACGCGCACCAGGACCTCGCCGGGACCACTGGCACCCCGGGTGCCGAGAAGCAGCACCCCGATGCGACCGATCACAGGATCATCCGGTGTCATGCGGCAGCCCCCCGTCGTTCCGCTGCTGAAATCCGACGTTAGACCGTTTTCCCGGTGCCGGATACGGTTGTGCGCAGCGGGGATCGGGCGAACCGCCACCCGCGTGGACGGCCGCTACGAGGTGGCGTCCTTGGCGTCGGTGTCGGTCTCGGCTTTGCTCTCGGTCTCGGCTTTGCTCTCGGTCTCGGCCTTGGTCTCGGTCTCGGCTTTGGCTTCGGCATCGGCCTCCGCCCCGCCGTCCTCGTCCCCCGAGTCCTCGAAATACGCGTCGAGCACCGCGTCCAGCTCCGCCGTCCATTCCTTGAGGAGCTTGCGGGCCGGTGCCTCGACATCGGCGGTGTACCAGCGGCGGTTGGTCGTGTAGACGGTGATCCCGAAGCGCTTGCCGAATCGCGGGGTGTCGACCTCCACCGCGCCGATCTCGTCCCATCCGAACTCGGCCTTCTCGCCGTCGAGTTCGAATACGACCCCTCGGCGCCCGGCTCGTATCGCACCGCGCCGGTCGGACACCTCGAAGGCGACCCCGCCGTCCGCGTCCTCGTCCGCCTCCTTGTCCTCCGCCTCCTTGTCCTCCGCGCCGTCCTCCGCGTCGTCGTCCGCTTCCCCGTCGGACGCGACGTCGTCCTTCGGCGCGTCGGCTTCGCCGTCGAGCTCCGGCTCGTCCTCGGCGGTGACTTCCTCCGGCGGCTGCTCCGCCGCTGCCTTGTCCGGGGCGTCCTCCTCCACATCGGCAGGGCGCGGGGACGTCAGGCCGGGGATGTACCCCGGATCCGTCCCGGCGGTGTGCATGGGCGGGATGATCGGTCCAGTGCTCTGCTCCACGGCCGGAAGTATTGCCGATAAACCTGTGCCGACGACAGGCAACCCCGGCGCCAATCGAGCCAACGCGGAAAAGCAGCAGGTTACGCGGGACCGATTTCGGCGCGGGGCGCGGCGGTCGCCCGGCGGGCCCGTCCCTTTACCGTCCCTTTACTATGGGTGTGGGGACACTTGACCTACCAGCGCCCTCCCAGCACTCTCCCAGCGACGTAAGGAGCACCGGACCCGCAATGGGCGAACCTCCCAGTACCACCCGTGCCACGCCCCGCCCGCCCCTCACCAGAGCCCCCCTTGCCGAGCAGAGCGGGCAGACGGGACCGGCACGGTGACCGAGATCCTGCTGCTTCTCCTCGCGCTGGCCCTCACCCTGGCCTGCGCCCTCTTCGTGGCCGCCGAGTTCTCCCTCACCACCGTCGAACGCGGCGCCCTGGAGCGGGCCGCCGAAGCCGGTGAACGCGGGGCCGACAGCGCGCTCACGGCCGTGCGCCGGCTGACGTTCCAGCTCTCCGGGGCCCAGCTGGGCATCACCGTCACCTCCCTGGTGATCGGCATGCTCGCCGAGCCCTCGCTGGCCGTCCTCCTCGAAACCCCGCTCACCGCGATCGGCCTGCCCGACGGCGCGGCCTCGACGACCGCCGTGGTGCTGGGCGTGGCCGTCTCCACGGTGGTGCTGATGGTCGCCGGGGAGCTGGTGCCCAAGAACTGGGCGATCTCCCGCCCCCTGCACGTGGCCAAGGCGGTCGCCTCCCCGCAGCGCGCCTTCACCGCCGCCTTCGCCCCGCTGATCCACCACCTCAACAACACGGCCAACCGCCTGGTGCGCCGCATGGGCCTGGAGCCCGCCGAGGAGCTGGCCTCCGCCCGTACGCCGGACGAGCTGGTCGCGCTGGCCCGCCACTCGGCCGCCGAGGGCGCGCTGGAGCAGGACGCGGCCGAGCTGTTCGTCCGCACGCTCCACCTGGGCGAGCTGACCGCCGAGAACGTGATGACCCCGCGCGTGGACGTCCAGGCGCTGGAGGCCCACGCCACCGCCGCCGACGCGGCCAACCTCACCCTGGCCACCGGGCGGTCCCGCTTCCCCGTCTACCGCGACACCCTGGACGAGGTGGTCGGCACCGTGCACATCCGCGACGTCCTCGCCCTGGACGCCGCCCGCCGCGCCACCACCCCCGTCACCGACCTGGCCACACCCCCGCTCCTGGTGCCCGACAGCCTCTCCGTGGACCGGCTGCTGGACCGGCTGCGCCGCGCGCACACCATGGCCGTCGTCATCGACGAGTACGGGGGCACCGCGGGCATCGCCACCCTGGAGGACATCGTCGAGGAGATCGTCGGCGACGTACGCGACGAATACGACCCCGACGAGACGCCGGGCCTGGTGCCCCTCGGCCCCGGCGCCTGGGAGGCGGACGGCGGCGTACGGCTGGACGAGCTCACCGGCATCGGCCTGACCGCCCCCGAGGGCCCGTACGAAACCGTCGCGGGCCTCCTGGCCACCGCCCTGGGGCGCATCCCGGCGGCCGGGGACACCTTCGAGACGGACGACGGCTGGCAGCTCACGGTCCTGAAGGTGGACCACCACCGCGCCGAGCGCGTACGGATCACCGAGGCGGCCGAGGCCGTCCACACCCCTGAGTCCTCCGAGGCTGTCCAAGCCTCTGAGTCCGCCGAGGCTGTCCAAGCCTCTGAGTCCGCCGAGGCTGACCAAGCCACTGAGTCCCCCGAGGCTGTCCAAGCCCCTGAGTCCTCCGAGGCCGCCCGATGACCGTCGTCCAACTCACCATCGGCGCTCTCACCCTCCTCACCAACGCCTTCTTCGTCGGCGCCGAATTCGCCCTGATCTCCGTGCGCCGCAGCCAGATCGAACCGCGCGCCCAGGCGGGGGAGAAGCGGGCGCGCGGTGTGCTGTGGGCGCTGGAGCACCTGTCCGCGCTGATGGCCACCGCCCAGCTGGGCATCACCATCTCCTCCCTCGTGCTGGGCGCGGTCGCCGAACCGGCCATCGCCCATCTGCTGGAGCCCGGCTTCGACGCCGTTCACGTCCCGCACGCCCTGGTGCATCCGATCGCGTTCGTCATCGCGCTCACGGCGGCCACGTACCTCCACATGCTCATCGGCGAGATGGTCCCCAAGAACGTCGCCCTCGCCGCGCCCGAGCGCACCGCGCTCCTCCTCGGCCCGCCGCTGGTGGCCCTGACCCGCCTTCTGCGCCCCGTCGTCTTCGGCGTCAACGCGTTCGCCAACGCGCTGCTGCGGCTGCTGAAGGTCGAGCCGAAGGACGAGGTCGAGTCGGTCTTCACCGACGATGAACTCATCCGGCTGGTACGGGACTCCAGCGAGGCCGGGCTGCTGGACAAGTCCGGCGGCGAGCGGCTGCGCGACGCCCTGGAGCTGGGCACCCGGCGGGTCGGCGACATCCTCGTCCCCCTCGACGAGATGGTCACCGTCGACCACCGCGTCACCCCCGCCCAACTGGAACGCACGGCGGCCGCCTCCGGCTGCTCCCGGCTCCCGGTCACCGGGCCCGGCGGCGCCATCCTGGGCTATCTGCACATCAAGGACACCCTCGGCATCGCCGACCGGGACCGCCCCTTCCCCCGCACCGCCGTCCACACCGTCCCCCGCGTGCGCGCCGACACCCCGCTGGACGACACCCTCACCACCATGCGCGCCACCGGTGCCCACCTGGCCGCCGTGACGGCCGACACCGGCACGGTCCTGGGCACGGTCCTGGGCTTCGTCACGATGACGGACGTCCTGGACGAACTCGTGGGCCCGGCCACCCCGGCGTAGCGGAGAGTGTCACCCGGCGTAGCCGGGAGTGCCACCCGGCGCCGCTCAGGACGGCGGCCTGGCCGACGGATGAACCGACGTATGAACCGACGGACGGTCCGGCCGTACGGAGAACGCCGTGTCCCCGGCCGTCGCCACGATCGCGTCCTTGACGAGCACCACCCTCGGCTCCGCGTCCTCCGCCGAGTTCCCGGGGTCGTTCAGCGCGGCCGTGCGCCACGCCTCCTTGCCGTCGTCCACGTCCAGCGCCAGCAGTCGGCCGAAGCGGTTGGCGAAGTACAGCTGCCCGTACCGCCGGGACAGCACCGGCTCGGACAGGCTCTCCGTTTCCGTCACCCGCTGCCACAGCTCCCGGCCGCTGTCCGCCGCCACCGCGGTGACCGTCCCGTTGGGACGGACGAAGTAGACGGCGCCGTGCAGCAGGGTCGGCTTGCCGAGCACGGGGCGCTTCAGCGGGATCCGCGTGATCTCGCCAGTGCGCGGATCCACCCGCACCAGGCCCTTGTACGGGCGCTCGTACCCCGAGTCGTACACATCCTTCGCGGTCTGCGGGATCACGAACAGCGGCTTGCCCTGGACCGCGCCGACGGTCAGCGTCTTCCGCGGGAGGGTGGTGAGGTGCCGCTGCCTGCCGTCGGAGGGGTCGAACGCCAGCAGGTCGTACGGGCCCTCGGCGGCCAGGCCGCTGGGGTCGGCGGGCGCGCACATCGCGTACGGCGCCCCGCTCAGCACCGTCGGCTCGCAGAACCTCCCTTCGGGCGCCGGTGACTGCCACCGCCGGGCACCCGACGGCCCGTAGGCGACGAGCTCCCGGTCGTCCGGCGACAGCGTCAGCACCCCGCCGCGGAACATGTGCACGTCGGCGGAGCCGCTGATGCTCCGCTCCCACCGCTGCTTCCGGGTGACGACGTCCAGGGCCACGAGGGACCGCCCGCCCTGCTCCGAATCCCGGTAGGTGTAGACGATCCCGTCCCGTACCCCGATGGGCCGTGCCAGCTGGGGGCGGGTGCCCCACCGCCACTGGACGTGGCCGGTGGCGGCGTCGACCCTGGCGACCGTGAACCCGTTGCCGCCGCAGTACAGGGTCCGGCCGTCCTCGGGGGCGCAGCCGGGCTCGTCGTAGACGAGGGGCGGCCCATCGGTCTCGACCCGCAGGTCCGTCCGCCACGGCTGCCAGCCCTTGGGGAGCGAGGCGGGCTGCTGGGAGTGCGCGGCGTCGGCGGTGGCGGACGCGTCGCCCGACGAGTCCGTCATGTCCGGGGCGAAGACCGCCGCGGCGATGATCAGCCCGGTCAGGGCCACGGCCACCCCGGTGGTGGTGACGACGAGCCGCCGCCGGGCGCCTCGCTTGGGTGCGGTCGGCTGGGGGGTGTGGGCTGCGGAGGTGGCCGGGGCCGGGGGGACGGGAGGAGGCCCAACGGCGGCCGTTGGGGGGCCGTGGGGCGTTGCGGGGCCGTAGGGCGTTGCGGGGCCGTAGGGCGTTGCCGGGTCGTGAGGTGTTGCGCGGCCGTGAGGCGCTGCCGGGACACTTGCCGCCCCATGCCCGTCGACCGCCCCGCGCCCGTCGACCGTCGCGGAGCTGTCGGCCGCAGTCGGGGAAGCCGCCGGGAAGTCCGACAGCCCGCGCAACATGCGATGCAGCTCGTCCAGCTCCGGCCGGGCCTCCGGCTCCTTGGCCAGACAGCGCTCGGCGATGGGCCGCAGCGGTTCCGGGACCCCTTCCAGCGTCGGATGCTCGTACATCACCTGGTAGCCCGACAGATAGGGGCTGTCCGACTCGAACGGACTGCTGCCCCGCGCCGCGTACACCAGCAGCGAACCCAGCGAGAAGACGTCCGACGCCCCCGTGACGCCTCGCGGACTGCGCAGCTGCTCCGGCGACATGAACGGCGGGGTGCCGAGCACCCGCCCGATGGTGACGGTGAGCGTCTGGCTGTCGACGGCGCGGGAGATGCCGAAGTCGATGACGCGCGGACCGTCCTCGGCCATCAGGATGTTGGCGGGTTTCAGATCCCGGTGCACCACCCCGGCCCGGTGGATGTCGCGCAGCGCCTCGACCAGCCCGAGACCCAGCGTCCGCAACTCCCGCCCGCTCAGGGGGCCGTTCCGCCGTACGACCTCGGAGAGGGTTCGCCCCGGTACGTACAGGGTGGCCATCCACGGCCGGTCGGCCTCCGGGTCGGCGTCCACGACGGGGGCGGTGAACGCCCCGCTCACCCGGCGCGCCGCCGCGACCTCCTGCCGGAAGCGGGTGCGGAACTCCTCGTCCTGCGCGTACTGCTCATGGACCAGCTTGATCGCGACCTGTCGTCCCGAGGCCGCGCGCCCGAGATAGACGACGCCCATGCCGCCCGCCCCGAGCCGGTCGAGCAGGGCGTAGCCGCCTATGGATTCCGGATCCCCGGTGGCCAGCGGCATCGCCGATCCCCTCTCCCGCGCCTCTCCCGCGCTGTTCTTTCGCGTCTCGAACACGGCCCTACCGGAGACCTACATTAGGTCCGCCGGGGCCCCGGCGGACCATGCGGTCCAGGACGTGGCGGAACGGTGATGTGCGCCACGGTGGCGCGCGGGGGTGAACGGGCCGGTGCGGACTGGGAAGTTCCGTTAGCGCCGCGTTAGCGGAACGGTGTCGGGACGGCAGCGATACGGCAGCGGTCCAAGGAAGGCTCATAGCCACACCGAGGGCCGGTGCGGAACACCGGCCGGACCGCCGACCCATTGGGGGAGCCCGCCATGAACGTCACCGCCTACCGCCGCGGCCGCACCGTCCGTACGATCGCCGCCTCCATCGTGGCCGCCGCCGCCCTGAGCCTGACCGCGGCGTGCGGCGGGGGAGGAGACGGAGACTCCGACAACGCGGGCAAGGCGAACTCCTCGGCCACGGCCCCCGCGTCCGCCACGGACGCACAGGGCGCGGACAAGGCCGAGGCGGGCAAGGAGAACCAGGCGGGCAAGGGGGGCCAGGGCGGCAAGGAGGGCGCCACGGGTGCCACGGGCGCCACGGGCGTCAAGGACGCGAAGTCGCAGACCGAGAAGTCCGGCGGCGGCTCCGAGTCCGAGCCGGTCGGCGACTGCGACATCAACAAGACGGCCATCACCGTCCAGAACGTCAAGAGCCCCGTCAACCACATGCTGCTCAAGGCGACCAACAAGGCCGGCGTGGACTGCAAGCTGGTCGGCTACCCGGGCCTGAAGTTCGGCGCTGCCGCGCAGGCCGCGACCCCGGTGAACGAGGACAGCAAGCCGCAGGCCGTGGTCATGCTCGCCCCGGGCGAGAGCGCCTACGCGGGCATCACCACCTCCGCGGCGGACGGCTCGGGCGCCGAGGGCGGCAAGGTCGACTCGCTCGAGGTCTTCATCGACGGCAGCGAGGACCCCAAGCCGGTCGAACTGCCCGGCGGCTCGGTCTACGTCGACAGCGCGGCGAAGGTCACGTACTGGCAGACGGACGCGCAGACCGCCCTGACCTGGTAACACGCACAAGGCAACCCCCTGCGCCAGGGTTCACTCATATGAACACTGTCTTGCATAGAAGACAGCCTCCCTGGAGGATGAGGCGGCGCCGCCGACGCGGCGCACAGGGCACAGGCACAGGGGTGGGGAACGGATGGGCATCGGCTCCGCGGCGCTGCTGGTGTCGGCCGGTGTGGCCTCCGGGCTCGCCGGTTCGATCGCGGGGCTGGCCTCGCTGTTCAGCTATCCGGCGCTGCTGGCGGTGGGTCTGCCGCCGGTGGCCGCGAATGTGACCAACACGGTGGCGCTGTTCTCCAACACCGTCGGCACCGCGGCCGGATCCCGCACCGAACTCCGCGGCCAGCGCGACCGCCTCCTCCGGCTCGCCGCCATCGCGGCGCTGGGTGGCGCGGTCGGGGCCGCCCTGCTGCTGGGCACCCCGTCCTCCGCCTTCGAGGCCGTCGTACCGTGGCTGATCGCCCTCGGCTCGGTACTGATCCTGGTCCGCGACCCGCTCCGCCGGCTCATCGCCTCCCGCTCCCGCCCCCTGGCCCACACCGCCCGCCCCACTCTCCCGCTGGCGTGCGCGGTCCTGCTGGTCGGCCTCTACGGCGGCTACTTCGGCGCGGCCTCGGGCGTCCTGATGCTGGCGGTGCTCTCCCTGACGGCCACGGAACCCCTCCCGGTCACCAACGCCGTCAAGAACATCGCCACCGGCGCGGCCAACGTGACGGCCGCGGTCGCCTACGTAGCCATAGCCCCCGTCAACTGGCCCGCCGCCGCCACCCTGGGCCTGGGCGCCCTCCTGGGCAGCTGGCTGGGCCCCCTAACCCCCGCCGACGGTCCCCCAGCCGCCGTACCGCTGCCCGCCCGGCGAGCGCGGGCCTATTCTGTGCCGGTGAACAAATGGTCGCTCGAAGGCACTGTTGTCCGCCTCATACCGCTATCAGTCGACCACGCCGAGGCCCTCTTCCCCTCCGCATCCGACCCCGAGGTCTGGCGGTGGATGCCCCGGCCGCGCCCCGAGAGCGTGGGCCAAGTGCGGGACATGCTGAGCGAGATGATCGCCGACCCGACGCGGCGCTGCTTCGCGGTGAAACGGCGCGCCGACGGCACGGTGATCGGTTCAACCAGCATGTATGACCTCGACCTCGTCGAGAGCCGCACCGAGATCGGCGCGACGTGGTTCGACCGTTCCTGCTGGGGCGGCCCGTACAACGCCGAGTCCAAGCTGCTTCTGTTCGGCCACGCCTTCGACGACCTGCGGCTCGCGCGGCTGGCCCTGCGCACGGACAACCTCAATGTGCGCTCGCAGCGTGCCCTGGCCCGCCTCGGCCTGGTCCACGAGGGGACGTTGCGCAGCCATATGCGCCGCCCGGACGGCAGCCGTCGTGACTCGCTGTACTACAGCCTCCTCGCGGACGAATGGCCCGCGGCGCGGGACGCGCTGCTCGCCCGAGTCGCGGCCAGGCGGGTGGCCTGAAGCGGAGCCCGCCGCCATGAGGCGGGGCGCATTACCCCGGACGTAATCGCGCCGAACCGCTGCCCCCGCCAGCATGGTGATCGCTCCCCGCAAGGTTTCCGATCGGAGGGATCACCATGTCCTTGGCCGCGCCCATGACCACCCGTGCCCTGGTGGAGGAACTGCTGCGCCGCATCGGTGAGGGGGACCCCGAGCGGATCGCCGAGCTGTACGCCGAGCGCAGTGACTGGAAGCTGGACTGGCCGGAGGAGGAGCACGGTCGCGCGGCGACTCCGTGGATTCGGCATCGGTCCACCCGTGCGGATGTGGTGGACCACTTCCGGCAGTTGGCCCGGCATCATGTGCCCGAGGAGGCGGCCACCGAGGTCGAGCGGGTCCTCGTCGACGGTGATGACGCGGTCGTGCTGGGCGAGATCCGGCAGACCGCCCGGGCCACCGGGCGCGCCTATCGTGCGCGGTTCGCCCTGCACCTCACGCTCGAGGGCGGCCTCGTCACCCGGCACCACGTCTACGAGGACAGCCTCGCCGTCGCCCAGGCGTTCGACGCGCCACGGGCATGACGCAGGCGTGACACGGGCACGACGCAGACATGATGCCGGGCCATAGAACGATCAGCCGGCGAGCAGGGGCTCCACCCGGGACAGGGTGTCCAGGATGTTCGCCTCCGTGATCGCCATCCGCGCCTCGTCCGGCGTCAGCCAGCGCAGCGGTGCGTCCGGGTTCTCCGGCCGTACCGCCTCGGGAGCGCCGGTGGCCAGCACAAAGCGCACGTCGGCGTGCTCATGTGCCGGCTCCCGGCTGTTCGCGGGGACCGGGACGATCACCAGGTGCCGTACCTCCGCG
This sequence comes from Streptomyces javensis, assembly GCF_039525925.1. NCBI lineage: Bacteria > Bacillati > Actinomycetota > Actinomycetes > Kitasatosporales > Streptomycetaceae > Streptomyces > Streptomyces javensis. Next base: position 92,384 of record NZ_BAAAIF010000013.1, on the reverse strand, counting down.
TCCGGCCACGGGGCCAGGTCGGGCAGTCCCGTCTCCTCCCGTCCCTCCCGCAGCGCGATGGCGAGCGGGTCGCACTCACCCGGGTCGCCATGCCCGCCGACCAGCAGCCACGACTGGTGGCGCTGGTGCCAGCGCAGCAGCACACGGCCGCTGTCGGGGTGCACGATCAGGGCGGAGGCGGTGATGTGGAGTGGACTCGTCCGGTCCCAGGGCAAGCCCGCCTCGATGACGCCGCGCACCCGCTCGACGTCGGCGCATTCCGCGGTGGTCTTCGGCCGGTAGCCCGTAAGGACGTGGAGGACTGAGTGATCGGCTGTGGCCATGCGCGGATCCTAACGACGCGGGCCCGCCCGCGGCGCGGGGTTTTCCTCACTCCTGACCTCGGGCTCCGTACCTCGCCCACCCCGGGCCCCGCACCCCGTGCCCCGGTGCACCCCGTACGCGTGTCATCCGCTCACGGTGAGAGTCGAATTCCCGCTGCTCTGATATCCCTCGGTCGCGAGGATCATGTAGTACTTGAAGGTGCCCAGCCCCATTCCGGAACGGGCCCATGCGTCGAAGTGATTGCCCGTGGTGATGGTGCCGCCCGTTTTCTTCGACTGCCGGACGCTCCAGTACTGATTGAACGTCCGGACGCCCTCGACCGAGGGGGCGTTGTAGCGCGTCGTCTGGTAGATGTCGTACGTGCCGCCATCGCTGGTGACGGTGCCCTTGTACGTCCCCGTGGGCCGGTATGTACCCCAGTTGTCGACGACGTAGTACTCCACGAGCGGGTTTGAGGTCCACCCATAGAGACAGAGATAGCCATTGCCGGACGGGTTGAAGCTGCCCGAGTACTGCACGCTCCTTCGGCCGCCGTTGCTCCAGCCCTTACCGCATACGAAATTCCCGCAGTTGGACCATGAGGTCCGGTAGCTGCCGCCTGACGACAGCGTCATGGAGACCGACCCACCGCCGTCGGTCCAGAACGAATAGTAGAAGCCGTTGTTGGTGCCGGTCTGGTTCGTGGTGATGGTCGTGTCGGCACTCGCGGTTCCGATGCTGGGCAGCGTCAGCCCGGTCGTGACCAGCGTCAGCGCGCCGGCCCGGCCGATTAAGTTCCGGCGGCTCATCGGCCGGGCGGGGGTGTCGTCCTGGTGCATGCTTCCTCCTCGGTTGTGGTGGGGGCCTGTTGGTGCGTCAGTGTTGGACCGGCACCGTGGGGTGTCAACAGTTTCCGCAAGGATTACGGAAACTCCCTTGCGGCTGGTGATCTCTTGATGGGGAGTATCTCCTGTTCAAAGCCTCTTCTTATTGATCGAATCCAGGGTTGATCGATGAGAGGAAGGGATGTGAGATCGTTTCTGAGTCAGCTTCATCGAAAACTTTCGGAACCCTTCCGGATCAACTCGACGCCCGTGTGGCCAGATGGGACAAAAAGGGGTGATGCGGCGCATGCCATAACTCGCGCTCATATGGAGCGGGTTCGTTCCACAAGGTGGTCGGGACGGAGAAGTGCCTGGTCAGAGCATTGCCAACCCGTTATCAGGGCGTTAGTGACACGGCAGTGGATCGTCAGTGTCGACTGACAGTCTTGTTGTCATGGCCCCGGAGGACGGGGTCGAAGCCCACGACAACAGGGGACCCATGTCTCGCCGCACCACCACTCTTCGCCATGCCCGCAAGGCCGCCGCCGCAGCGGTCGTCGCTGTCGCCGCGTTCGGTCTGACCGCGTGCCAGGACAACGCGGACGCCAGCGGAAGCTCGTCCTCCTCGGCCGCGAGCGACTCCTCGGACTCCGGTTCTTCCGGTTCCGGCTCGTCGGACGGGGGCTCGTCCGGTTCGGCCGGCGGCAACCAGGGCAACGGCGGTGCGGGCGGCGGCGGTGGCGGCGCCGGTGCGGACGCCTGCAAGACCTCGCAGCTGGGCTTCAGGAGCTCGCACGGCATGGGCGAGGGCACGCTGATCGTCGACCTCAAGAACAACGGGTCCGCCCCCTGCACCCTCCAGGGCTTCCCCGGCGTGGACCTCAAGAGCAAGAACGGCTCGATCAGCGCCAAGCGCAGCGACCTCAAGGCGCCGAAGACCAAGGTCAAGCCGGGCGAGGAGACCCGCTTCACGCTCTACTACCCGCCGAACAACTCCGGCGGCAGCGGCGAGACCTTCACCACCCTCGTCGTCACCCCGCCCAACGAGACCCACTCCCACTCCCTCCCCGTGAGCATCAACGTCCCCGTCACCGACGGCTCCGCCGACGCCATCAAGGTGGACCCGGTCGGCACCGGCAAGTAGGCGCGCACCGCCTGATCGATTGAACGTTCACCTTCCGGCGCACCGGCGTGCGCCCTCGCCCGCGACGGCCGACCCTGGATGACGGGGGGCGGTGGAGCGTGGACCGGACTGGAACCGGACCGGAACCGGACTGGAAGGTGAACGTCACGATGGAAACACCCCCGATCGTTTCGGCGCAGGAGTGGGAGGCCGCGCGACAGCGGCTGCTCGGGGAAGAGAAGCAGCTGACCCGCGCCCGTGACGCACTGGCCGCCAAGCGTCGGCGAATGCCGTGGCTGGCGGTGGAGAAGACGTACGCGTTCGACGGCCCCGAGGGCAGGGTGAGCCTGCTCGACCTGTTCGCGGGGCGTCGTCAGCTGATCCTCTACCGCGCCTTCTTCGAGCCCATCGTCTACGGCTGGCCCGAGCACGCCTGTCGCGGCTGCTCCATGGTCGCCGACCACGTCGGCGACCTCGCCCACCTCAACGCCCGCGACACCACCCTCGTCTTCGCCTCGCGCGCCCCGCAGCCGGAGATCGAGCAGGTGAAGGCGCGGATGGGCTGGACGATGCCCTGGTACACGATCACCGACGACTTCGACGCCGACTTCGACGTGGACGAGTGGCACGGCACCAACGCGTTCATCCGCGACGGCGACCGCGTGTTCCGCACCTACTTCATCAACGCCCGCGGCGACGAGGCGCTGGGCAACACCTGGAGCTACCTCGACATGACCGCGCTCGGGCGGCAGGAGGTATGGGAGGACTCGCCCGAGGGGTACCCACAGACCCCGCCGTACGACTGGTGGAACTGGCACGACGCATACGGCGACCCCGAGCCGGCCCCGGAGTGGCTCGCCCAGACCCGCCGAGGCCCCCGAGGCCGACTCGCCTGACCCCCGCGACCGGCCCGCCGAGGCCCCCGAGGCCGACCCGCCTGACCCCCGCGACCGGCCCGCCTGGCCCCCCGCAGCGCTCGTACACCCCGTGACCAGCACACATTGACGTCCGCATGCCGCACACTGTGGACCCATGGACCACCACATCCGCCCCGCGACACCCGCCGACGCCGCCGCCGTAAAGGCCGTCATCGACGCGGCATACCGCCCCTACATCACCCGGATCGGACTCCGCCCGGCCCCCATGGACGCCGATCACGCGGCGGACATCGCGGCGGGCCGCGTCTTCGTCACCGGCGACCCGGTCGTGGGCGTGCTGGTCCTGGTGGCCGAGCCCGACCACCTCGTCCTGGAGAACATCGCCGTACACCCCGACGCCCACCGCCAGGGCGTGGGCAGGCACCTGCTCACCTTCGCCGAAACCCGCGCCCGCGCCCTCCACCTTCCGGAGATCCGGCTCTACACCAACGCCCTCATGCGGGAGAACCAGGAGATCTACTCGAGGTACGGATACGAGGTGACGGAACGCCGCCAGGACGGCCCGTACGACCGCGTCCACTACCGGAAGGGCGTGCCCGGCACTACCGGAAGCGCGTGACCGGGCCAACGTCCGACGAGCGGTGAGGCGGCAGCAGCGGGATCGCCGCGGTGGTCGCCAGCAGCACGACGACGGCGATGATCAGGCTGGTGCGCAGGCCGTGCGGGAAGGCCCGGCGGTCTGCCAGCAGGGTGCCGAAGACGGCGACGGCCAGGGCGCCGCCGATCTGGCGGGCGGTGTTGAGGATTCCGCTGGCGACGCCCGCGCGATGGCCGGGCACGTGGTCCAGCAGATGCGCGGCCAGCGGCGGCATGATCAGCGGACCGCCGAGACCGACGGGGATCATCAGCGCGGACACGGCCCAGACCGGCGCCGTCGTGGGCAGGACCGTCAGGACGGCCATTCCGGTGGCCATCAGCAGGAGTCCGCCCGTGATCGACGCCCTGAGGCCGACCCATCGCGCGAGCCGGGTGGAAACCGGTGTGAGCAGCGCGGAGCAGGCCATCATCGGCAGGAACGCCACACCGGTGGCCATCGACGACAGACCGCGCAGCTGCTGGAAGTACAGGCTGAACAGAAACGGCACCCCATAGAAACCGATCATGAACGTGAAGCCCACGGTGGCCGCGATCACCATCGTGCGGTTGCGGAACATCTCCAGCGGCACCATCGGGTGCGCACTCCGGGCCTCGATCACGAGGAAGGCGGCCAGCCCGATCGCCGCGACGGCCAGCGCGACGATGACCCGCCGTGCGGTGAACCCGTCCGCACCGGCCTCGATCACGCCATACGTGAGCCCGCCCATCGCCGCGACCGCTCCCATCTGACCGGCCCAGTCGAAGGGCACCCCGCGGTGCGGCGAGTGCTGGACCCGTGCCCGGAGCACCAGGGCGGCCACGCCCACGGGGACGTTGATGAAGAAGATCAGCCGCCAGCTCAGCCCCGTCAGCAAACCCCCCACGAGCGGACCGGCCATGGCAGCCGCGGCGCCGCCCATCGCCCACACCGCCACCGCCCGGGCCCGGCGCCCCGGATCACCGTACGCCTCCCTGATCAGGGCCAGCGTCGTGGGCATCACCACCGCCGCCCCGGCACCCTGCACAAACCGGGCGGCCACCAGGACGCCGAGGCCCGGCGCCAGGCCGCAAGCGGCGGAGGCGCCGACGAACACCGCCACGCCGAGCCCATAGGCCCGGCGGGCCCCGATCCGGTCCGAGAGGGCGCCGGCCGACAGCAGCAGCGCGGCGAACATCAGGGTGTAGCCGTCCACCACCCACTGGAGACCGCTCATCCCACCCCCGAGTTCGTCACGCATGGTGGGCAGGGCGACATTGACGATCGTGGCGTCCAGCGTGATCACGAAGAAGCCGACCACGCAGGCGGCGAGGGCCGCGACCGGGTGACGGCCGCGGTCCCGGACTGCCGGGACGACCGACCGCTGAGTGGTGGTGGGCACGAAAGGCTCCAGACGGTGGGAGGCGGTGCTGGGTGGAGTGCGACACTCCGATGAAAACCGCTGGTCACACCGGTGAGGAAGGTAAGGCCGTACCAGGTAATGACAGAACCCCCCACACCCTCCGCGGCGGACCTAGCCTGGGGATCGTGGTCAGCAGGAACGAGATCAAGGAGTTCCTGGCCTCCCGCAGGGCCAGGATCACCCCGCAGCAGGCGGGCCTCCCCGCCTACGGCGGCAACCGCCGCGTCCCCGGTCTGCGGCGCGAAGAAGTCGCCATGCTCGCCGGGATGAGCGTCGACTACTACGTGCGCCTGGAGCGCGGCAACCTCAGCGGTGCCTCCGAAGCCGTCCTGGACTCCCTCGCCCGAGCCCTCCAGCTCGACGAGGCCGAACGCGACCACCTGCGGGACTTGGCCCGCGCCGCCAACACCACCCCACACAGGCGCCGTCGCGCCCCTCAGCAGCAGACCCGGGTGCCGCCGAACGTGCAGCGCATCCTGGACTCCATGACCGACGCGCCCGCGTTCGTCCGCAACAGCCGCCTCGACCTCCTCGCTGCCAACCGGCTCGGCTTCGCCCTGTACGCGCCCCTGTTCGCCGACGGGCGGAAGCCACCGGTGAACATGGCCCGGTTCAAGTTCCTCGACCCCCGCGGCCGCGAGTTCTTCGGCCGCCACTGGGAGGAGTCGATGAACAACACCGTCGCCCTGCTCCGCACCGAGGCCGGCCGCGACCCGTACGACAAGGTGCTGACCGACCTCATCGGCGAACTCGTCACCCGCAGCGAGGACTTCCGCACCGCCTGGGCCCGGCACAACGTGCGCCTGCACTACACCGGGCTGAAGCACTTCCACCACCCCGTCGTCGGCGATCTGACGCTCGCCTTCGACGCGATGCAACTGCCCGCCCAGCCCTCGTTGAGCCTGACGGCCATGAGTGCGCGGCCCGGCTCACCCGATGAAGACGCCCTCAAGTTGCTGGCCAGCTGGGCCGCCACGGACGAGGCACCGCCCAGGGGCATCCGCACCTCGTCTTGACCTTACCCTCGGGGGCAAGGTTTAGCGTTCTTCGAGGTGAGAGACGTGCGAATCGGCGAACTGGCTCGGCGGGCGGGTGTGACGACCAAAGCGGTGCGCTACTACGAATCGCTGGGGCTGCTGACGCCCGAGCGGCTGGCCAACGGCTATCGGGACTACGGCGAGCACGATGTGCGGCTCGTACGGGAGATCCGGGCGCTCAGCGGGCTCGGACTGCCCGTGGAGCGCACCCGGCCGTTCCTGGACTGCCTCGCGGTCGGGCATCGGCACGCCGATGACTGCCCGGCCTCACTGGCCGAGTACCGGGGTGCGATCGACGATCTCTCCCAGCGCATCGCAGGGCTCACCGCGCGCCGGGCGGCGCTGATCACGCACCTTCAGCAGGCCGCCCACCGCAACAGCGGTGTCCCGGCCACCGACGAAGGAGAGCGCCCGATGACCGACTACGTGAGCCTGCCGCCCGACCTGCCCGTACCCGAGGACGACGGTGCGGCCGCCCATCTGCCCGGGACGTCCGCGCCGCCCCTGGAACTGCACGGCACCGGCGATGCGACGGTCCGTCTCGACGCCCTCGGACCCGGCCGTACGGTGATCTACGTCTACCCGCTCACCGGCCGCCCGGGCACCGATCTGCCCGAGGGCTGGGACGCGATCCCCGGGGCGCGCGGCTGTACGCCCGAGTCGTGCGGCTTCCGCGACCACTACCAGGAACTGCTCGCGGCCGGTGCGGTCCGGGTGTTCGGGCTGTCCAGCCAGGAAACCGACTATCAGCGCGAGGTCGTGGAGCGGCTCCGGCTGCCGTTCGAGATGCTCTCCGACCCCACGCGGAGCCTGGCGCGGGCGCTCGGGCTGCCCACGTTCGAGGTGAGCGGACTGACGCTCTACAAGCGGCTGACATTGATCGTCCGCGACGGCGCGATCGAGCACGCCTTCTATCCGATCTTCCCGCCGAACGAGCACGCGGACCAGGTGCTGACCTGGCTGCGGGAGAACCCTCTGTAGAGACCCGCCCGTAAGTCAGGATCCCGGGCGTGCCCGCCGAACGCCGCCGGTGTCGGCGGTAACGGGAGCGACGGCGGCGACCTCGCCGACAGCGCCACCCCACCCCCTAAGGCCGCTCCAGGATCCCCCGCTCCATGGCCACCACCACCGCCCTCGTCCGGTCGTTCACATCGAGTTTGGCGAACAGCCGGAGCAGATGCGTCTTCACCGTGGCCTCGGCGATCACGAGCCGTCGTCCGATCTCGGCGTTGGTGAGACCGTCCGCCACGGCGTTGAGGACGTCGGTCTCGCGCTCGGTCAGGGGGTCCTGAGCGGGCCGCCGCATCCGCGCGACCAGCTTCTCCGCGACCCGGGGAGCGAGCACCGTCTCGCCCCGCGCCGCCGCGTGGATGGCGTCGACCAGCTGCTCGCGGGTGGTGTCCTTGAGCAGATAGCCGATGGCACCGGCCTCCACCCCGCGCTCGATCTCCGTGTCGGTGTCGTACGTGGTCAGGATCAGCACCCGGGTACGCGGATACCGGGCGACGATCTCGGTCGTCGTCGCCACCCCGTCAAGTACGGGCATCCGCAGGTCGACCAGGGCCACGTCGGGGTCGTACCGCTCGACGAGTTCGAGCGCCGCGCGTCCGTCGCCCGCCTCGCCGACGATCTCGATGCTGTCCTCGGCGGCCAGCAGGGCGATCACCCCGGCCCGCATCACGGTGTGATCGTCCACCACGACGATCCGCAGACCGCCCTCGCCCATGTCCCGCCTCCGCCTCATGCCTCCACCTCGCCCGCCACGGGGATCATCGCCAGGATCCGCGTCCCGTCGCCCACCGAACTCGTCACCGTGAGCCTCCCGCCCAGCTCCGCCAGTCGCTTGCGCATACCGTCGAGTCCGAAGCCCGTCGACTCCCCGACCAGGAACCCGGTCCCATCGTCGGTGATCTCCAGCTCCACTCCGTGCGGGCGCCGGGCCAGCACCACGCCGACCATGGACGCGCGCGCGTGTTTGCGCACATTGGCCAGGGACTCCTGGGTGCAGCGCAGCAGCGCGATACGGGTCTGCTGGTCACACTCGAGGTCCGCCAGGTCGGCGTCCACCGCGAGCCCGGTGTCCTCCGCGAAGCGGTCCAGCGTACGGCGCAGGGTCTGCGCCACCGAGCCGCCCGCCACCTGACCGGGGCCCGGCTGCCGCGCCGAGCCGACCAACTCCCGGGCCTCGGCGAGGTTCTCCCTGGCGGTGGACTCGATCGAGCGCAGTTGCTGGGCGCTGGTCGCCGGGTCGTGGTGGATGCCCGCCTGGGCCGCCTCCGCGAGCACGATGATCGACGCGAAGCCCTGCGCGAGCGTGTCGTGGATGTCCCGAGCGATGCGTTCCCGTTCGTCCGCCGCGCCCTGCCGCTGGTGGGCCTCGGACAGCTGCGCCTGGGTACGCTCCAACTCCTCGATCAGCCGCGCCCGTTCACTGCTCTGCGCGACGACCGAGTGCGCCCACAGCCCGATCAGCACGCCCACCGCGACCACGATCAGGGTGGACACCATCGTCTCGCCGAAGAACTCCGCGGTCCAGCCCTGCCGGACCAGGCTCCCGGCCAGCGTGGCACCGGTGGCCAGCCCGAGGAACCCCATCGAGACCCGCGGTGTGCGCCCGAACATCCAGTAGTGCGGCAGCGTCACCATGAACAGCGCCGCATAGCTGCTGCCCAGATAGGCCAGCCCGCCGAGCGCGAGCACGAGCGCCGAGAGATAGACCCGCGGCCGTACGACGGGGTTCCCCGGGAAGCGGTCGAGCACCGCGTAGCACAGCACCACGCAGCTGAGCAGCGCGAGCGCCTCGTACTTGCTCCCGCTGGCCGGGACCGTCGTCACCAGGCCGACGGCCATCGCTGCGAACAGGACCCAGCACACGGCGTTCCACCGGCGCAGCGACGTGGCCCAGAAGGCGTCGGCCAGGGGGGTGGCGAGAGCGGTCATACCGATCAACGTACGTCGACCGCCGGCCGTCCGTCGGACGAGTCCGTCGAAGCCACCGCCCTACGCACCGCCCCGCGCGACGGCCACCAGCTCGCCTCACCGAGCAGCAGCATCGCCGACGGAAGGACCATGATCCGGACGATGAAGGCGTCGAGCAGCACGGCCGCCGCGAGGACGAAGCCGATCTGCTTCATCTCGATGATGTGGAGGAAGACGAAGCTCACGAAGACGGTCGTCATCACCACCGCCGCACTCGTCACCACGCTCGCGGACCGCCGGATGCCGTCCAGCACGGCCTGCCTCGTGGACGCGCCCGCGAGTACGGCCTCCCTGATCCGGCTCACCACGAACACCTGGTAGTCCATCGAGAGCCCGAAGAGGATCACGAAGAGGAACAGCGGTACCCGCGAGCCGATCGAACCCGTGGAGTGGAAGTCCAGCGGCCCCTCGGCCCAGGTCCCCTGGAAGACCAGGACGAGCAGACCGAGCGCGGCCGCCGCGGACAGGACGTTCAGCAGGACCCCGATCAGCGCCAGCACCAGCGAGCGGAACGCGTACGCGGTCATCGCGAAGGTCACCAGTAGCAACGCGCCGAGGACCAGCGGGAGTTTGCCGTTCTGGTGCGCGGGATAGTCGGCGTACCGGGCGACGTCGCCGCTCACGCCGAACCGCGCCCCGTCGACGCGGCCGACGGTCGCGGGGAGGTAGTCCTCGCGCAGGTGGTCGAGGGAGTCGTACGCCTGGTCGGAGTTGCCCAGGTACGGCACCTTCAGCTCGAGCACACTGATCCGGTGGTCGGCGGAGGTCCGCACCCGCGAGGCGCCGCCGAACAGCGGGTCCGCGTCGGCGCGTCGGGCCAGCTCCCGCAGCGCGCCGCCGACCTCGCCGGATCGCGACGCGTCGGCACGCACGACGACCTGGTGGGTGACCCGTTGGTCCGGGAACGCCGCGTTGAGCCGGTCGTACACCCGCATGGCGGCGATCTCGCGGGAGTGGGTGTCCCGGCTCATCTCCGTGATCTTCAACTCGGCCAACGGGACGGCGAGCGCGAGCAGGGCGAGAACGGAAACGCACAGCGTCGCCAGGGGGTGCCGGCTCGCGGGCCGCAGCAGGGCGGCCCATACGCGGCCACCGCCGTCGCCCCGCGTCCGGCGCGCGGGCTTTCCGCGCTCGGCGCGCCGCCGCGCCCTGCGCTCCTCCCGTTCTCCCAGTGTGACGAGCATCGCGGGCAGCACCGTCAGCGAGCTGGCCACCGCGACCAGGACGACCACGATCGTGCCGGTGGCCAGCGAGGAGAAGATGACGTCGGAGGCGAGATACAGCGTCGCGGTGGAGGCCACGACCGCGAGCCCGGAGAGCACGACGGCCCGGCCCGAGGTCGCCGAGGCCAGGTCCACCAGCGCCTCGGAGCTCAGCCGGCCGCCCGAGCGGGCGCGTTCCTCGCGCTCCCGCTTGAGGTAGAAGAGCGTGTAGTCGACGCCGACCGCGAGGCCGATCATCAGGATGACGTTCGTCCCGACCCCCGCGTCGGGCGAAACGTGCGAGGCCACCATCGAGAGCCCGATGGCCGCCGCGATCGACGACAGCGCGAGCAGCAGCGGCACCCCCGCCATGGTCACGGATCCGAACACGGCCAACAGGGTGATCAGGGTGATGGGAAGCGTGATCTTCTCGGAGAGCGCCAGGTCGTCGCCGCGCTGCTCGTCGACCCCCTTGCTGATGGAGGGGCTCCCGGTCTCCTCCAGCCGCAGCCCCGGATACGCCTTCGCCACGGCGTCCGTCTGCCCGGCCAGCGCGTCGACCTTGTCCTTCGCGTCGCGCTCCTCGCCCTTCAGCGCCACCTCGACCATGAGGATCCGGCGATCCCCGGACAGCAGCGGGTCGGCGACGCCCGCGACCTCGGGCAGCCGCTCCATCCGGGCGGTCAGCTCCCCGGCGGCGGCCTCGGCCGCGTCCCGGTCGAGGGCGCCCGACCGGGCGGAGATCAGCACCTGCTCGGCGGCCCGGCGCTCCAGACCCCCCTCGGCGGCCATCGCCTCCGCCCGCCCCGCCTCGCCGACCCGGTAGTCGGCCGTCGTCGCGCTGTGGGTCCCGACGGCACTGCCGACCCCCAGGCACAGCGCCACGAACACCAGCCAGCCGACGATGGCCCGCCAGGGGTGCCGAGCGCTCCAGCGCGCCATGCGCACAGTGAGTGATTTCATGCCCGAAAGCCTTGCTGACCAGGGCAGTTGGCCGACAGAGGTACCCGGTTGAACTTCCCGTCCACCGATCGGTGGACGGCACGGCCACTCGGGGGCCGCACGTGGACGCCGCCGATGCTCAAGGCATCGACGGCGTCCGGTCGCGGTGCGGATCAGGAGCAGGGCTCGTAGAACTGCTTCCAACCGTCGCCGGGCATGGCCGGCGGCTCGGCCGTGGACCCGAACTCGCCGTACTTCTCCTTCAGCGCGTAGTCGAAGTCGCCCGGGCCGCTGCCCGCGTACGACAGGCGCACGTCCCGATCCAGCTGGCCGTCACCGGAGTTGTTGAGGATCGCGAGGTCCGGGTACGGGTCGTCGCCGTAGTTGGCGATCCGGAGCTGCTGGACCTCGCCGTGGTCGCCGATGTCGGAGTGCCGGGACTCGGCGGAGCCGAGGTTCGACCGCTTGAGCGGGCCGGGGCGGTACTCCGCGACGCGCGCCGTCGAGGGGTCGTCCCCGTCGGCCGGCTCGACGATGTTGACGATCATGTCCAGGGAACCGTCGTTCTGGAAGTCGGCGACCGCGGCGGTCGCGACCTCCCCCTTCTTCGCGCCGAGGAGTTCGCTGACGGACTGCTTCGCGCCGAACGACCCGTCCGCGTTGCCCCACTGGATCGTCATCCTGGTGCCGGTGTGCCCAGGATTCGCGATCTTGTCCGGGTTGCCGTCGCCGTCGAGGTCGCCGACCAGCGTCGTGGCATCGGCCAGACACGGGCCCGCCGCCTTGGCGACCTTCCCCGACTGTCCCGCGCCGCCCGAGGGCGACGACCCGGCCGCACTGGCGTGGTAACCGGCGACGGTCAGGGTCAGGGCGACAGCCGCGATCGGCGCGGCGATCAGACGTGACCGTTTGCGAAGCATATGCGAACTCCTAACGTTGTGTTACCGCGGTAAAACCGCGACATAGAGCGGCATGGAGCCGACCCCCATGGGCTACTGGTCCGTTCCACCGAAGGGAACGGCATCCGAGGCGGAGGTGTGCCAGTTGGTGACGATGGGCTCGTCGACGGTGATGTTGCCGACCGGCAGGGAGACCGGGTTGGGGTCCTCATCACCGATCCCGACGATGATGCTGTCCAGCTCCTTGCCACCGTTTCCATTGGTGGTCTTCGGGTTCACCCCGGCGTAGGCGGTCGTCCCCTTGCCCAGCGTGATCGCGGGCCCGACGGCCTGCTCGGCGGGACCCGCCTGGGTGCCATCCGACCCGAAGGCCACGGTGGGAAGCGCGGCGGGCAGAGTGCAGGTGATCCCCGGCTTGGCCTTCGCGATCACCAGGATGTACCCACCGGCCTGCGTCTCGGACCTGGTGCTCCAGGAGATGTCATTGGCCCCGCACGCCTGCCCGACCTTGTCCCGCTCACCATTCCCGGTGTCCGCGCCGGACCCGTCCTGGCCCCCCTTGCCCTTCGCGCCGGAGGACCCGCCCGACGAGCCGGAGCCGCCGTCCTTCCCGGTCTCCGCGCCGTTCGTGGCCTTGGCCGTGGCCTCGGCGGAGGCGGACGAGTCGCCGGACCCACTGCTCGTGTCGTCCGAGTTCTGGCAAGCGGTGGCGAACATCGCGGCCGTCACCAGCAGACCTGCACCGGCGATCGTACGGATCCGGGAGCGGTTGATAAGCATGGAATGACCCTCTTCGTCATCAGCGGAGTACTGCGCCCGGCGACGTTTCGCTCGGTGTGTCACCCACCCTGCCGCTGACCGCTACCGCTTCATTAGCGCTCCGCTAACGAACCGCTGACAGCGCTCCGCTAACCAACCGCTGACGCGGATGGATTCGACCTTGACCCGTGAGAGGGCCCAAGGGCGACCGAGGCGGACGGTCCCTGGGAATCCAGGACGGCGGTCTCAAGGTGTGTGCTCACGCGGCGTCCGTATGGTCGGCACGGTCGGTGGTGCCGGCCGTCGGGTCCGCGGGGCCCGATAGAGTCCCGGCCGTCGCGTTACGGCTGTTGTGTACGAGGGCGAGGCGTCTCATGGGGCATGAGCGAAAGATGTGGCTGGGGGATTCGGGCGAGCGGTTCCAGTCCGGGCACCCGGCGGACGAGCGCGAGGGGAGTGAACCGGAGGACGAGGACGGCGCCTTGTACCGCGAGATACGGATGTGGGAGGGCCGCCAGGCGCCCGACGGGACCGACCTCGTACGGACCGTCGCCTACCCGGAGCGGCCGCTGCCCCCGGGCGGGCTGGACGAGTACCAGAAGGCACGTAAGCGGGGCAGCCGCTCCATCGTCCTGTGGGCCGACCCCCACCGGGAACGGAGGCTGGCGACGGTTGTCACCAGGACGGCGTCAAGGGGCCGCCCGGCGACTTACGACGTGGTGGACGAGTCCGGGGTGCCGCTCGGCTCGATCGTCCGCGAACCGGCCGCGCGGGGCGGGCGGGTCAGGACCCGCTGGACCGTACGGCAGACCGGCCGCCCGGCCGCCGTGGGCCACAAGGGGCACCCTTTCTGGTGGGTCGTGTGGTGGCTGATCTGGCCCGTACAGCTGGCCCTGGCATTCCTGAGCGTCATGGGGGGCGGCGGCGCGGCGCGGACACCGCGGCGTACGAAGTGGCGGATCGCCGGCGAGACCGTCCTGGACTGGCACGACGGCGGCTACGAGTTCCAGCTGTCCCTCCTCGCGGACTGGTGGGACGAGCGGCTGATCGCCGCCCTGGTCGCGCTGGAGGAGAGCCACGAGAGCTGGCTGGGCGACCCGTGGGACAACGTCTCGCACTAGCCGGTTCGTTCGGGCCGGCGATCGGACCGGAGCAGGGCGCCGGCGGTGCTTCGGGCTGAGCCCGGCCAGGCAGATGGCCACAGGCTTGTCGTCGAGCCGCAGAAGACGAGACGGGCGACTGGCGCGCCGCTCGCGTCCCGACAGCGGGCACGGTCCCGCTTCGGGGACTCACCCGTGGTCGTCCTCGGCCGGCGCTCGGACCTCCTGGCCTGGAACCGCACCGGGCATGCGCTGTTCGCCGGGCACCTGGCCCCGGACAGCCCGGATCAGGCCGCCACGCGGCCCCACACCGCCCGGATGGTGTTCCCGGCCCACAGCAGACGACGATCAAAGCTCCTGCCAGAAGCCGACGGTGATTCAGTCCCGCGACGTTCATGCCCTGGACATCAGCGACGACCTGCTCGGATGCCGCCCGGTGCGACCGTGAGCCCCGGACCGCCGAGCGCTTGAAAGCGCACGGGCGCGTGACGAGCCAGGTCGGTCCGGCACCGGCTCCAAAAGCTTGAGCGATGGTGAGGAACCGATGAAGCCGAGCGACGTCGACCGTACCGAACAGACCGCCACCGGACATGAAGCCGATACCGAGACCGGAGTCAAGCCGCTGCTCGACGCCCCGCAGACGGCCGCGGCGGCGGCCGCCATGTGGACCTTTGTCGTCGGCCCGATGATCTGCCTGATCATCGCGGTGCCATTGGCATGGGGATGGGGCTTGTCCGCGCTGGACATCGGCATGGCCGTGGTCGCCTACCTCGTGTCCGGCTTCGGCCTCACGGTCGGCTACCACCGTCTCTTCACGCACCGCTCGTTCAAGGCACGACGGGGCCTGCGCATCGCCTTGGCCGTCGCGGGCTCGCTGGGGGTCGAGGGCTCGCCGGTCCAGTGGGTGGCGAACCACCGCCGCCACCACGCCTTCGCCGACCGCGAGGGCGACCCGCACTCGCCCTGGCGCTACGGGACCGACACACGCGCGCTGCTCAAGGGACTCCTCCACGCGCACATCGGGTGGATGCTGAAGCGCGAACTGAGCAACCGGGCCAGGTTCGCGCCCGACATCGTCGGCGATCCCGATCTGCGGCTCATCAGTCGACTCTTCGGGCCGCTGACCGCCGTCTCGCTCCTGGCCCCGGCGCTCGTCGGCGGGCTGGTCACCGGTACCTGGACCGGCGCGCTGACCGGGTTCTTCTGGGCCGGCTTGATACGGATGGCGCTACTGCACCATGTCACCTGGTCGGTGAACTCGATCTGCCACGTCGCAGGCAGGCGCCCCTTCGCCAGCCGGGACAAGGCCACCAACTTCTGGCCGCTCGCAGTGCTGTCCTTCGGCGAAAGCTGGCACAACTCCCATCACGCCGACCCCACAGCGGCGCGCCACGGCGTGCTCCCGGGCCAGCTCGATCCGTCGGCCCGCCTCATCTGGGTGTTCGAGAAGCTCCGCTGGGCCCACGATGTGCGCTGGCCGAGCTCGGACCGCCTCAGCGCTCGACTGCTGCCCGAACCGGGCGCGCCGAGCAAGTCCACGGGCTGACGCCGCCCGGACAGCGCGTCGCCCTGCCGTCGCCCGGCCAACGCGTCGCCGCGGTCCCCGCGTGGGTGCCCCGGCGGAATTCGCACCCGCGGCACCCACTCGAGGAGTCCGTTCGCACGGCTCGCCCGGCTCAACTTGCGGTCCGGGTCGCTGTTCGGCCATACCGGACAGGCCCTGCGGCAGCCAGGCCCGCAGACGGCCTCCCGTGGGGGCCTCCGCCGGGCGGGGGGCCTCCGCCGGGCGGGGCTCCACATCGGGGGAGGTGGCCAGGGTGCGCTCCTGGTCAGCTCGGGTTGCCGAACGTGTCGTCGAAAAGAATCAGCCGCATCAGAGTGGGCAGGGCCCTCTCCGGGCCCACAGTGGCATGCCCCTCACGGCCCTTCAGAGGGCACCCGGCCGATGGCGGGAACGCCGAAGGGGCGGCGTCCGCGACATGGTGTCGGTGGACGCCGCCCCGGGTGGGACGAGGTGCGGGAGGGCCCGCGGGCGCATGCCGGTTACTTCGGGTCGCGCTTGAACGAGGCCGTCGACCAGCGGTAGCCGAGCGCGGTCAGGCCGATGGACCAGGCGAGGGCGAGCCACCCGTTGTGGCCGATCTCGGTGCCGAGCAGCAGACCGCGCAGGGTCTCGATGGCCGGGGTGAACGGCTGGTACTCGGCGATGGGCTGGAACCAGCCCGGGATCGAGTCGATCGGGATGAAGGCGCTGGAGATGAGGGGCAGGAGGATCAGCGGCATCGCGCTGTTGCTGGCGGCTTCGGCGTTCGGGCTGGCCATGCCCATCCCGACCGCGATCCAGGTGAGGGCCAGGGCGAAGAGCACCAGCAGGCCGAACGCCGCGAGCCACTCCAGGGCGGTGGCGTCCGTGGAGCGGAAGCCGATGGCCACGGCGATGGTGCCCACGAGGGCCACGCTGGCGATGGACTGCATCACGCTGCCGATGACGTGCCCGATGAGCACGGATCCGCGGTGGATGGCCATGGTGCGGAAGCGGGCGACGATCCCCTCGGACATGTCGGTGGCGACGGACACCGCGGCCCCGATGACGGTGGAACCGATGGTCATCAGCAGGATGCCGGGGACGACGTAGGCGATGTAGTCGGAGCGGTCGGCGCCGCTGCCGGCGATGCCCGCGCTCATCGTGTCGCCGAAGAGGTAGACGAAGAGCAGGAGCAGCATGACCGGTGTGAGCAGCAGGTTCAGGGTCAGCGACGGGTAGCGGCGGGCGTGCAGGAGGTTGCGGCGCAGCATCGTGGCCGAGTCGCGGACGGCAAGCGAGAGGGCGCTCATCGGACGTTCTCCTTGGGCTGGTCGTTCTGGGCGGGCACGGTGGAGCCGGTCAGGGCGAAGAACACGTCGTCGAGGTCGGGAGTGTGCACGGTCAGCTCGTCGGCCTCGACGCCGACCGAGTCCAGCCAGTCGAGAAGGGAGCGCAGTTCGCGCTGGCTGCCGTCGCTGGGGATCTGAAGCGACAGCGCCTCGTCGTCCCGTGTCACCTCGCGCAGCGCGACGGAGGCGGACTGGTAGGCGGCCGGGTCGGCGAAGCGCAGCCGTACATGCCCGCCGGGGACGAGCCGCTTCAGCTCGTCGGCGCTGCCCTCGGCTGCGATCTTGCCGTCGCTCAGCACCGCGATGCGGTCGGCGAGTTCGTCGGCCTCGTCCAGGTACTGGGTGGTGAGGAAGACGGTGACGCCGTCGGCGACCAACGCGCGGATGATGCCCCACATGGTGTGGCGGCTGCGCGGGTCCAGACCGGTGGTCGGCTCGTCGAGGAAGATGATCCGCGGGCTGCCGACCAGCGTCATGGCGATGTCCAGGCGGCGCTTCATGCCGCCGGAGTAACTGGCGGCGGGCTTTTTCGCGGCTTCGACCAGGTCGAACCGCTCCAGCAGCTCGGTGGCGACCCGCCGCCCCTCGCGCTTGGAGAGATGGTGCAGGTCCGCCATGAGGAGCATGTTCTCCTCGCCGGTGATCAGCCCGTCGACGGCGGAGAACTGCCCGGTGACACCGATCGCGGCCCGCACCGCCTGCGGGTCGGCGGCGAGGTCGTGGCCTGCGACGTGCAGATCGCCGCCGTCGGCGCTGATGAGGGTGGAGAGGATCTTGACGGCGGTGGTCTTGCCGGCGCCGTTCGGGCCGAGCAGGGAGAAGACCGTGCCGGCCGGCACCGCCAGGTCGATGCCGTCGAGGACGACCTTGTCGCCGTAGGACTTGCGCAGCCCGTTCGCCGCGATGGCCAAGCTGGTCATGAGGGGTGCTCCTTCTGGAAGCCGCGGATCGGAGGCTGCGAGGTCAGAGGCTGCGGGCGGCGATGTCGCCCTGGGAGGTGGTCGCGTGGATCTCGAGTTCGGCGGTGCCCGCGTTCTTTAGGCCGTTGCTGACGCGGCCGTAGGAGGTACCGGCGTCCAGGGAGGCCGAGACGCCGGCGGCGGCAGTGACCGAGATGTCGCCCTGCTGGGTGCTCAGCACGACCTTGCCGCGCACGGCCTCGGCGATCCGGATGTCGCCCCTCGCGGTGCTGATCTCCGCGAGTCCGTGGAGCCGGCCGACCTCGACGTCGCCGTCGACCGCGGTGAGGCGGACACTCGCGGCCTCATCGATCTTGATCTGGCGGTACGCGCCGTCGAAGGCGATGTCGCCGAGGCGGCCGACGGCCCGGAACTCGGTGCTCGCCGCCTTCGCCTCGATGCGGGAACCGGCGGGCAGTTGGACGGTCACCTCGACGGATCCGGAGGGGCCGAGGTGCTGGTTCTTCACCGGGACCCCGATCCGCAGGGCTCCGTCGGCGTACCCGACGGTGGTCTGCTCCGCGGCCTTCACATCGCGGCCCTTCGAGGCGTTGGTGGGCCGGACCTCGACGGCGGTGTCGGTGCGGTCGGCGGCGATGATCTGGACGCGTCCCGCGGGGATGTCCAGGACGGCGGTGATCGGGGCGGGGGTCTCGAACTTCGGCATCGTGCTCTCCTTGCGACTCGTTGTTTCCGACATTGGAAAAGCTACGTTGCGTTCATGAAGTTGGCAACGAGTGCGTTGCATAAAAACTGCGTAGTAGCAGGTAGAGAGCTCGTAATCGTTGCGATGGCTCTGAATGTAATGCAACTTGAGCCTGCCCGTGCGTTGCAATGGAATGCGCGTGAACGCTATGCTGGGGCATCGGACGACACGAAGGAGGACGCGATGCCGGGCGGCAGGCTCACCCAGAAGGACCGTCAGCAGATCGCGCTGGGACTGGCCGACAACCTCCCCTACGCCGAGATCGCCCGCCGCCTGGAGCGTCCGACCTCGACGGTCACGCGTGAGGTGATGCGCAACGGCGGCCCCACCGGCTACCGCGCGGACCTGGCCCACCGCGCCACCGAACGCCGCGCCCACCGGCGCAAGCCCGCCTCGTCCCGGGGAGCGGAGCCGGCCGCCCTGCCGCATGGTCGCGACCCCGAGGCCGTGGCCGAGTACGAAGAGCGGTTCACCACCGTCTTGATGCAATCGGGCCTGTCCAACAAGATGATGGCGCGGGTGATGGTCTGCCTCCTCACCGCCGACTCCGGCAGCATGACCGCCGCTGAACTGGTCCAGCGCCTTCAGGTCAGCCCGGCGTCCATCTCCAAATCGGTCGCCTTCCTGGAGAGCCAGTCCCTCGTCCGCAGGGAGCGCGACGAACGCCGCCGGGAGCGCTACGTCATCGACGACGACCTCTGGTACCAGTCGATGGCCGCCAGCGTCCGCGCCCTCAACCAGCAGGTCGAGATCTCACGCCAGGGCGTCGGCATCCTCGGCCCCGGCACCCCGGCCGCCGTCCGCCTGGAGAACGTCGCCCGCTTCCTCGACTTCGTCGCCGAAAGCCTCGCCCGCGCCACGGAACAGGCCCGCGACATCCTCCACATGAACGCCGAACCGCCGGTCCCGGACAGCCCTGCCGCACCAAGCCCGGACCGCGGATAGCGGGGCTGGGGCAGAGGTCAAGGACGTAGTCCGGATCGAACAGGCCCACAGCGGCACGGTCGAGCGCATGGGGCGCTGGGTGGTGCCGCGGAGACTGGAGCTGGCGGTGACGCACTGCGAGGTGACGCTCGTGAGCGTGCCGAGTCGCTGCCATGCCGGGGACGGGGGCCACGTGAGTTGGCGGACCTGCCGCGCTCCGGGCGGCAGGCCGTCACCGTGCTGACAGCCTTTCCACCCTCAAGCTCCCATCAGATGATGGGCCTTATGGTGCTCTTCTCCTCTTCTGTCCGGCTGTGGTTGCTTCCCAACGCCGTCCTGCTCGTCGTGCTGTCGACTTGGGGCATGTTCCGCTACCCAGACCTACCGGGGCGGATACCAAAGCACATCGGGGTCGATGGAGTGGACGCCTGGACGGACAGGTCGATCGGCAGCGCGAACGTGCCCGCGTGGTCTTTCGCGGCGATGACCCTGCCGCTCCTCGCCGGCACTGCGGTGACGGTGGTAGCGGCCGTGAGCGACCGGAAGCGGTGAGCCCGGTCCGTTGGGGAGCGTCGGTCGTCTGAGGCAGTGCGGCTCGCACCGTGGTCGGTGTCCCACAGAACCATGACACCCCATGTGGTGGTGGTCCCCAGTACCAACTTCAATGCGGCCACCAGCCTGCCGCTGGCCACCGCGCTGGCGGCGCGTTCACCGGGAACATTCACGACACAGGTGGAGGCTCGGCGTCGGCGACCGTCCCGGGCGGCACCGGTTGGCCCGGGCAGTGCCCCGGAGACGATCGTCACGATGGTGGCAGCGTTGATGAGGGGGGAAACGAACAGCGGATTGTGAGTAGGCGTTCTCGGCCTCAGCGGGTGTTCAGTCGGCTTCTCGACGCGCTGTGAAGTCCGTGCGCCACCGGTCGATCAGCGGGGGCAGCTCACGCAGCATGAACGTGTAGAAGTCCCCCATCTCTGCCAGCCGCCGCCCAGCCGGCGTGGAAGAGTCGCCGGCTGCCGTAAGGCCCTGCTCGGCGACTTCGCCCATGGTGGCCAGCATCTGGTTCTGCTGCGACATCAGCCGAGTCCAGGCGCCGTCCGGGAAGCGGTAATGGTCCCGGCGGCTGCCCGGAGCCGGGACCCGCTCCAACAGGCCGCTCTGGGTGAGCTGCTTCACCGCGCCGGATACCGCGCCGGAGCTGACCCGTAGCTTCTCGCACAGGTCGGTGGCGGTCATCGTCTCCTGCTGACTGAACAGCAGGGAGGTCATCACCCGTGCGGTGGTCTTCTGCATCCCGCCTTGCGCGAGGATCAGCGCCAACTTCTCCGCGATGTCCCGCAGCTGCTCGTCGTCGCCCATGCTCACACCCTAACCGACACCTCCTCGTGCTCAGAGTGTTCACAGTTCTCTGAAATCTCCATATAGTCGCGGCCATGAGCGCGGTCCGACGGTCGCGCCCCGAAGCGCGCCGAAAGCGCTGAGCGGAAAGGACCCGCACGTGACCGGCAAGAATGCCGCAGCCGCCGTCCACGGGATGTCCGGCGAGACCTGGAAGAGGCACGCCAACCCGTGGAGCGTGTGGACTCGTTTCGCCGCCATCCCGGCCTTCGAGCTGGCTGTGTGGAGTCGGCAATGGCTCGGCTGGTGGTGTCTGGCCGCCGTCGTCGCGGTGGTTGCCTGGCTCTGGCTCAACGTGCGGCTGTTCGAGCCGGTGGAGCCCACCGGCTGGGCGGCCAGGGGGATCTACGGTGAGCGGCTGCACGTCGACGGCAAGGTTCCCGCCGAGCACAAGACGACCCTCAACTGGCTGATCGCATCTGGCCTCGTCGGCTTCGTGTTGATCGCCTGGGGGCTGGTGGCCTTGAGCATGTGGCCGCTCACCTTGGGCACCGTCATGGTCGTGTTCGCCCAGCTGTGGCGGATCGATCGCTACGGCCTGCTGTTCCAGCAGCACCTGCGTGAGCAGTCCCCGGATGACGCGATCTGAAGCAACTCCGCGCCCTCAAGGCCGACGGGCCGTTCGCACGTACGGCTGACGAGGGCCACCGGCTGTCCCCACGTGTCATTGGCGGGCTCCTGTCGGCAAGGCGGTGATCACGCGCTCTGCGCTTCCCCGGTGGGTACCTGGATGAGGTCCTCCGCGGCCACGGCTTCGATGAGATTGATCTCAGCGTCGGGGGCTCAGCTCGGCACAGCTCTTATGGTCGGGATCGTTCCGGTTCAGCAGGGCGACGATAGGGCCTGTGGCAACGATCAGCGTCGGCCTCGCCGAACTCCTCGCGAGCGATGTCCTTGGCACGGACTCCGAGGTGGTCCGACCGCCCGTCGAAGCTTCCCAGGACGCGGAAACGGCTCGGTGGGGGCGTCTTCACCAGGCGCAGGGCGTGCCGACGCAGCTCCTCGACCTGCTCGGGCTCAAGTCGCTCGATGATGCCGTACAGATCGCTGTAGCCACGGGCAGCGGTCATCGCGGCTCTCCCTCTCGGCCGTCTCTACCGCCACGATAGCCCTCGACCACGGAGTGCGCCGAAGGCTTCACACAGGGCACAACGGGCACGGGAGGCGTGGAGGGGAGCGGTAACAAACAAGCCATGGGCCGCTGGCCTGGGGCTTCTGCCTGGAGCGGGTGACGGGAATCGAACCCGCGCTCTGAGCTTGGGAATCACCGGGACTGGCGGACGCGCAACCGGCTCTTACCTGCTGGAACGGGTGCTGTGCCGAGTCACGTCCGGGCTGGCCTCACACCGTGATTGACCGTGGTTCGCCGCTCCAGCGGGCACACATCGGGCACGGCCGACATGGGGCGCCCGGCGTGTTACGTCGAGGAGATCGAATCAGTGGCATACATCAATTTGGTACATGTGTTACTCTAGGTACATGTCCATGAAGCGCACCAATGTCTATGCCGACCCGGAAGACCTCGCCATCATCAAGGAGGCCGCCAAGCGTCGGGGCATCAGTGAGGCCGAGATCATCCGGCAGGGCATCCATCTTGCTGCCATGGCCAATCGCGTGTGGGACGAGCCGTTGTTCTCCCGCACTTTCCCCGGGCCTGGGCGCACTCTTACCAAGGATGAGGTGCGTAATGTCGTTGCTGATGCTGCCCAGCGCGAAACCGGTTCAGGAACTGCTGCGTGATCGTCGTCATCGCTGACACCTCCGGCCTGCTGGCAGCGCTCGATTCCACTCACCCGGAGCACGAAGCGGCTCAAGAGACGATCATGGCTGCCGGTCTGCTCGTCATGTCGCCTTTGCTGCTCGCTGAACTTGACCACGTAGCCACCCGCGAACTGGGCCACGAGGCCGCGGTGAGCGCGATCGACGACATCCGGGGCTGGATGCGCCGCGGCCGGGTATCCGTACCGGAGATTACCGAGGGGCACCTCGGCATCGCCCAGACCGTCCGGTCCCGCTACCTGGCGCTCGACCTGGATCTCACCGACGTGGTGAACGTCGCCCTGGCTGCCGACTACGACACCGACGCGATCCTCACCCTGGACCGCCGAGACTTCCGCGCCGTACGCCCCCTCGGCCATCACAAGGCGTTCCGTGTCCTGCCTGACGATCTACCCCTCTGAAGCCCCACACGCGCTGCGGAGGGCCTCGAAGGGCAGTCCGCCTTCTTCCGTGCGGAGTTGTCGACCCGTGCCGGGTCGGTGCGTCCACTCGGTTGGAGAGGCGAGGGCTTCTGGCGCGAGACGCTTAGCGCAGTCCAGACAACAGCAGGCAACGAACAAGGCCCAGGTCGCTGACCTGGGCCTTCGCTATGGAGCGGGTGACGGGAATCGAACCCGCGCTCTGAGCTTGGGAATCACGGGGCCTGGCAGACGGAAAACCGACTGTGACCTGGGGAAACGGGGGCTTGGCAAGGGCCTGGCAGGTGTCCTTGAAGTCTGTGATTGACCGTGGTTTACCGACCGATCTGGCACGGATCTGGCACGCTCTTCTCCGCTGACAACTGAAAAAATCGTGTGCATCTTCATCGGCGATGTCAGTGTTGTGGCCGACGAGCGGGGGCTACATGCACGGCACCCCCGGCGCCAGCAGCAGTACAGGCCCTAGTTCCTCGCTGAGCCTCCTCGATCGAACTACCATCCCGGCCTGCGAGGATCGAATTGGAGACCCGCTATTCAGCGAGAAATATCTGCCTGGAAGTTGCAGATGTGATGATGCGGGTCAAGTCCTTCATGAACTGCTCGCACTTTACCGTGTGCGCCTTGAACATTCCCGAAGATATCCGATCTTTGCGACTTCCGTGCGCGATATCATTGCGAGCATTCTTGACGAACTCGATAGAGCTGTACTGGGCTCGAGAGACTTCATCCATAGGAATAGCTAGCATGTAAAGGCATCGACGCAGCACATCGCGCCCAAGATTCATTTCCATTGATATGGCCGTCTCGGCGGAGATCTCCAAATGGCCGGCCGTCAACTCGTTGAGACGCTGAAGGAAAGACACATGGTTGCGAGCACGCCGGGTCAGTTTCCCCTCTTCCTCTTCCTCATCCTCATTTTCACCCTTGTTCTTCCTAAGGGCATCAAACTCGGGTCCAAGCGCAGCCGCGAGGAGTTGAGGTTTCAGTTGGACCGCATTCACCTTACGTGAATTAACTACTGAGACGTACAGAGAGAAGGCGTTACGGGTGAAACCTTCAAGATGCGCATACTGCATGACGAGAATTGCCCGCATCGACGAGGCAGACCATTCTGATTCTATGTCACTCCCAAGCAGTCTATTACGCAGATGCCTCAGCTCGTCGAGCCGCCAAGCAAGATCTTCCTCGAGTTGGGCTCTAAGCTCCGCAACATTCAACTCAGTGCTCCAGCGAAGCGATCGGCGAAGTAACGGACCCTAGCTCGGTAAGGAATCCGGTCGTTCTTCCCCCCGCCAGTGGCTCGCAAAAATACAGGGTCAGCCTTTCCCGTGCGGACAACCTCTGCAAGCTCAATCATCTGTTCGGGGTTTTCGGGATCCACTCTATCAATCACGCTTTGCAGCCCAATGGCGATACCCTCGAAGTGGAAAACAGAAAACTGCCCCCGCACTTGGTGCTTACGCGGATCATAGCTTCCGAATATCTTGGATCCGTAGTCGAGAATATCCGACACCCGCTTGATTACCAAAAATGTCTTCTCGAAAACTTCTCGCTCTCGGGTGAAATGAAATTCGGTTGGATCTCTCTCGTCAGACACGGCTTCCATGTACTCTGTCAGGAAGTCCGCAACCTCATGCTTGTACTCGTCCCCCTTGTTTTTCAGGGCGAAGAAGCGAAGTACGAGCTCTTGGTCGAACTTGCGAAGAATTGCATTATCATTTACGGATTCGATGCAGTCCTTGAAGTTCTCGTTCTCGCTAAGTTCGACAATGAACTGATTGAAGTCGTTCGAAAGTAGCCGGATGGTGGCATTTCGTACCTCTTGTTCAGTCAGTCGCTCGCCTCCCGTGTTCAGGCGCTTGAACATGTAATAGCGCAGCCGAGGGTCGCTCTCTTTGCGGAGAATTTCAGCCCGGACATAGCTTCGCTTAAGCTTGATTTCTAGCGCACGTGGAAGATCCCGGTAAGTGTGACCGTTCAATTCTTCGACAATGTCGCAGTCTGACAAGACCAGTGGGGGGAGCACCTTGCCGTCGATCTTCAGCTGTCCGCGGAAGTGCAGGTAGGACGAGAATCTTTGGAGGCCGTCGATTAGCTCGTAGATCCGATCGTCGCGCTCGATGAGAAAAATCGGCGGGATCGGCAGCTCAAGAAGCAGCGACTCGATGAACCGTGCCTGAGCGCCTTCAGACCACCGGAACATGCGTTGAAAATCTGGGTCAATGATGAGCTCATTGTCCGTATACATGTCTGCGAGCTCATTAAAGGAGAAGTCCAAGCTTTGGGTGCGGATGGCTGAGATTTTCTCATCCACCGCCTCGATCATCTCGCCGGGCGAAGACGAGTCTTTGTCAGTCATGCTTCCGCCTCGTGAAGGTGATGACGCTTTCCGACACATCGCCCTTCTTGTACGCTCGCGCCGATGTGTTGAGGGTAGTGAGCAATCTTTTAACAGGGAACATTTCATGCTCCTGCAATTCCCAGCCGTACCTTTTTGCCTCTTCGATGCAGATTTCAGCAAGCGGCACCAGGACGTCCTTGTAGTAGGAGTCCTGGACAACGAGATGCATTTCTGCACCAGGTTTGGAGACTCGCGCAGATTCGCGCAGACCAGAATTCAGATCGTTCAGATACTGTTTAGCTTGCTTCATGTAGTAGCTCGACGATGCCTTGCTTTCATGTTGACTGATGTCACTCAGCAGGGCCTCAGCCATGGGTCCCAGGAGGCTCGGTGTCATCGACGCCTGCCGAGTCAAGGTGGTGCCCATCAGTGCTTTTCTCAACGTCTTCTCGGAGAAGACATCAATACCCAGCACTGCCAATTCTCGCGCATAAGCTACGGCATAGTCGATTCGGGTCAGATAGGGAGGTGAAGTGACTATGATGTCAATCGAATTGGTGGCCAGAGGAAGCGCCGCAGAGTCAGCTGTAAGGAGAGAAACCGAAGCGGACGTCCTGGGAACAGAGCTCAATCGACTAGCGAGGAAAACCTGCTCGGAAAAAAATGCCTCGTCAATTTCCGAATGGGTGAAGCAAAGTCGCTCTTCATTCTCGCTAGCTCGCTTTACCCACGTCGGGTTGCTGCCTTCGAAGTATTTCGTTAGTGAGCGGACAGCCCGGAATGCAGCTACGAGGCCCATTGTGCGGTTCGAGGGGCTAGCGTGCTCTAGGTGAGAAGTCCACGCCCGAATGCGCGCTGTGGTGATATCGTCGAACCAGTAGTTCAATGGATCGTTCTGAGTACGAGCTGAGGCACGGATACGCAGAGATGAAAATCTAATAGGTTCAACATTCATTGGAACCTTGCATCGAAGCTGTGCGACGACGCTTGCAACGGGATTGCGGTCCAGGCCGACAACGCTGTGCCCTAGGGTGTTCGCCGCGAGTGTTGTCGTTCCGCTGCCGTTCCACGGATCCAACACCGTCAGGACGCCTTTAAGTTGCGTATTGCTGATGCAGCTTGTAGCCCAATCGAACGAGAACCCAGCGTAATATGGGAAAGCGTCGGCTAGCCCTGCCGTCTCGACCGCCGGCCGTTTAGGGGAAAGGACGCGTCGGGCCCCGTTGCCATTTCCTCCGTCGTGCACAGGAAGGGGTAGGGCTTCCTGAAGGGCGCTGAGGATAGGGCTCCGGCCGGGGACGTCCACTGTCCTTCTCTCTGTCACTTGGGTTGGTGCGCTCGCGTTCGTGGTCACACGGCTGTTTGTGGTCGCCTAGCTGGTCTCCATGCGCCGTAACTGCCACGAGCAGACCATGCTATGGGGCCTGCGGAGCCCAGTCGACCAGCGAGTGCGGTCCGGCAAGCCGCGGCGTAGGTTGGCAGAGCGGCCTTGGGCGGGAGCTGCCATGGGGCGAGAGATCGGGGACCGTAAGCTTCCCGCGACTCGGGCAGCCTTTGAACCTGCGACACCCGCTTTAGGAGCGCCTAGGCCGAACTGGGGACTCACCTGCGTGTTCGCCACTTGGGTGGGGAGCGGTTCGACTTCCCGTAGTGGTCCGCTGTTCCCCGTGGTTCTCCGCTGGATCTGGCATGCTTGCTCCTGCCCCCCGCCTCCGCCTTCACCGCCCCCCTAACCACACTCCACCCCGGCTCCCATCCCGTCTGCCGTCGACCCACACACCGTGGAGCGGGCGTGGTTCCTGGCGTCCAGGTGGAGCGCGCCACTGTACGAACGACCTGGACGCCAGGGGCCGCGTCTGCTCGGCTCTGCCTGGGTCGACGGCAGACGGGAGGGGAGCTCCCCGCGCACGCCACCGATGACTGGCACTCGCGTATGGCGCCCCGTCCATCCCGGAGCCTGAGCGCCCCCGCCGGAGGCATCAATCTCTAAGGGCAAGCGGCTGATTGCTGTGTGCGCGGCACGGGCGGCGGTCGGGCTGGAGCGGGGCGGAGACAGGAGCGCAGGCCCGGCCGGGGGCCGGGCCGCGCGCGGGGAGCGGAGCGAGCCGCCTTGAACCTGTAGAGAAGGTTGTAACTCAGTGGCTGTTGGGCTGGTGTCGGGCGATCTTGTGTGTGGTGGGGCATGTGAACTGTTCGGCGCATGCCGGGAGGCGTCGGGATTCGCGGTGGGCGAGGGGTAGGAAGGTGACCGGTCGGAGGATCCATTCGATGTGGGTGTCTTGTTGGGTGAGGGCGAACGTGGCTGCTTCTCCCTTGGTGAGGGCGTCTTCGGCTTCCTTGTAGCCGTACGTGATCCAGTCCCATGCCTCGTGGGCTGCTTCCCGGTCGAGCGCTGAGGCGATGGTTCGCACGGTGATGCGGATCCATCGGGTGGCCTCGCTCGGGCTGTCGGTTTCGATGGAGGCGAGCAGGACCGAGCGGGGTCCTGTGGCTGGTGAACGGCTCCAGCACTCGCACCAGTAGCCGGGGCGCAGCAGGGGCCTCAGCATGTGGTGACTCCTGCCTGCTCGGGTGCTACGAGCTGGGCGGTGACGGTGCGGCCGTACTGGCCGCCGGTGATGTCCAGGCGGCGGGCGAGTGCCATGACGATGGTTAATCCGCGGCCGTGGGTGTCGTCTGCGTCGGCCTCCGTAGGGCTGACTTCTTCGGGGTGGCCTCCCTCGTCGGTCACGGAGATCGCGACGGTGCGGGGTGAGAGCGACAGCGTGAGCTGGAAGGTGCCGTAAGAGCTGCCGCTTGCGGTGTGGGTGAGGGCGTTGCTGCCGAGTTCGCTCACGATCAGTTCGGCGTCGTCGGCGCAGGGGTGGTTGCTGAGGATGTCGCGGGTCCAGCGGCGGGCGCGGGTGACTTCTTCTCGGGATCCTGGGCACATCAGGCCCCAAACTCGCGGAGCACTCATATACTCGTCCATACAAGTTCCTTCGTGCTGGTAGGGCTATGGGTCGTGGGTGCGTGCTAGATGAGTCGTACGCCGTCGTGGGCACGGACGGCCGGCGGGGATGTGTTGTCGAGCGCGTCCAGGACGCGGATCGCGTACGCCTCGTCGGCGAGCTCGGTGATCTCGTCGCGGGTGGCCCAGCGCAAGGCGCGGGTTTCCGCTCCGGTGGTCGGGGTGCCGTCGATGGCCTCGCAGCGGAAGACCATGGAGACGATCAGGCCGGTCATATTCTTGTAGACGCCGGTGAGGGTCGCGGGAAGCGCGATCTTGATGCCGGTCTCTTCGAGGACTTCCCGTTGCAGGGCATCGGGGATGGTTTCCTCGCGTTCGAGCACGCCGCCGGGCGGTTCCCACTTACCGTTATCGCGTCGCTTGATCAGCAGCGCACGGCCCGCGTCGTCGACGATGACTCCGGCGACGCTCACGGAGTGTGGGCGCTCAGTGCTCACGTTCCTCGGCCCTCTCGGCTGGCTAGGCTCTCCACCGTAGCAATCCCGGTCAGCCGCTCGTCTAGATACCTAAAGGAGTATGTGCACATGCCTTCTCTGACTTCCGTTCTGGGTGTATTGGACCCGACGAGCGACCGGGCGGTGTTCCGGCAGATCGCTGACGCGCTGCGGGAAGCGATCGACAAGGGGCGTTTCCGGGAGGGTGACAAGCTGCCGTCGGAGACTGAGCTGGTCGATCACTTCGGTGTCTCGCGGATGACGGTCCGCAACGCTCTGTCGCTGCTCCAGCAAGAGGGGCTGGCCGTGTCCGAGCATGGCAAGGGGGTCTTCGTGCGGCCCCGGCCGCCTGTGCGGCGGCTGGCTTCGGACCGGTTCGCGCGGCGGCATCGGGATCAGGGGAAGGCGGCCTTCACCGTGGAGGCCGAGGCGGCGGGCAGTCGTCCGGAGGTGGACAACCTTGAGGTGAAGGAGGAGCGGCCGTCGCCGGACATCTCGGCTCGGCTGGGTTCGCCTCGTAAGGTGCTGGCTCGGAGGCGGCGGTATCTGCTGGATGGGCGGCCGGTGGAGTTCGCCACCTCGTATCTGCCGCTGGACCTGGCGCGGAACACCCCTATCGCGCAGCCCAACCCCGGCCCCGGCGGCATCTATGCCCGACTGGAGGAGATGGGGCATCGCCTGGATCACTTCGATGAGGAGATCCGGGCCCGGATGCCCTCGCCTGCCGAGGTGCGTACGCTCCAGCTCGCCTCCGGAGTGCCGGTGATCCATCTCGTCCGGACCGCCTACGACGCCGAGGGGCGGGCGGTGGAGGTGTGCGACACCGTGATGGCCGCCGACGCATATGTCCTCGCCTACCAACTGCCCGCCAACTGACGCATGGCCGGGGTGTGGTGGCCCCGGGCTGCCTCTTCTGACTCGTACACACGAAGATGCATACTCGTATAGACGAGTGGGCAAGCTGTGTGGCATGGTGGTCCCCGTTCCCGCCCGTTCGGGTTCGAAGACCGCAACTCATCTACACAACTAGGTACGTTGTTCGTGAGAGAAGGAGAAGTAGTTGCGTTCCATCCGAGTTGAGACCTCCGGTGCCACTGTCCTGCTGACTGAGGCGCCGGAGCCGAAGGTGAAGGACCGGCAGACTGGCGAGATCGCCAAGGACGCCGAGAGCGGTGAGACGTTGATGCGGCTTGGCGTCGTCTACATCGACGGCGGGGAGTCCTCGCTGCTTCAGGTCACCGTGCCGGAGAGCGGCGTGACGGAGGGGCTGGCGCTCGGTTCGCCGGTCACGCTGATCGGGCTGATCGCCCGGCCCTGGGACACCGTATTCAACGGGCAGCAGCGTCACGGGATCGCCTTCCGGGCCGAGGCCATCGCCCCGGCCGCCATATCGGTCGGTGCGGGGGCCTGAACCTGATGGCTGACGTGATGACGCTGATGGAGGTGGGTGGTCCGGTCGCCGGAATGGTCGGCGGGGCCGCCTATCTCCGGGCCCGGCATCCGGCCGCCTACTGGTCCACGGTCGGGATGCCCATCTCGACGGCCCGGCTGCTGGGGTCGTACGGGTCCGTGATGGACGCGTGCGGGCTGACCGTTCCGCCGTCTCGGCTGCGGGCCTGGGCGGTGCAGGCACTCACGCATCGGGAGGTCCGGCCGGTGCCTCCGCGCCGGGGGCTGATCCGGCCTACCTCGACCGGGCTGCGGGTTCGGCTGCGGCTGGCGCCGGGGCAGGAACCTGCCGACGTGGCCGCCTCCGCCGAACGGCTGCGGCATGCCTGGGGCGTTCACGGCGCGTATGTGGAGGAGATCAAGCCGGGCGTGGTTGAGCTGCGGCTGATCGGCTTCGATGTGCTGCGGAAGGTGCGGATGCCTCGCAAGACCGGCGGCGGCTTTCTGAAGGTGCCGGTGGCGTTGCGGGAGGATGCGACGCCGTTCGTGCGGGACTACCGGGCCATCCCGCATCAGCTCACCCTGGGCGCCACTCTGTCGGGGAAGTCGATGTTCCTGCGGCATCTGATAGCCGGGCTCGCCCGGCAACCGGTTGCGCTCGTCGGGATCGACTGCAAGCGCGGTGTGGAGCTGGCGCCGTTCGCTCCACGGCTCTCGGCGCTGGCCACCGATCCTGTGCAGGCGGCGGAGCTACTGCCTGTGCTCGTTGGACTGATGGAGGATCGGTACGACCTGATCAAGGCCCGGCAGGGCATCGCGCCCAGCACCCCGGATGAGGAGATCACCTCTGACATCTGGGGTTTGCCGGAGGAGGAGCGGCCGGTGCCGGTGGTGCTGCTCGTGGACGAGGTGGCCGAACTGTTCCTGGTCGCCACGCGGAAGGACGAGGAACGGCGGGACGAGATGGTCACCCAGCTCATCCGGCTTGCCCAACTCGGCCGCGCGGCAGGCATCTACCTGGAGGTCTGCGGGCAGCGCTTCGGCGCCGAGCTGGGCAAGGGCGCGACGATGCTGCGGGCTCAGCTGACCGGACGGGTCTGCCACCGCGTGAACGACGAAGCCTCCGCCAAGATGGCACTCGGCGACATCGCCCCCGAAGCAGTCGGCGCAGCCTGCGCCATCGCTCCCGAACGGCCCGGTCTTGCGGTCGCCGGGGACACCTCCGGCGGCTGGTCCCGCATCCGCCCGCCCCATCTCTCGCTCGCTGATGCTGCGGCTGTCTGCCGCGACCATGCCCATCTCGTGCCAGACATGCCCGCGCTGGAAGCGTTCCGGCCGGATGTGCCGGCCGTTCCGGTGAGTGCTCCGACCTCGCTGCTCAAGCCGCTCCCGGCTGCCGAGTAATCCACCCGCCTGACGGCTGGCGCGACCGTACCCGCGCCGTGTCCCTACCCCCGTCATGCCTGAATCCGAAGGGGAATCCCTGTGTCTCGTCCCACCATCTCCGAAGTCTCCGCGCTCCTGGCCGACCTGGCCGACTTCCGCACACGCGGGGAGGGGAGCCGCGCCGAGTTGATGAACCGCAAAGCGGACCTGTTGGAGCGCATCGCCGCTGCCCAGCCCGATGACGTTGAGGCCGCTGAGGTTGCCGCCGCCGCTCGCGCACGTGCCGATGAACTCACCGCAGACGGCTGACTCACTGGAAGGAGCTTCTACCCATGCGCGCTTACCTGGCGCGGGTTGACGCGGTGCTCGTGCAAGCGGTCATCGCTGCCGCGCTGTCTTTCGCCCACCTGCATGACCTGGCCTCGGCGGCCGGGCAGGACGGGTGGAAGGCGTGGGCCTATCCGGTCTCCGTTGACCTGCTGCTCGTGGCGGCCTGGAAGCGGCTCCGGTCCGGGGCGTCCAAGGCTGCGGGCTGGTGCTGGTTCGTCGTTGCCCTGGCCGCATCGCTCGGGGCGAACGTCGCCACCGCCGGGCTGCTCGACCTGGCCAACGTACCGGACTGGCTGAGCATCCTCGTCGCCGGATGGCCTGCCGTCGCCTTCCTCGGCGGCACGCTCCTCGCACACACCACACCAGCGGCCGAGGCCGCTCCGGTCCCGGCCCAATCCGCCGAAGTCGTATCACTCTCGGCCGCACCGGAAACCGCGGGGCCACCCGCCGCCCCGGAGCCCGAGCCGGAAACGCCCACGCTGCACGTTCCGGCTGCGCTCGTGAACCACGCGCGCAAGCTCGCCGACGAACATCACGCCCGTACTGGCTCGCCCATCGACACAGCCACCTTGCGCGCCCGTCTCGGCGTCCCCGCGCCGCTGGCTGACGCCATCGCCTCCCGCCTCTGAAACAGGAGTCCACCATGCTCCGCCGTTTCCGCAACATCCTGCGCGTTGGTCCGGTCCGTGTTGGCACCGCCAACGACCAACGCGGGCGCGTGAAGCACACCGCCGTGTGCACCGCTCCGCGCTGTGACTTCTCCGCCGACTACGACACCCGTGCCGCCGCCGAGCTGGCTGCCCGTACGCACCGCTGCCCCATCCGCTGAAAGGAGATCGCCTGTGACCGTCAGCCTGCCCTTGGTGCTCGTCCTGGGCGCCGTCGCCTGGATCGCGATCAAGTTCATGGGCGTCCGCCTGTGGGTCGCCGTCGTGATCGCGCTTTTCGGCTTCTGGCTCGCCCACACCGGGCTTGCGCCCTCCGTGGAGTCCGGTACGCGCTCCGGCGTCGACTCCGTCAACGAACAACACGACTAGACGAGTAGCTGAGAGGAGATCGCAGTGTTCCGACCGAAGTACCCCGAAGCCCCCAAGCCGTCGATCGTCCACGTGCCCACCGCCGTCCCGGCGGCCCAGCACGGTCACGCCCCGGCCTGCTCCTGCCAGCACACCCCCGCGCCCGCTCCAACTCGCCCGGCCGGGGTCTTGAACGGGCTCAACGCCGGAACGGTCGGTGCCGTGGTCACGGTCGGCATCGTCCTGACGGCACTGCTCGCCGCCGTCGCCGTCACGGCCGTCTCCGTCGCCGTGGCCGCCGTCGTCATGCGCTCGCTGCTCACCAGCCAGCGCCGCCGCTGATCCACACCGCACGACTGCCGGGGCGGCCTCGATACCGCCAAGCATCCGCCGCCCCGGCAGCCCCACCCCTCTCGACCACAGCCGAAAGAGGAGACCTCATCATCACCCGCACCACCCCGCCACCGCTGCCCGAACTGGGCACCCTGGCAGCACTCGGCACCATGCCCGCACTGCTCCGCCAGCTCTCCGGCCTCGGCGGCTGCACCAACCCGATCCGCCTCGACGGCCACCGCACCGAACATCACCTCAACCAGGACACCGGCGAGATCGGCCGCATCCTCCACCACCTGGACTCCGCCGAGCTGCCCGCCGGGCATCTCCTGGTCCGCTGCAACAACCGCCGCGTCACCCGCTGCGCGGCCTGCGCCGAGACCTACCGCCGCGACACCTTCCACCTGATCACCGCCGGACTACGCGGCGGCAAAGGCACTCCGGAAGACGTCGCCACTCACCCGCGCGTCTTCGCCACCTTCACCGCACCCAGCTTCGGCCCCGTCCACAACCGGCCCACCGGCCCGGCTGGCACGGTCCGCCCGTGCCGCTGCGGTGTCCGCCACGACCAGGACGACACCGCACTTGGTACGCCGCTCAACCCGGACACCTACGACTACGAATCCGCGGTGCTATGGAACGCCCACGCGGGACTGCTGTGGCGGCGGTTCTCGATCTATCTGCGGCGGGAGGTCGCCAAGCGGGCCGGGCTCACGCAACGGGCCTTCCGCGACCATGCGCGGCTGTCCTTCGCCAAGGTCGCCGAGTACCAGAAGCGCGGCGCCGTTCACTTCCATGCCGTGATCCGCATCGACGGACCCGAGGGTGGCGACACCCCGCCTCCGGGCTGGGCCACGGCCGAGCTGCTGACCGATGCCATCCGCGCTGCCGCAACCACCGCTACGACCAGGGCTCAGGTCGCCGGTCCTGTCATCGACGGCCGGGCCCACACCTTCGTCTTCGGCGACCAACTCGACGTACGACCCATCCGAGGCGCCGACTTCCACGGCCGCCAGGAGCTGACCGACCGGGCCGTGGCCGCGTACATCGCCAAGTACGCCACCAAGGGCGCTGAGACGGCGACCGGGGCCCTGGACCGGCCCATACGGCTCATCGCCGAAGTCGCCCAGCTCGACATCAGCGAGCATGCCCGCCGCCTCATACGTACTGCCTGGGCCCTCGGCGCCCGCAAAGACCTGGAACACCTCCGGCTTCGTGCCTGGGCTCACATGCTCGGCTTCCGGGGCCACTTCTCCACCAAATCCCGCCGCTACTCCACCACCCTCGGCGCCCTCCGTGACGCCCGCGCTGCCTGGCGTCGTGCTCAGGCTGCCGCCGCCGACTCCGGCCCGGCCGAGACCACGCTGGTCCTCGCCCACTGGGTCTACGCCGGTTGCGGCCTTACCCCCGCTGAGGAATGGCTCACCGCCACCATCACCCCCGCTCCCGGAACGGAAGGAGAACCGACCCATGCGTGACCGGTACCTCAGCGTTGCCCAGGTGGCCGAGTTGCTGGGAACCACCCAGCGCTTTCCCCGGCGACTGGTCGCCGAGCGGCGCATCAAGTACGTCAAGGTGGGCCGTCACGTACGGATTCCGGAGAGCGTCATTCAGGAGTACATCGACGCGAACACCGTGCAGCCGGTGCAGCCTCGACGGCGTCACCTCCGGAGGGCTGCCTGATGGCCAACAGCAAGGGGAAGCGCCGTCGCTTCGGAGCCGTTCGCAAGCTGCCCTCGGGCCGCTTTCAGGCTCGTTATCCGGGCCCAGACGGCATCATGCGTCCGGCTCCGGTGACCTTCGAGACCGCCGGTGACGCAGACGACTGGTTGGCGGAGAAGCAGACCGAGGTGCGGCGTGGCGATTGGCAGGACCCGGACGCGGGAGCCGTCAGCTTCGAGGAGTACGCCTTGCGGTGGGTGAAGGAGCGCGGCTTGTCGCCCACAACCGACGAGCTATACAGGCGCCTTCTGCGGCTGCACATCCTCCCCGTTCTCGGCGGGTGGGACCTGGACGAGATCACGCCTCCGCGCATACGCACCTGGCGCGCTGAGCGGCTGGAGACCGTGGGGGAGACGACCGTTGCGAAGTCGTACCGGTTGGTGAAAGCCATCCTGGAGACGGCCGTTGAGGACGAGCTGATCCGCCGGAATCCCTGCCGGATACGCGGAGCAGGGAAGGAGTCGGCAGGTGAACGTCCCATCGCCACCGTGGAGCAGGTGGATGCGCTCGCCGACGCGATGGGGCCTCGGTGGCGGCTGATGGTCTACATCGCCGCATACGGCCCCGCTCGCCCTGAAGAGCAGGCGGAGATGCGGCGGCCTGACGTGGACCTCGAAACGGTCGGTGTGTGGGTCCGCCGGGCGGCTCCCGAGCTGACAACCGGCCGGCGGGTGGTGGGCGATACGAAGTCCGAGGCGGGGAAGCGGTTCATCGTGCTGCCCGGCTTCATGCGGAAGGACCTGGAGCGGCATGTGAAGTGGTTCGCCGAGAAGGAGCCGAACGGGCTGCTCTTCGTCGGTGAGAAGGGAGCGCCGTTCCGCCGGTCCTCCTTTGGGCGGAAGTGGCGACGGGCGCGGGCCAAAGTGGGGCTGCCAGAAGATTTTCGTTTCTACGATCTTCGTCACACTGGTCACACGCTCTCGACCCAATCCGGCGCGACGCTCAAGGACACGATGGTGCGTGCCGGGCAGTCGTCCACGCGGGCCGCGCTCATCTACCAGCACTCGACGCTTGAGCGTCAGAAGGAGGTCGCCGCCGGGATCGATGCCCGCGTTGCCGCTGACCGCCAGGCGGCCAAGGCCGCCGCCGAGAAGCGCGACGATCAGGCATCTGGCACGGATCTGGCACGAGACGCTTAGGGAGGTCTAGACAACAAACAAGCCCCGGGCCTGCTGGCCTGGGGCTTCTGCCTGGAGCGGGTGACGGGAATCGAACCCGCGCTCTGAGCTTGGGAAGCTCATGTTCTACCATTAAACTACACCCGCGAGTGGCGCCCGATCTCTGGCGCCGCATCGTCGGACACTTTACCCCATGGCTGACCCCCGGCGCATTCGTCGTGGGGTCTTCGTGCTGTTCGGGGTCCGGTCGGGGGCATGGTGGGGCCAAGGCGGGGCCAAGGTGAGGGTTGAGTTGAGGGTGGGTCGGGGGTGTTTTGAGGGGGATTTCGTCGGGTTTTGGGGTGGATTTTCGGGGGTGTCCGTGGGGTGGAAGCGGCTGTTGGGGTGCGGGAGTTGGGGCGTACGGTGGGGGTGCGGAGTGCCGCGTGGAGCGGTGGGTGGTTGATCCCCTAATGTGGCTTTTGTCGTCCACGCCGTCCACGTTCTTGGGGAAGGGACTCATGGAGCGCACCGTCGTCCGTTGTGCTGAAGGGCACGTGTTCAGCACCTCCTCGTTCCCGATGCAGCACCTCACCGTCGATCGCATCGGCCCCGGCCGGTTGCTGCGGTGTCCGCGTTGCGCTCGGCTCCGGCACGCGGTGCCGGTGGGAGCCGATAAGCGGTGAGCGGTAGCTGACGAAGTCGCAGGGTGCGGGCCCGGTCCGGTGGGACCGGGCCTGTGCCGTGGGGGCACCTGTGGTGTGCGTATCCTCTTCGGGTGCTTCTCTCAGACAAGGACATCCGGGCCGAGATCGACGCCGGGCGGGTGCGGATTGATCCGTACGATCCGGCGATGGTGCAGCCGTCGAGTATCGATGTAAGGCTGGACCGGTTCTTCCGGGTGTTCGAGAACCACCGCTATCCGCATATCGACCCGGCGGTGGAGCAGCCCGATCTGACGCGGCTGGTGGAGCCCGAGGGCGAGGACGCGTTCATCCTGCACCCCGGGGAGTTCGTGCTCGCCTCGACGTACGAGGTCGTGACGCTGCCGGATGACATCGCCTCGCGGCTCGAGGGGAAGTCGAGTCTGGGGCGGCTGGGGCTGCTGACGCACTCCACGGCGGGGTTCATCGACCCGGGGTTCTCCGGGCATGTCACGCTCGAGCTGTCGAATGTCGCAACGCTGCCGATTAAGCTCTGGCCGGGGATGAAGATCGGGCAGCTGTGCATGTTCCGGCTGACGTCGCCCGCGGAGCATCCTTACGGTTCCGCCCGTTACGGCTCCCGCTATCAGGGGCAGCGCGGGCCGACGCCCTCGCGGTCGTTCCAGAGCTTCCACCGGACGAAGGTGTGAGCGGCGTGGGTGAGCAGCGCGAGAACCTTACGTACGAGCGGTTCGGGGTCGCGGTCCGCGAGCTGGCGGAGAAGATCGCCGGAGATGGCTACGAGCCCGACATCGTGCTCTCCATAGCCCGCGGCGGGGTCTTCGTGGCCGGTGGGCTGGCGTACGCGCTCGACTGCAAGAACATCCACCTGGTGAACGTGGAGTTCTACACGGGCGTGGGGACCACCCTCGACATGCCCGTGATGCTCGCGCCCGTGCCCAACGCGATCGACTTCTCCGACAAGAAGGTGCTGATCGCCGATGACGTGGCGGACACCGGCAAGACGCTGAAGCTGGTCCGGGACTTCTGCCTCGGCGCGGTCGCCGAGGTGCGCAGCGCGGTGATCTACGAGAAGGCCCAGTCGCTCGTGAAGTGCGAGTACGTCTGGCAGCGCACCGATCAGTGGATCAACTTCCCGTGGAGCGTGGAACCGCCCGTGGTGCGGCGGGAAGGGCAAGTGCGGGACGCCTGACACAGGGCACGATGACTGCATAGGGCACGACGCCTGCACAGGGCACGATGCCTGAGACGCATGAGATGAGGGGCCCGCCGGTGCGGGCCCCTTGGCCATGCGGCCTTGTGCGGCCTTGTCTGCGCGCCCTGGTGATGCGGCCTGTGGTGCGGGGGGTGCTGCTGGTCCCTGCGGCGCCTTACAGCGTTCCCAGCTTCAGCAGGCTCAGCAGCGCGATCAGCTGGATCGCCGACGCGCCCAGCGCCTTCTGCCACGGCAGGTCGTGCGACTTGCTCACCATCGAGGTGAAGAGCGCGCCCGCCGCCAGCCAGGTCACCCAGCCCAGCACCTTCACCAGCGAGCTGTCGCCGCCCAGGAAGAGCGCGAACACCAGCCGTGGCGCGTCCGTGATCGACATGATCAGCATCGACAGGCCGATGGTCGGCGCCCATGTGCCGTCGCCGCCCAACTGGCGGGCGAGGGTGTGGGTGACGGCGCCCAGGATCAGTCCACTGATCACCATGGCGACGCCCGCGGTGAGCACCCACGGGATGCTGTTGGACATGGGGGCGTTGAGGACGTCCTTACGGGCGTCATCGAAGCTGAAGACCGCCAGCAGACCGTAGACGAAGGTCACGATCAGCGCCGGGCCCCAGACCGCGTAGTCCCGCATCTGCCAGAAGGTGGCCTGCGGGCGCAGCACGATGCCGCTCAGCAGCTGCTGCCAGTGCAGCCGGGGGCCGGCGGGCGGGGCCGTGGAGGAGCCTGCGCGGTACGTCTGCCCGCCGTAGCCGTCGTCGTACGAACCGGGGCCCTGGCCGTACGGGTCGTACGCGTCGGGCGCCTCGCCGACGCTGAACTGCTGTGTATGGCCAGAGTTGTTGTCGGCGTACGTACCGCCGCCGCCCTGTCCGTACGGTCTCTGCCCCTGGCCGTAGCCTCCGGGGCCGGGGCCCTGCCCGGGCCCGGGGCCGTAGTGCGGGTCCTGGCCGCCGAAATACTCCGGCTCTCCCTGTGAGGAGGGCTGCTGCCACTGCGGCTGCTGCTGACCGCCGTACGGGGCGTTCTGTCCGTACGGCGGCTGCTGCGGCCGCTGCTGCTGCCCTTGTTGCGCGGAGTGGGAGTCCCGTCCGCGTCCGATCCTGAATCCAGCCACCATTCGAACGTACCCGGTCGTAGCGGGCCGGGTGCGGGAGCTGTGTGAGCGGACCGGGCATTGCGGCCGAGCTGTGACATCCCTTAGGGGGTCCCTTATGGTTTTCCCCCGGTGGGGGGTGGGGGCTGCCGGTGTGTCCGACCGGTCCTTGCTCGTTTTGGTCGTGCTCTGTCGCCGGTGTGGCCCTTGCCCGCCCCGGTCCGCGCCCTTAGTCCTTGTCCGACGCGAACGGCTTGCTGCTGAAGGCCGTCTTGTCCGCCGTACCGTCCGTGATCCACCACCACTCGGGACGTTCGCCGTACCGCGAGAAGGCCAGACCGGGGCCCCACGCCAGGACGACCTCGTCCTTACCGTCGTGATCGAAGTCCGCGACGCCGTAGAGCCGGGCCGCGCGCTCGCCCTTACGGATGGTCTTGCCGTCCACGACGGCGGGTGCCGCGCGGGTCAGCAGATGCCGCCGGGTGACGCGGGTCGTCGCGGGGTGGGAGCCCCGCAGAGTGAGCAGCTCGACACCGCCCCGCCCGAGCGAGACGGCCAGTTCGTCGGTGCCGTCCCCGTCCGTGTCGGCGGCGGCCAGGGTGCCCGACATCCCGGGCACCTTGAGGGGGCGCGGAACCGAACCGGACGCCTGCGCCGCCCCCTTGTGGTAGATGCTCACGGTCTTGCCGATGTCCGGCCGTTCCGTCTCCACACCCGGCTCGTCGTTACGGGTGCCGCTGTCGCCGACCGCGACATCGCGGCGGCCGTCGCCGTCGAAGTCGCCGAAGGCGATCGAGTTGCCTTCGCGCAGCCCGCGGCTCGTGTGGCTGAGGCCGTGGGACCCGGCGGTGAGGAGGGCGGAGCCGGACTGGTCGTTGTCGTTGACCGCGTGCACCACCAGATCGGTGGCGCGGTGACCGTCGGGGGTGTCCGCGATGGTGTCGGCGATGAGATCGCCGATCTCGCCGTGGCCCTTCAGCGGGCTCGCGTACGGCACGGTCCTGGCGGCCTTGCCCGCCCGGTTGAACGGCCCGTACAGCACCAGCAGCGAGTGCCGGTCCGCGCGGACCAGGGCCAGGTCGTGGTGGCCGTCGCCGTTGAAGTCGCCGACGGTGGGGCGCTGGGCGTCCACGCCGTCCTCCGGGCCGGTCAGCTGGACGCGGGCGGCGGAGCGGGTGCGGAGGGGGCCGCCGGGGCCGCCCCAGGAGATGTAGGGGACGGTCCGGACGGTGGCCTGGGTGCGCTCGGTCTCCTGCTTGCCGAGCGCCTCGCCCGCCGTGGTGGTGACGTCGGCGTAGCCGTCGCCGTCGAGGTCGGCCGTGGCCACCTCGGTCGCGCCCGCGACGGTGACGTCCTGGGACGGCAGTCCGAGGTCGCGGTGGCGGAGCACGGTCCGGGTGGCGGGATTCAGGCCGTGGGACGAGCCGTGGACGAAGGCGATCCGGCTGGGCAGCCCCCCCTTGCCGGACGGGACGGGGACACGCAGATCGGGGTAGCCGTCGCCGTTGACGTCGTCCGGCAGCCGGCTGCCCTTGCCGTGGGGGACGGGCGCGGTCGCGGTGGGGGTGATGACGGACCCGGCGGCGGAGTCGTCGTGCCGGCCGCCGGCGCCGTCGTCGGGGCCGCAGGCGGTGAGCAGCAGCGCCAGACAGGCCGTACCGGCGGCGACGGACGCGGTGACCGAGGTGGTGACGGAAGTGACGGCTGAGGTGGCTGAGGCGGCGGCTGAGGCCGTGGAGACGCGGGGGACGCGGGGGACGCGGGGGACGCGGAGGACGCGGAGGACGCGGGGGAGGGAGCGGCGTCGGGGGCCCGGGACGCGGCCGGGTGGTGCTGTGGGGGGAGGTGCTGGCGTCATCGGCCCACCTCAACCCATCAGGGCGGCTGAGGCAACCCATCGGGGCGGCTGAGGCCAAGGGCGGGGCACTTCGTTACGAGGGTGATGCCTGGCGGTCCGGCCGACCCCCGTTCAGTGATCTTTCCGGATGATGCGGGATCGATCAGTCTGCTTGACTGTAAAGATGACCTTTGGAGCACAAGGGCCGTCCAGGACATTTACGGATGCCGTGTTGGGCATGATCCTGTAGGGAATTCGCAACGTCGTTGTGAGAAGGGATACTTCGCGGCCAGTATCGGTACGTCCGGCGCGGAAACTTCGACGCGGAAAAGCGGGGGCAACCATGTGCTTAACGCACGGTGTGCGGATGACGGGTGAGGCGACGAGACCGGCGAAAGAGGGCACGGGCGGGGTGTAGTCGCGATGTCGGACGGGAGTGCTCGGCCGGCGGCGGAGGACGCCGCTCGCCCGCCGCTGAGCGAGGGTGCTAAAAATAACGACATGGCCGGACTTTTCGGTCGACCACGGGTTCCGCTGGCCCGCACGATGACCGACTGGCGCCCACGCGGTCGGCGTGAGGGGCCCCATTCGGCATGGGAGCGACGTGGGCGGCGCGTGCAGCAGGACACGCAGGACCAGCAGGACCGACAGGACCAGCAGGACCGACAGGGCCGACAGGGCCCGCGAGACCAGCAAGGTCAGCGAGACCAGCAAGGTCAGCGCGACGAGCGAGACCGGCGCGATCAGCGCGATCGCCGCCAGCAAGCCGATCGGCAGGGCTCGCCCGATCCCCATGACCGCTGGGGCCCGCAGGGTCGGCACAGCACGTACGCCCAGCTGAGCCCGCATGGTCGGCCGCCGGTGCGCACCGGCTGGAGCGGCCGCGGATCGGGCCCCGGATCCGGCCCCGGACCTGGCGGCGGTCCCGGCGGCGGTCCCGGCGCCCCCAACGGCCGCGGCTATGGGCGGCGGCCCCGCTGGCACCCGGGGCGCGGGGTGCGCACCGTGGCCGGTCAGGTCTTCGTCCTCCAGGTCGGCGTCGTGCTGCTGCTGGTCGTGGCCGCCGTCGTGGCGCTCGTCCTCCAGTCCCGCTACGACAGCGAGCGGGAGGCCCGTAACCGCTCCATGGCGGTCGCCGAGAGCTTCGCGAACGCGCCGGGCATGGTGAGCGCGCTGCGCGGCCGCGATCCCAGCGCCGTGCTCCAGCCGCTCGCCGAGCGGGCCCGTAAGGGCTCCGGCGTCGACTTCGTCGTGGCCATGACGCCACAGGGGATCCGCTACACCCACCCCAACCCCGCCCGGATCGGCAAGCACTTCATGGGCAGCATCCGCCCGGCGGCCGAGGGCCGGACGGTCCAGGAGACCTTCACCGGCACCCTCGGTCTGTCCGTACGGTCCGTGGTGCCCGTCAAGGACGCCCAGGGGAAGGTCGTCGGCCTGGTCGCGGCCGGTATCACGATCAAGAAGGTGAGCGGCGCCGCCGACCATCAGCTGCCGCTGCTGTTCGGCGCGGCCGCGGCCGCCATGGCGCTCGCCACGGCGGGCACGGCCCTGGTCAGCAGGCGGCTGCGGCGCCAGACCCACGGGCTGGACCCGTCCGAGATGACGCGGATGTACGAGCACCACGACGCGGTGCTGCACTCGGTCCGCGAGGGTGTGCTGATCGTCGGCGGCGACGGACGGCTGGTGCTGGCCAACGACGAGGCGCGCCGGCTCTTCGACCTCCCGTCGGACGCCGAGGGCCGCCTGGTGTCCGAGCTCGGCTTCGATCCGCACACCGCCGCGCTGCTGGCGTCCGGGCGCCCCGCCACCGACGAGGTCCATACGGCGGGTGAGCGCCTGCTGTCCGTCAGCCACCGCCCCACCGACCGCGACGGCGGCCCGCCCGGCAGCGTCGCCACCCTGCGCGACACCACGGAGCTGCGCGCACTGTCCGGCAAGGTCGACCTCGCGCGCAACCGGCTCAAGCTGCTGTACGACGCGGGCGTCTCCATCGGCACCACGCTGGACGTGGTGCGCACCGCCCAGGAGCTGGCGGAGTACGCGGTGGCCCGGTTCGCCGACTACGTCTCGGTGGACCTCGCGGACTCGGTGCTGCGCGGCGAGGAGCCGCCGGACGGGGCCTCGGGCATCGGTGCCCCGGACGCGGGTTCATGGGCCACCGTGGCGGCCGCGGACGGCGGCCGTACGGTGCTGCGCCGTACGGCCCTCAGCGGCATCCGGGACGACGGCCCGCTCTACCCGCTCGGCATGCTGATCGAGTTCGGCCCGAGCGCGCCCCAGGCCCGGGGGTTCCGCAGCGGAGCGGTCACGGTCGAGCCGGTCCTGGGCGACTTCGGCGGCTGGCAGGAACAGGACCCCGAGCACGCCCGCCGGATCGTGGACTACGGCATCCACTCGATGATCACGGTCCCGCTGCGGGCCCGGGGCGTCGTCCTGGGCGTGGCCAGCTTCATGCGCGCGGAGAAGCCGGAGCCCTTCGAGGAGGACGACGTCTCCCTCGCGGAGGAGCTGGTCACCCGGGCCGCCGTGAGCATCGACAACGCCCGCCGCTACACCCGCGAGCACACCATGGCGGTGACCCTCCAGCGCAGCCTCCTGCCCCGGATACTGCCGGAGCAGAACGCGCTGGATGTGGCGTACCGCTATCTGCCGGCGGAGTCGGGGGTGGGGGGCGACTGGTTCGACGTCATTCCGCTGCCGGGGGCGCGGGTGGCGCTGGTGGTGGGGGATGTGGTGGGGCACGGTCTGCACGCGGCGGCGACGATGGGGCGGCTGCGGACGGCGGTGCACAACTTCTCCACGCTCGACCTGCCGCCCGATGAGATCCTCTCCCACCTGGATGATCTGATCGCCCGGATCGACCAGGACGAGGGTCCTGGCGGGCCGGACGGCGACGGCAGCGGCGGTGGGGGTGGCAGTGAGGGGATCACGGGAGCCACGTGTCTGTACGCGATCTACGATCCGGTGACGCGGCGTTGCACGATGGCGCGGGCCGGTCATCCGCCGCCCGCGCTGGTGCGTCCGGACGGCTCGGTGGAGTTCCTGGACCTGCCCGCCGGGCCGCCGCTCGGTCTGGGCGGGCTGCCGTTCGAGACGGCGGAGCTGGAGCTGCCCGAGGGCAGCCATCTGGTGCTCTACACGGACGGGCTGATCGAGAAGCGCGACCGGGACATCGAAACGGGTCTGGAGATGCTGCGCGGTGCCCTGGCCCACCCCGGCCGGACGCCTGAGGACGCCT
Source organism: Streptomyces javensis (assembly GCF_039525925.1). NCBI lineage: Bacteria > Bacillati > Actinomycetota > Actinomycetes > Kitasatosporales > Streptomycetaceae > Streptomyces > Streptomyces javensis. Next base: position 48,136 of record NZ_BAAAIF010000013.1, on the reverse strand, counting down.
GTACGGCGGTGCTGGACGCGCTGCTGCCCGATCGCCCGAGCGATGACATCGCGCTCATCGTGGCCCGTACGAGGGTGCTGGAGCCCGGTCTGACCGCCGACTGGGAGGTGCCGGCCGATCCGGCGCAGGTGGCCGAGGTGCGTGCCGCGGTGGCCCGGAAGCTCACGGAGTGGGATCTGGGCGATGTCGCGTTCACGACCGAGCTCATCCTCAGCGAGCTGATCACCAACGCGATCCGCTACGCGACCGGCCCGATCCGGGTGCGGCTGCTCTGTGACCGCAGCCTGATCTGCGAGGTCTTCGACACCAGCAGCACCTCCCCGCATCTGCGGTACGCGGGGACGACGGACGAGGGCGGCCGGGGGCTCTTCCTGGTCTCGCAGTTCGCCGACCGCTGGGGCACCCGCTACACCGCGGGCGGCAAGGTCATCTGGACCGAGCAGGCGCTGCCGCTGTCGAAGAACGGCAAGCCGCGAGCATAAGAGTGAGGCCCGCCCGCGCGGTGCGCGGACGGGCCTCGTCATGGTCGACGCGGGGGCGTCACTTCACCGGCGCGGGCTCCGGGGCCGCGGCCGACTCGCCGTCGCCCTCCGGCTCGGCCGGGGTCTTCACCGAGTCGAGGAGCAGCTGCGCCACATCCACGACCTGGAGCTCCTCCTTCACCACGCCGTCATTCTTCTTGCCGTTGACGGAGTCGGTCAGCATCACCAGGCAGAAGGGGCAGGCGGTGGAGACGATGTCCGGGTTGAGGGACAGCGCCTCGTCCACGCGCTCGTTGTTGATGCGCTTGCCGATCCGCTCCTCCATCCACATCCGGGCGCCGCCCGCGCCACAGCAGAAGCCGCGCTCCTTGTGGCGGTGCATCTCCTCGTTCCGCAGCCCCGGCACCTTGGCGATGATCTCGCGCGGCGGGGTGTAGACCTTGTTGTGGCGGCCCAGGTAGCAGGGGTCGTGGTAGGTGATCAGACCCTCGACCGGGGTGACCGGGATCAGCTTGCCCTCGTCGATGAGGTGCTGGAGCAGCTGGGTGTGGTGGATGACCTCGAACTCGCCGCCCAGCTGCGGGTATTCGTTCGCGATGGTGTTGAAGCAGTGCGGGCAGGTGGCGACGATCTTCTTCGCCGACTTCGGCTTCTTCGACGACTCGTCCTCATCGTCCTCGCCGAACGCCATGTTCAGCATCTCGACGTTCTGCTGGCCGAGCTGCTGGAAGAGGAACTCATTGCCCAGCCGGCGGGCGGAGTCACCGGTGCACGCCTCGTCGCCGCCCATGATCGCGAACTTGACGCCCGCGATGTGCAGCAGCTCCGCGAAGGCCTTGGTGGTCTTCTTGGCCCGGTCCTCCAGCGCGCCCGCGCAGCCGACCCAGTACAGGTAGTCGACCTCGGTGAGGTCCTCGACGTCCTTGCCGACGACCGGCACCTCGAAGTCGACTTCCTTGGTCCACGCCAGCCGCTGCTTCTTGGCCAGCCCCCAGGGGTTGCCCTTCTTCTCCAGGTTCTTGAGCATCGTGCCCGCCTCGGACGGGAACGAGGACTCGATCATCACCTGGTAGCGGCGCATGTCCACGATGTGGTCAACGTGCTCGATGTCCACCGGGCACTGCTCGACGCACGCGCCACAGGTGGTGCAGGACCACAGCACGTCCGGGTCGATGACGCCGTTCTCCTCCAGCGTCCCGATCAGCGGCCGCTCGGCCTCCGCCAGCGCCGACGCGGGCACGTCCGCCAGCTGCGCCTCGCTCGCCTTCTCCTCGCCCTCGGCATCCTTGCCGCCGCCCGCGAGCAGATACGGCGCCTTGGCGTGCGAGTGGTCGCGCAGCGCCATGATCAGCAGCTTGGGCGAGAGCGGCTTGCCGGTGTTCCAGGCGGGGCACTGCGACTGGCAGCGGCCGCATTCGGTGCAGGTGGAGAAGTCGAGGATGCCCTTCCAGGAGAAGTGCTCGATCTGCGAGACGCCGAACTGGGCGTCCTCGTCCGGGTCCTCGAAGTCGATCGGCTTGCCCTCGCTCACCATCGGCTGGAGCGCGCCGAGCGCCACCTCGCCGTCCGCGTTCCGCTTGAACCAGATGTTGGGGAAGGCGAGGAAGCGGTGCCAGGCGATGCTCATGTCGAGGTTGGTGCTGACCGTGATCATCCAGATCATGGTCGTGCCCAGCTTGATCATCGCGAAGAAGTAGGTCAGGTTCTGCACCGTGTCCACGCTGAGCCCGTCGAAGAGCTGGACCAGCGGATACGAGGCGAAGTACGCGGGCTCGTAGGAGTCGACGTGGTGCAGGGCGCCCTCGGTGCCGCGCAGCGCCATGATCGCGAGGCCGATGATGAGGATGACGTACTCGACGAAGTACGCCTGCCAGGCGGTGGAGCCCGCGAACCGGGACTTGCGCCCGGCCCGGCTGGGCAGGTTCAGCAGCCGGATCGCCATCAGCGTCAGGATGCCCAGGGTGGTCATCGTGCCGATGAACTCGATGTACAGCTCGTAGGGCAGGAAGCCGCCGAGGACCGGCAGCGTCCAGTCCGCCTGGAAGAGCTGGCCGTAGGCGTTGATGATGGTCGGTGGCAGGGTCAGGAAGCCGATCGCCACGAACCAGTGGGCGACGCCGATGACGCCCCACTTGTTCATGCGCGTGTGCGCGAGGAACTCGCGGACCAGGGTCACGCTGCGCTGCCAGGGGTTGTCGGTCCTGACCCCCGCCGGGACCGGTGCGCCGAGCTTGAAGAAGCGCACGAACTGTGCGACGGCCCGGCCGAGCAGGGCAACGCCGACCGCGGTGAGGACCAGCGACACGATGATCGCGGCGAGTTGCATAAGGGGCTCCTCGAACCTGCGAGAGCTGGATTACTAAGCAGTACTTGATTACTAAGCAGTAACTTAATGTGGCTTGACCGAGATTACCCGCCCGGACGGGCACCCATGTAGTCGACGAGCCGGTGATCTGTGTCGCTCACTTGGCCCCTACCCTCCCTCACTTGGCCCCTCCTCTCCCTCTTCCACGCCCGCTTGGGTATAAGCCTCATATAAAACTTGAGCCCTATCGACTCAGGTCTGTTGACAGCGGCAGAGCGGCTGATGCACGCTTGAGCCTGTTGCACTCAATGCTTGTAGCTGGAGGATCCCGAAATGGCACGTGCGGTCGGCATCGACCTGGGTACGACGAACTCCGTCGTCAGTGTTCTCGAAGGCGGTGAGCCCACCGTCATCACCAACGCCGAGGGCGCCAGGACCACGCCGTCCGTTGTGGCGTTCGCGAAGAACGGCGAGGTGCTGGTCGGCGAGGTCGCCAAGCGCCAGGCAGTGACCAACGTGGACCGCACGGTCCGCTCGGTCAAGCGCCACATGGGCACCGACTGGAAGATCAACCTCGACGGCAAGGACTTCAACCCGCAGCAGATGAGCGCCTTCATCCTGCAAAAGCTCAAGCGGGATGCGGAGTCGTACCTCGGCGAGAAGGTCACGGACGCGGTCATCACCGTCCCGGCGTACTTCAACGACGCCGAGCGCCAGGCGACCAAGGAAGCCGGTGAGATCGCGGGCCTCAACGTCCTGCGTATCGTCAACGAGCCTACTGCCGCCGCGCTCGCCTACGGGCTGGAGAAGGACGACCAGACCATCCTGGTCTTCGACCTCGGTGGCGGTACCTTCGACGTCTCGCTGCTGGAGATCGGCGACGGCGTGGTGGAGGTCAAGGCCACCAACGGTGACAACCACCTCGGTGGTGACGACTGGGACCAGCGCGTCGTCGACTACCTGGTGAAGCAGTTCAACAACGGCCACGGCGTCGACCTGTCCAAGGACAAGATGGCCCTCCAGCGCCTCCGCGAGGCCGCTGAGAAGGCGAAGATCGAGCTCTCCAGCTCGTCCGAGACCACCATCAACCTGCCCTACATCACGGCGTCCGCCGAGGGCCCGCTGCACCTGGACGAGAAGCTCACCCGCGCCCAGTTCCAGCAGCTCACCTCCGACCTGCTGGAGCGCTGCAAGACCCCGTTCCACAACGTCATCAAGGACGCGGGCATCTCGCTGTCCGAGATCGACCACGTGGTCCTGGTCGGTGGCTCGACCCGTATGCCTGCCGTCGCCGAGCTCGTCAAGGAGCTGACCGGCGGCAAGGAGGCCAACAAGGGCGTCAACCCGGACGAGGTCGTCGCCATCGGCGCCTCCCTCCAGGCCGGTGTCCTCAAGGGCGAGGTCAAGGACGTCCTGCTGCTGGACGTCACCCCGCTGTCCCTCGGTATCGAGACCAAGGGCGGCATCATGACCAAGCTGATCGAGCGCAACACGACCATTCCGACCAAGCGCTCGGAGATCTTCACCACGGCCGAGGACAACCAGCCGTCCGTGCAGATCCAGGTCTACCAGGGCGAGCGCGAGATCGCGGCGTACAACAAGAAGCTCGGGATGTTCGAGCTGACCGGACTGCCCCCGGCCCCGCGCGGCGTGCCGCAGATCGAGGTCACCTTCGACATCGACGCCAACGGCATCATGCACGTCGGCGCGAAGGACCTCGGCACCGGCAAGGAGCAGAAGATGACCGTCACCGGCGGCTCCGCGCTGCCGAAGGACGACATCGACCGCATGATGCGCGAGGCCGAGCAGTACGCGGAGGAGGACCACAAGCGCCGCGAGGCCGCCGAGACCCGCAACCAGGCCGAGCAGCTGGTCTACCAGACGGACAAGTTCCTCAAGGACAACGAGGACAAGGTCCCGGGCGAGGTCAAGACCGAGGTCGAGGAGGCCCTCACCGAGCTGAAGGAGAAGCTCAAGGGCGAGGACACCGCCGAGATCCGCACGGCGACCGAGAAGGTCGCCGCGGTCAGCCAGAAGCTGGGTCAGGCCATGTACGCCAACACCGAGGCGGGCGCCGCCGACGCCGGTGCCGCCGGTGCGGCGGGTGGCGCCGAGGGCGGCCAGGCCAAGGCCGATGACGACGTGGTGGACGCCGAGATCGTCGACGACGACAAGGCCGACAAGGGTCAGGGTGGTGCCGCGTGACGGAGGAGACCCCGGGCTTCGAGGAGCAGCCCGATGTCCCCTCCGAGGCCGCGAAGACCCCTGATGACGCGGCGAAGGGCGCCGGGTCCGCCGACAAGGCGGGCCCGGCGGCCCCGGCCGGGGACCTCGAGCAGGTAGCCCTTCAGGCACAGCTGGACCAGGTCCGTACCGCCCTCAACGAGCGGACGGCCGACCTCCAGCGGCTCCAGGCGGAGTACCAGAACTATCGGCGCCGGGTCGAGCGGGACCGGGTGACGGTCAAGGAGATCGCGGTCGCGAGCCTGCTGTCCGAGCTCCTGCCCGTGCTCGACGACATCGGCCGCGCCCGTGACCACGGTGAGCTCGTCGGCGGCTTCAAGTCGGTGGGCGACTCCGTGGAAGCGGTGGTGGCCAAGCTGGGCCTCCAGCAGTTCGGCAAGGAGGGCGAGCCCTTCGACCCGCTGATCCACGAGGCCCTGATGCACTCGTACGCGCCGGATGTCACCGAGACCACGTGCGTGCAGATTCTCCAGCCGGGGTATCGGATCGGCGAGCGCACGATCCGCCCGGCGCGGGTCGCCGTCGCCGAGCCGCAGCCGGGAGCCGCCGCCGGCAAGGGCGAGGGCGAGACCGCGGCGCCGGACGAGGAGAGCGGTGGCCCGGAAGAGGGCTGACGCGACGGTGACCGCGGGAGCAGCGAGAGAGGAGGGACGTCGGGGATGAGCACCAAGGACTTCGTGGAGAAGGACTACTACAAGGTTCTCGGCGTCCCCAAGGACGCCACCGAGGCGGAGATCAAGAAGGCGTACCGGAAGCTCGCCCGCGAGTACCACCCGGACGCCAACAAGGGCGACGCCAAGGCGGAGGACCGGTTCAAGGAGATCTCCGAGGCCAACGACATCCTCGGGGACCCCAAGCGGCGCAAGGAGTACGACGAGGCCCGCGCGCTGTTCGGCAACGGGGGCTTCCGCCCCGGGCCGGGCGGGCCGGGCTCCACCGGCAGCTTCAACTTCGACCTGGGCGACCTCTTCGGCGGCGGCGCGCAGGGCGGCGGTGGCGGCGCCGGTGGCTTCGGCGGCGGGCTCGGGGATGTCTTCGGCGGGCTGTTCGGCCGCGGCGGCGCCACCCGCGCCCAGCCGCGCCGGGGCCAGGACATCGAGTCCGAGGTGACGCTCAGCTTCACCGAGGCCGTCGAGGGGGCCACGGTCCCGCTGCGGATGTCCAGCCAGGCCCCGTGCAAGGCGTGCTCGGGCACCGGCGACCGGGACGGCACCCCGCGGGTCTGCCCGACCTGTGTCGGCACCGGCCAGGTCAGCCGGGGCGGCGGGGGCGGCTTCTCGCTCACCGACCCGTGCGTGGAGTGCCGCGGCCGCGGGCTGATCGCGCAGAACCCGTGCGAGACCTGCAAGGGCAGCGGACGGGCCCGTTCCGCCCGCACCATGCAGGTCCGGATCCCCGCGGGGGTCAGCGACGGCCAGCGGATCCGGCTGCGCGGCAAGGGCGCCCCGGGCGAGACCGGCGGCCCGGCCGGCGATCTGTACGTGGTCGTGCATGTGGACCCGCATCCGGTCTTCGGCCGCAAGGACGACAACCTGACCGTCACCGTGCCCGTCACCCTTCCCGAGGCGGCGCTCGGCGGCGAGATCAAGGTTCCGACCCTGGGTGGCCCGCCGGTCACCCTGAAGCTGCCGCCCGGCACGCCCAACGGGCGGACCATGCGCGCCCGGGGCAAGGGCGCGGTACGCAAGGACGGCACCCGCGGGGACCTGCTGGTCACCGTCGAGGTCACGGTGCCGAAGGACCTGAGCGACCCCGCGCGTGACGCGCTGGAGTCGTATCGCGAGGCGACCGTGGGAGAGGACCCACGGGCGGAGCTGTTCAAGGCCGCGAAGGGAGCATGAGATGGACGGCCGAGGAGGATTCGGAGGCAGGGGCGCCGGCCGACCCCGCAACCCCTATGAGCTGACCGAGGATTCGCCGGTCTACGTCATCTCGGTGGCCGCCCAGCTCTCCGGGCTGCACCCGCAGACCCTGCGTCAGTACGACCGCCTCGGCCTGGTCTCCCCCGACCGTACCGCCGGCCGCGGCCGGCGGTACTCCGCGCGCGACATCCAGCTGCTCCGCCAGGTCCAGCAGCTGTCCCAGGACGAGGGCATCAACCTCGCCGGGATCAAGCGCATCATCGAACTGGAGAACCAGGTCGCGGCCCTCCAGTCCCGGGTCGCCGAGCTCCAGGCCGCGGTCGAGGGCGCCGCGACGGCCATGCAGCAGCGCGAGGCCCAGGTCCACGCCTCCTACCGCCGCGACCTGGTCCGCTACCAGGACGTCCAGCAGAGCAGCGCCCTGGTGGTCTGGCGCCCCAAGCGCCCGGAGTAGCGGACCGTTTCTTCCGTTTCCAAACTCATCCGATCGAGTGGCCCGACGACCGAATCCCAGGTCGTCGGGCCACTCGCGTTCGTAGCGTGTGCCCATGTCCACGTCCGGCGCCTCCAGCACGTCCAGCACCTTCCATGCGTCCAGGCTCCGGGAAGCTCTGCGCCAGGTGTGGCAGACGCTCGACCTCCCTGAGGGCTCACGCGTGGAACTCTTCGGTGCCACGATCGAGATGTCGACGTTCGGGCACCCCGACCACGCTCGCCCCCTCAACTGCCTGTGCCGGGCGATGGACGGATATCTGGTTGGCACTGGTTACGCCGCCTACATGGCGATGACCGTGGTGCACGGGCGCAGTGCCTGGATCCCCGACGTGTGCGTCGCCCCCAGGGAACCCGAGGAAGCCCTTACCGAGGACGGCCTCGGCTTCGCCGCCTCCGCCGTGAAGCTCGTCGTCGAAGTGGTCTCCCCCGGCCACGAGAACCAGCAGCGCGACCGGGTGCGCAAGCGCCGTGCCTACGCAGGGGCCGGGATCCCCGTCTACGTCCTGATCGACGACCACGACAACCACGGCACCGTCACCGTGCTGACCTCCCCCTCCCCGGACGAGGGGACGTACGCCGCCGAGACCCGTGCCCCGTACGGCACCGAGGTGGAGATCCCGGAGGGTCCGGCGAAGGGTTTCGCGATCACGGAGAAAATCACCGGCCGGCGCCAGGGGTGACCGTGGCGCGATGAGTTCCGGGTCGCTGGACTGTCCTACCTGCTGAACGGAGCATTCCACCGCAGGAGACCCCGATGTACGCAGCCCTCGTCACCCTCACGATCGACCCGGCCCAGGCCCCCGCGGCCGCCGCCGCGCTCATGAACGACATCTTGCCCAAGCTCACCGCCGCGCCGGGGTTCGTCTCCGGCCACTGGCTGGAGCCCGTGGACGGTCGGGGCCTGTCGATCCTGACCTTCGAGGACGAGGAGCGGGCCCGCGCCGCCGCCCCGCTGCTGGGCGCCTCGGCCCCCGGCGTCACCATCGAGTCCGTCGAGTTCCGCCGCGTCGCCCTCACGGCGCCCTGACCGTACGGCCTACGTCCATGCGGCGGGCGGCTTCCGGCTGATCTCGCACCAGACGAGCGACCTGTGGGTCGTACTCCTTCCCGCCCTGGCCGGTCGGCGACGTCGGCATGGTGTTCCCCCCCAGAACCGTTTCCGTGCGTGAGCAAAGCCTCGCAGGATGGCACCGGGGCGCTGGGGCGCACACGGGGTTTGTGAGAACGCCGAGGTGCTCGAAGCGCCACTGGGGGCCGCCGGGCGCACCATGGAGGTATGGGAGGAGGCATCCCAATGGTGGAAGTCAAGACGATCGAGAAGCCGGACGAACGGCGTGACTTTCCCGGAGGCCATATCGAGGCCCTCCATCTGACCGGGCTGGATTTCGCCGTGGGCACCTTCGAGCCCGGATGGCGCTGGCGGGAGTCGGTGCGGCCGATCGTGGGGACCGATCTGTGCGAGGTGCACCACAGCGGGGTCGTGGTCCAGGGCCGGATGCGGCTGCGTTCGGCCGATGGCGCGGAGGCCGAGGTGGGGCCCGGGGACGTGTATGTGGTGCCGCCCGGCCATGACGCCTGGGTGATCGGCGATGAGCAGGTCGTGGTGTACGACGTCGGCGGGCAGATGGCGGAGACCTACGCGAAGTCCAGCGACGCCGGGGCCTGAGCCAGGGGCCTGAGCCCGGGGGCGGGAGCGGCGTCGGGTAGCGGTTGAGCCGGCGGCAGGGGACGAGATGACTACCGGTCCGAAACCACCGCGCGGCCCCCGCCGCGGAGGATGGCCGCACGGCAGTGCCCGTACCGACCAGCTGATCCGCACGCTGCTGCGCCGCCGCAAGGAGTCGCTGGCGATCGAGGACGTCACCGTCGTCGACAAGCCGGGCATGCGCCGCGCCGTCGCGGCGACGGCCATCGGCAACACCATGGAGTGGTTCGACTTCGGCGTCTACGCGTATGTCGCCGTCACCCTCGGCCGTGTCTTCTTCCCCGCCGACGACCCCGCCACCCAGGTGGTCTCCACGTTCGCCACCTTCGCCGTGGCGTTCCTGGTGCGGCCGCTGGGTGGGCTGGTGTTCGGGCCGCTGGGCGACCGGATCGGGCGGCGCCGGGTGCTGTCCACCACCATGATCATGATGGCGGCGGGCACCTTCGCGGTGGGTCTGCTGCCCGGCTACGACGCGATCGGCTTCGCCGCCCCGCTGCTGCTGCTGGCCTGTCGGGTGGTGCAGGGCTTCTCGACCGGCGGGGAGTACGCGGGGGCGACCACGTACATCGCCGAGTTCGCGCCCGATCAGCGCCGTGGCTTCCTCGGCAGCTGGCTGGACTTCGGCACCTTCATCGGCTATTCGCTGGGCTCCGGCCTGGTCACCGTGCTCACCGCCGCCATCGGTGAGACCGGGATGGTGGACTGGGGCTGGCGGGTGCCGTTCCTGGTGGCGGGGCCGCTGGGGCTGATCGGTCTCTACATGCGGCTGCGGCTGGAGGAGACCCCGGCGTTCCAGCAGGAGGCCGAGCGCGCGGCCGAGGCGGCGGAGGCGGCCAAGGCCCACGGTGACACCCTGCCGATCGAGGAGGCGCGCCAGTCCGGGCGGGGGCGGCTGAAGGAGATCTTCACCAGGCACTGGCAGGCGGTGCTGATCTGCATGGGGCTGGTGCTGATGTACAACGTCACCAACTACATGGTGACGTCGTACCTGCCGACGTTCATGACCTCCACGCTCGGCGACGACGCCACCACGGCCCAGGTGCTGGTGCTGGGCACCATGCTGTTCGTGGTGCTGGCGATCACGGTGGTCGGGCGCACGTCCGACCGCTGGGGGCGGCGGCCGCTGTTCCTGTTCGGCAGCGTGGGCATGATCGTGCTGGCCATCCCGGCGGTGGTGCTGATCCGGGAGGGCGGCGTCCTGCTGCCCGCGATCGGCTGTCTGATCCTGGGCGCGATGCTGGTCACCTTCGCGGGGACGAGCGCCGCGACGCTCCCGGCGCTGTTCCCGACGCGGCTGCGCTACGGCGCGCTGTCGATCTCGTACAACCTCTCCGTGTCGCTGTTCGGCGGGACGACGCCGCTGCTGGCCTCGTGGCTGGTGGCCACCACGCACAACACGCTGGTGCCCGCCTTCTACCTGATGGCGGCGGGCGTGATCGGGCTGATTTCCACGGTGTTCCTGCACGAGACGGCGGGGAAGCCGCTGCGCGGTTCTGGGCCCATGGTGGAGACCGAGGAGGAGGCGCGCACGGCGGTGGCGGAGAGCCGTACGGAGGCCGGGCGGCACGCCCGCGACGTCTGGATCCGGCTGCGCCACCCCTGGGCGGGGGCGGGGCATCGGGAGGCCGGTCCCCAGGAGGAGGAAGAGGAGTGACGGGCCTCGGGCCGGACGGGCCACGGGCCGGACGGGCCTCGGGCCGGACGGGCCGCAGCCCAAAAGGGGTGACGGGCCCCAGCCCAAAAGGGGTGACGGGTCCCAGACCAAGAGGGGTGACGGGCGTCAGCCCCGGCCCATCGCCCGGGTGAGGGCGATCTCGATGACGACGCGGTCCGGGTTGGGGCGGGGCGTGCGCTGGTAGCGCTCGGCGTAGCGGCGTTCGGCGTCCGCGATCAGCTCGGGGTCCTCCCGTACCACCGCGAGCCCCTCCAGCGTGGCCCACCGCCTGCCCGCCATTTGGCAGACCGCGACCCGCGCACCGGCCTCGCCCGCCGCCCGGACATGGGCGACCTTACGGCTGTGACGGTTCGCGATGACGCGGGCGAGCCCGGCCTCGGGGTCGTAGGTGACGCCGACCGGGACCACATGCGGGGTGCCGTCCGGGCGCGGGGTGGTCAGGGTGCACACATGGCGTTCGCGCCAGAAAGCGAGGTACTCGGGATCTGGGTCGCGGGGATCGACGGACATGGTCCAGAACCTAAGGCCAGAGGAGTGGCGTTCGCGAGGTTGAGTGGAATAGACTCAACTTTACGGAGGTTGGGTAGGGCAGGGATGGGAAGATCGGAGCGAGGAGGAGCACAGGGACGTGGATGCCGAGCTGACCAACAAGAGCCGGGCGGCGCTGAGCGCCGCCAATGACCGGGCGGTGTCCTCCGGGCATGCGGACATGACGCCCGCGCACCTTCTGCTCGCCCTGTTGCAGGGCCAGGACAACGAGAACGTGATGGATCTGCTGGCCGCCGTCGAGGCCGACGCGGCCCTGGTGCGCGACGGCGCCGAGCGGTTGCTCGCCGCCCTGCCCAGCGTCCAGGGCTCCACCGTGGCCCCGCCGCAGGCCAGCCGCGACCTGCTGGCCGTGATCGCGGACGCCACCCAGCGGGCCAGGGAACTCGGGGACGACTACGTCTCCACCGAGCACCTCCTCATCGGCATCGCCGCCAAGGGTGGCCAGGCCGGGGAGCTGCTCGACCAGCAGGGGGCGGGCGCCAAGAAGCTGCTCGCCGCGTTCGAGAAGGTCAGGGGTGGACAGCGGGTGACGACGCCCGATCCGGAGGGCACGTACAAGGCCCTGGAGAAGTTCGGCACGGACTTCACCGCCGCCGCGCGCGAGGGCAAGCTGGACCCGGTCATCGGCCGGGACCAGGAGATCCGCCGGGTGGTGCAGGTGCTCTCCCGGCGCACCAAGAACAACCCGGTGCTGATCGGCGACCCGGGCGTCGGCAAGACGGCCGTCGTCGAGGGGCTCGCCCAGCGGATCGTCAAGGGCGATGTGCCCGAGAGCCTGCGCGACAAGCGCCTGGTCGCCCTCGACCTCGGCGCGATGGTCGCGGGCGCGAAGTACCGCGGTGAGTTCGAGGAGCGGCTGAAGACCGTCCTGGCCGAGATCAAGTCCAGCGACGGCCAGATCATCACCTTCATCGACGAGCTGCACACCGTGGTCGGCGCGGGCGCCGGCGGCGACTCCGCGATGGACGCGGGCAACATGCTCAAGCCGATGCTGGCCCGCGGTGAGCTGCGCATGGTCGGCGCCACCACGCTCGACGAGTACCGCGAGCGGATCGAGAAGGACGCCGCGCTCGAGCGCCGCTTCCAGCAGGTGCTGGTGGCCGAGCCGACCGTCGAGGACACCGTCGCCATCCTGCGCGGGCTCAAGGGCCGCTACGAGGCCCACCACAAGGTGCAGATCGCCGATGGCGCGCTGGTGGCCGCGGCCGCCCTCTCCGACCGGTACATCACCTCCCGCTTCCTGCCCGACAAGGCCATCGACCTGGTGGACGAGGCGGCCTCCCGGCTCCGGATGGAGATCGACTCCTCGCCCGTGGAGATCGACGAGCTCCAGCGGTCGGTGGACCGGATGCGGATGGAGGAGATGGCCCTCGCCCGGGAGACCGACGAGGCCAGCAGGCAGCGGCTGGAGAAGCTGCGCCGCGACCTCGCCGACAAGGAGGAGGAGCTGCGCGGCCTCACCGCCCGCTGGGAGAAGGAGAAGCAGGGCCTCAACCGCGTCGGTGAGCTGAAGGAGAAGCTGGACGAGCTGCGCGGCCAGGCCGAGCGCGCCCAGCGCGACGGCGACTTCGACACCGCCTCCAAGCTGCTGTACGGGGAGATCCCGGCCGTCGAGCGGGAGCTGGCCGAGGCGTCGGAGGCCGAGGCCGAGGTCCAGGGGGACCGCCCGACGATGGTCAAGGAGGAGGTCGGCCCGGACGACGTGGCCGATGTGGTCGCCTCCTGGACCGGCATCCCCGCGGGCCGGCTGCTGGAGGGCGAGACCCAGAAGCTGCTGCGCATGGAGGACGAGCTGGGCAAGCGGCTGATCGGCCAGACCGAGGCCGTACGGGCCGTCTCGGACGCCGTGCGCAGGACCCGGGCGGGCATCGCCGACCCGGACCGGCCCACCGGCTCGTTCCTCTTCCTCGGCCCCACCGGCGTCGGCAAGACCGAGCTGGCCAAGGCGCTCGCCGACTTCCTCTTCGACGACGAGCGGGCCATGGTCCGCATCGACATGAGCGAGTACGGCGAGAAGCACAGCGTGGCCCGGCTGGTCGGCGCCCCGCCCGGCTATGTCGGCTACGAGGAGGGCGGTCAGCTCACCGAGGCGGTGCGCCGCCGCCCGTACAGCGTGGTGCTGCTGGACGAGGTGGAGAAGGCCCATCCCGAGGTCTTCGACATCCTGCTCCAGGTGCTCGACGACGGGCGGCTCACCGACGGCCAGGGCCGGACGGTGGACTTCCGCAACACCATCCTGGTGCTCACCTCCAACCTGGGCAGCCAGTACCTGATGGATCCGCTGCTCGGTGAGGAGGAGAAGAAGCAGAGCGTCCTCGAGACCGTGCGGACCTCCTTCAAGCCCGAGTTCCTCAACCGCCTGGACGACCTCGTGGTCTTCTCCGCGCTCAGCGGCCCGGAGCTGGCCCGGATCGCCGAGCTCCAGATCGCCCGGCTGGCCCGCCGCCTCGCCGACCGCAGGCTCACCCTCGACGTCACCCCGGCCGCGCTGGAGTGGCTCGCCGAGGAGGGCAACGACCCGGCGTACGGGGCGCGCCCGCTGCGCCGGCTGATCCAGACCGCGATCGGCGACCGGCTGGCCAAGGAGATCCTCGCCGGGGAGGTCCGGGACGGCGACAAGGTCCGGGTGGACCGGGTCGGCAACGAGCTGCTGGTGGGCCCCGAGCAGTAGATCCATCCCCTCTCCACCCGGTCCCGTTCGACCGGATCGGGCAATGTACGGCCGGGGTTGCACGGCGGGGGCGGGTGTGAGGGAGGATGGCGGTATTCCATACGAAGGGAAATCCACGGTGAGCATCGACCCGTCCTCGATTCCGAATTTCGGGGGTCAGCCCGAGCCCGAACCGACGGGTCCGAGCGGCCCCGTGCTGCCCGACCAGGACCTGGTCAAGCAGCTGCTGGAGCAGATGGAGCTGAAGTACGTCGTCGACGAGGAGGGGGACCTCGCCGCGCCGTGGGAGCAGTTCCGTACCTACTTCATGTTCCGCGGGGAGGAGGAGCAGCAGGTCTTCTCCGTCCGCACGTTCTACGACCGGCCGCACGGCATCGATGAGAAGCCGCGGCTGCTCGAGGCGATCGACGACTGGAACCGCCGCACCCTGTGGCCGAAGGTCTACAGCCACACCAATGACGACGGCACGGTCCGGTTGATCGGTGAGGCGCAGATGCTGATCGGCACCGGCGTCAGCCTGGAGCACTTCGTGTCCTCCACGGTCAGCTGGGTGCGGGCTTCGATCGAATTCGACCGCTGGCTGGTCGAACAGCTCGGTCTGGAGGCCGACATCGAGAACGACGGCGACGACAAGCCGGGCGACGACGAGGCCTGACCGGCCGAGCCGCACATCGGCCGGAAAGGCCGTTTCCCGGTCAGACCGGGCTGGTGGCCATGGTCAGCAGATACGTCCCGTAGAGACAGGAGAGCCCGGCCAGCACGCCGCCCACCAGGACGGCGGTGCGCGGCCGGGCTCTTGCCATCGCCAGCGCCGCCGGGAGCAGCAGCGGGAAGGCGGGCAGCAGGAAGCGCGGCTTGGACGCGAAGTAGTTGGCGCTGGCGAGTGCGATGAACACCAGGGCGATGGTGTAGACGGCCAGCGGCAGCGGCGGTGGCCGCAGCGCGAGCCCGACCAGGGAGATCAGCGAGGCGCCGATGACGATCAGCGCCATGTAGTGCGACAGATAGCCGCTGCCCATGATCAGGGAGCGGGCGGAGCGGAAGCCGCTCGCACCGAGGTCGAGATAGGTCCCCCAGCCGTCCTGGACGTCCAGATAGCCGCGCCAGGTGCCGCGCCGCACCCCCACCCACGCGGCGTAGCCGAGCCAGCCGAGCGGTGACAGCGCGGCCCCCGCCCACACCCGCCAGGACGTACGCCCGCGGTGCCGCCGGATGTCGACAGCCGCGCAGACGCACACGGCCGCCGCGACCGCGAGCCCGTTGGGCCGGGTGGCCCCCGCGCACAGCGCGAGCGCCCCGGCCCAGAGCCAGCGCCCGGTCAGCAGCGCGTACAGCGACCAGGCCGCCAGCGCCGTCAGCAGCGACTCCGTGTACCCCATGGACTCGACGACCGCATGCGGCAGCAGCCCCCACAGCGCGACCAGCGCCAGGGCCACCCGCCGCCCGTACAGCCGCTCCCCGACCGCGTGGATCCCCCAGGCCGCCAGCCCGGCCGCGGCCCAGGCGATCAGCAGCCCGGCCGTCACCGCGCCGATGGGGACGATGTCGGTGACGGCCCGGATCAGCGCCGGGTAGAGCGGGAAGAACGCGAGGTCGCTGAAGCTCAGGCCGGGGTGGGTGACGGAGGGGCGGCTGGTGCCGTAGCCGTGCTGGGCGATGCCCACGTACCAGAGGCTGTCCCAGTAGTGCCCGAGCTGCGTCCGCGGATGCTTCCCGGCCTGCCGGGCGCCCAGCGCCACACAGACGATCCCGGCCGCCCGCACCGTCGCGTACACCGCGAGCGCGAGCCACGCCCGCCCCAGCGACGTCCCGACCCGCCCCAGCACCCGCCGCCGTTCCGGATGCCGCCGTGGCGGCTCCGGGGGCCGTGCGGACGCGGTGGTGTCGGCGGACACGGAGACCTCCGGTGCGGGCACACGACGGGCACACTCGGGCACGACGGACCTGCGCCGAGCCCCCCGGAGGGGACGGACCAGGGGGCCCGGCGGACACACCGACCATCCGCCAGGCCGCGGACGCCCGCGACCCGGGAAGTCCAACCGGGGGAGGGTTGCCGGAGGGGCCGCGTCAGCCCTGGGCGAGGGTCTTGAGGCGGCCCACGGCGTCCGTAAGGACCTCTTCGCGCTTGCAGAAGGCGAAGCGGACGAAGGGGGAGCCCTGGTCCTGGTGGTCGTAGAAGACCGCGTTCGGGACCGCGACCACACCGCAGCGCTCGGGGAGGGAGCGGCAGAAGGCGAAGCCGTCGGTCTCGCCGAGGGGGCGGATGTCGGTGGTGATGAAGTAGGTGCCCGAGGGGCGGAAGACGTGGAAGCCCGCGTCGGCCAGGCCATCGGCCAGCAGATCGCGCTTGGCGCGCAGATCGTCCCGGATGCCGTGGAAGTAGGCGTCCGGGAGGGCCAGCGCCTCGGCCACCGCGTACTGGAAGGGGCCCGCCGAGACATACGTGAGGTACTGCTTGGCCGAGCGCACCGCCGTGACCAGCTCGGGGGCGCCGGTCACCCAGCCGACCTTCCAGCCGGTGAACGAAAACGTCTTCCCACTGCTGCTGATGGTGACCGTCCGCTCGCGCATCCCGGGGAAGGAGACGAGCGGGGTGTGCTCGGTGCCGAAGACGAGGTGCTCGTAGACCTCGTCGGTGACCACCAGCAGATCGCGCTCGACGGCGAGCTCGGCGACCGCGGCCAGCTCATCGCGGGTGAGCACGGTGCCGGTGGGGTTGTGCGGGGTGTTGAGCAGGATGAGCCGGGTGCGGTCGGTGACGGCGGCGCGCAGCTCGTCCAGGTCCAGCCGGAAGGTGTCACCGTCGGGGCGCAGGGTGACGGGCACGCGGACGCCGCCCGCCATGGCCACACAGGCGGCGTACGAGTCGTAGTACGGCTCCAGCGCGATCACCTCGTCGCCCGGCTCCACCAGCGCCAGCAGCGACGCCGCGATGGCCTCGGTGGCGCCCGCGGTGATCAGCACCTCGGTGTCGGGGTCGAAGCCCAGCCCGTACCAGCGCCGCTGGTGCTCGGTGACGGCGGTGCGCAGCTCGGGCACGCCGGGGCCGGGCGGATACTGATTGCCCCGGCCGTCACGCAGCGCGCGGACGGCGGCCTCGCGCACCTCCTCGGGGCCGTCGGTGTCCGGAAAGCCCTGCCCGAGGTTGATGGCCCCGGTGCGCACGGCGAGGGCGGACATCTCGGCGAAGATCGTGGTGCCGAAGGCGGCCAGTCGGCGGTTGAGCGGCGGTCGTCCCATGGCGCCCATACTCCGCCGAACCATCGGCCCGCATCAACTCTCCCCCTGCCCGGCGTGGGGTAAAGGGCGATGTCAGGGCCAGACGTTGGCCTGTGCTCGAGAGCAGCCGATCAGACGGCGGTCGCCCGGGCGGCCTCGGCTTCGAACGCCATGGGCCCCGGGACAGCAGTCCCGGGGCCCATGACAACCCTGGAATTCACATGGTCGGCGGGTGAGTAATGCAGACCAAGTAAATCTCGGTGCATCCGTCTCAGATGCCGACGCCGCCAGAGAAACCCGCCTGTCCGGAGACGGGGCCCACCTGGCCGCTGAGGCCACCTGAAACCGAGCCACCCAGAGCGGGCAGGGTGGGCAGGGTGGGCAGGGTGGGCTCTGCACCGCCCGTCAGGTTTACGGTCCCGAGAACTCCGCCGGAGACATTGTCCAGCTCGCTGTCAGCGATCTCGATGGCCTCGATCTGCTTACGCACGTCAGGCCCTCCCTTTCGTTTTTGGTGTGACCACGGGGCGTATCGAGCGGCCCGGCGTCAAGCTGGTCCAGCCAGCGTGACGATCGTCCGCCACTCAGAAGCGGAGGTCCATCTTCCGAGTGGCGTGGATCAAACCATGTCTACGGCGGCTCAGCCACCGCGATCTGTCCGAAATATCTAGGGATATTTTGGTATCGCGGCATGTCGGTAAGCCGGACTTTTGGCTGGATGGCGACGACTTCTTCACTTGCATTTCGGCTACTGGGCCTCGTGGAGGGAGCTGGCGTGGCCATCAGAAGGACACATCACCCCTTGAGGATGGCGTTCATCCTGCAAGGCGCGACCCAGCGGCAAGGCTGTGACCTTTCTGTGGAGATAACGCGCAGATTTACTGAACCGCAGCGCTACAGCATTGTGTTGCTCGATTTCCGGACACAGCAGGCCGGTGCCTGGCCGCGACCCGCGCGGGCTGAGCACGCGCGCGCGGCGTACGACCCGTACGCCACCCGGAAGGGGACTTGGCGCATGTGCGGCCCTGGGGATGGCGGGTTCGAGGGTGAGGCGGGAGACCTGGACGCGGGGATACGCGTACGCGGAGTGGACTACATGAGCGGCTGGCGGGATGGGGGGGGCGCAGCCGAGCCGACCCTCTTGTCCCGAGTGCTGAAAGGGACACCGCCCCGGCTGTTCAGCGGGGGCGGTGCGGTCGTATGCCTGCTGACTTATGGCCTCAGAAGGTCAGGGAATGCTGGAGATGCCAGCTCCACCCAAGCGGCTTCGGCCGCAGCTCAGTCCGAACTTCCACGTGCCGCGGCCCATGTATCGGCCGGTTATTGTCCTTCCGTCGGCACATTCTGCGTTAGCCGCATGCCGATGCTTTGTTATTTTACAGGTGACTTTAAAGGACGTCCTTGTTTTCGTGAAGTTATAGCAGACATACCCATCTCCCCTGTCCCACACTTCGCTCACGGAACTTTGATGAGTGGACTCCGCCCGGGCGGGATCAGCGGCTTGCGTGGAACTTTCCGCGAGAGCGGGTAGTGCCGCCCCAAGTGTGAATACGACAGCCGAAACAGCGGTCGTCGCAGTGGTGAATCCGGGGCCTATTTTCACACCTTCTCCAAACTGAGTGTGCTCTGCCGTGAGTGCGCGATGTCAGTCGATGAGTGGGATGGGTATCGAACATTTCTGAGCGCTCTATCCGCTTGAAGCCATAAGAACCCTATGTTTCCGTAGTGGCGTGTATCAATAGCGATTCAGCCAAATTTGCGCCCGCTCAAATGCGCCAGGCTGCGGGACGTGCCGCTGCCTCCCGAGGCGGGCGAGGACGGTGTATCTGTTCCGGCTCGGTGTCCGTGGTCGTGCGGGAGCGGGTCGATTCTGCGTCCCCTGCTTCCGTCTCCACGTCGGCAGACCTTCCCACCCGGCGCGGGACACCCACCCTCGCTAAATTTCCGCGCTGGTTTTGAGTGGCGGGACGGACGGGTACTCGGCAGGGCCGGAATGTGTCGAGCGCGCGTTGTCGCCAGAGCGGTGGGCTCCCCGGGAGGCGAGATGGCCGAGCAGAGCACACAGCGGGCCGGCGCCTGGCCACGGCTTCGGCTGGAGGACTGGGGCGAGACCCGGGACACGCTGCACATGTGGACCCAGATCGTCGGCAAGATCCGGCTGGACCATGCGCCACCGGCCAATCAGTGGTGGCAGGTGACCTTGTATGTCACCCCGCGCGGGCTGAGCACGTCCACGATCCCGTATCGGACCGGAGCGTTTGATATCGAGTTCGACTTCGTCGATGACCGGCTGGGGATCCGGGTCAGTGACGGGAGCCGGCGCGAGCTGGCGCTGGAGTCCAAATCGGTGTCCCAGTTCTACTCCGAGATCATGGGTCTGCTGGGGGACCTGGGCATCCAGACCCGGATGTACCCCCGGCCGAACGAGGTGCCCGTGGCGATTCCGTTCCCGGAGGATCACCGGCACGCGGCGTACGACCCGCACGCCGCCCGGCTCTTCTGGGGGCAATTGCTGAACGCGCAGCGGGTGTTCGGGGAATTCCGGTCCCATTTCGTCGGCAAGGCCAGCCCCGTGCACTTCTTCTGGGGAGCGATGGACCTGGCCGTCACCCGCTTCTCCGGCCGCACCGCGCCGCCGCATCCCCCCGGCGGGGTGCCGAACCTGCCGGACCGGGTGACGCAGGAGGCGTATTCCGTCGAGCTCTCCAGCTGCGGCTTCTGGCCCGGCGGCGGGGAGGAGGGCGGCTTCTACTCCTACGCCTACCCCGAGCCCGCCGGCTTCGCCGACCAGCCGGTCCGGCCCGCGACGGCCTCGTACCGGCGGGACGTCGGCGAATTCGTGCTGCCCTACGAGGCGGTCGCCACCGCGCCCGATCCGGACCGGACGCTGAGCGAATTCCTGCACAGCACGTATGAGGCGGCCGCCGAACTGGCCGACTGGGACCGCGCGGTCCTGGAAGCCGACCCCGTCCACTGGGAGCACCGCTGAGGCGTATCGCCCGCCGGTCACGCCGACTCGCAAGTCGCCCAGCAGCAACGGCACGGACTGGCCGGGCTCAGTCGATCGTCTTGATCACCCGGGCGGGCACTCCCGCGACCACGGTGCCGGCAGGAACATCATGAGTGACCACCGCACCGGCAGCGACCACCGCACCGGCACCGATGGTCACTCCCTGCGTGATCACGGCAGCCGTCCCGATCCAGACGTGGTCCTCGATGACGATCGGGGCGAAGGAGAGGTACTCGCGGCGCTCGGCCAGGGGCAGTGGATGGCCTCCGGTGATGAGGCTGACCTTCGGGGCGATCATGACGCTGTTGCCGATACGGATGCCTCCCTTGTCCATGAAGGTGCATCCCTGGTTGACGAAGACGTTCTCCCCGAACGTCGTGTTGAGCCCGTACTCGGTGAAGAACGGCGGGTAGATCATCACCGACTCCGGCAGCGGGCCGCCGAACACAAGAGAAAGTAGTTCCGCGCGGCCTTCGCTGTCGCTGAACGGAAGCACGTTCAGTCGAGACGTCGCATCGGTCACTTCCACGATCCGCTCCGCATGACGCGCGAACTCGGGCGTCCGGACATACATAACCTGCTCTGTGCGGGTAGACATGCGCTTATCCCACCACCGCGCAGAACGCGCGATCAAACAACCCTGCACCACACCAGACACAACCATTGGTTGTGGAAATAGGGTGGAAGCGTGGACGTTGAAGCGCTGCGGACGTTCGTGGCCGTCGCCGAGACCGGCCAGTTCCAGGCTGCTGCCGACAAGCTGGGGATCAGCCAGCAGGCGGTCTCCAAGCGGATCGCGGCCCTGGAGAGGCACATCGAGGTCACGCTCCTGGTGCGGACCTCCCGAGGCTCCCGGCCGAGCCTGGACGGGCAGGTCTTCCTGCCGCACGCCAAGAAGGTCCTGGCCGCCCTCGAGCAGGCCGAGCAGGCCGTGCGCCCCGGCAGCCGTCCCTTGCGCGTCGATGTCCTCAATCGGCGCATCTCCCCTGCCCAGGCCGTCTACCGGTTCTACCGCTCCCACCCCGAGACGGACCTGGACGCGGTCACGCTGAGCAAGCAGAACGCCGCCCAGGCCGCCCAGGCGGTGCTCGAAGGGACCGTCGACGCGTCGTTCCGTGCCCTGCCGGCAGACCAGGTCCCGGCCGGGATCAGCGCCGAACGACTCCTGGACGCACCCCTGGAGTTCCTGGTCGGCCCCGACCACCCGCTGGCTGACGCGCCCTGGGTCAGTCCTGCGGACCTGGCCGGCCACCGCATCTGGATCCCCGGGATCAGGCCGGGCACGGAGTGGGCGGCGTTCTACCAGGCGCTGTCCGAGGCCTTCGGCCTGAGCATCGACGCGCTCGGCCCCAACTTCGGTGACGAGGCCCTGATGGACGCGCTGGCCGACTCGGACTCGCTGGCCACCCTCGTCGGCAGCGGGGACCGGTACCTGTGGCCCCAGACCCACGACCTACGGCGCATCCCGTTGCACGACCCGACCCCGGTCTACCCGCACGTGCTGCTGTTCCGCAGCGGAGACCGGCACCCCGTGCTGACGGCGCTACGCGAGCAGCTGCGCACCGCAGGCCCGCGAACCCCGCACGATGTGTGGGCGCCGGACTGGGTGGACCGCTGACCAGACGACCGAATTGACAGACGGGCCCAAGTCCTTGTCCGGCGCTCAGCGGTTGTCCCCCGGGCGAGCTACGTGCGGGTGCGCTCCGGGTGGTGACGATTCCGGGGCTCCGGGTCCATAGCGTCTGAGACGCCCGCGGGGAGCGGGTGACCCAGACTCTCTCAGGGGGGAAGAACGATGATCCGCAATGCCAGGGTGTCCGCTGTGATCGCGCTGTCCTGCGCCGTGGCCGGTGTGGGGCTCGTCGGTTGTGAGGATGACTCGAAGGCGGACGCGGAGACGACCGCCGCCGCTTCGAAGAAGGCGGGCGACCAGGACTTGCTGACCGGCACCAAGAAGATCGAGATTGGCGGCCAGTTGGTGAACGTGTCCTGTTCGGGGACTCCGGCGGACGGCGCGCCGGTCATCATGCTGGTGGCCGGAGGCGGCGACGGGCTGGACAAGGTGGCCGGGATCCAGAAGACCCTGAGCGAGAAGAACCGGGTCTGTTCCTACGACCGGCTCGGCGAAGGCGCCAGCGACAAGCCCGACGGTCCGCAGACCCTCAAGAGCACGGGCAAGGTGCTGACCGCCGTGCTCGACCGGGTCGCCGGTGACAACCCGGTCGTGCTGGCCGGGCATTCGCTGGGCGGGCTGATCGCCGCCCGGTACGCCCCCGACCACCGGGACAGGGTCAAGGGGCTGGTCCTGATGGACGCCACCTCGCCGACCCAGACCGCCGATCTCAACAAGGGAATCCCCGAATCCGCCACCGGCCCGGCAGTCGCCTTGCGTGATCGGACCCTCGCGATCCTGCACGGAGGGGAGCCGGAGAAGCTCACGGTGCCCGACGGCAAGGTCCGTTCCGCCGGGGACATCCCGGTGGAGGTGATCCACCACGGTAAGCAGTACCTCGCGGAGGTGCCCGACTACGGGCCGGGCCTGGAGCGGGCGTGGACCAACGGCCAGCGCAAGTGGCTCGCGGTCTCCAGCCGCGCCAAGCTGAGCACCGCCAAGACCAGCGCGCACTACATCTACGTCGACCAGCCGGATGTCGCCGTGCGGGCGATCGAGCGCGTCACCGTCCAGGCCGTGGACAGCGCGGCCTCCGGGCGCTGAACCTCTGGACTTCCTCAACTTCGCTTTGACCCCGCGTGAGGTCGGGCATGTGACCCGGCAGGTACGAAGCGGTACCTCGCTACGGGGGTTGGAAGGAGAGTGAGGACCATGGGTCCTGTTGTCATCTTGGTCGTGCTGGCGTTCACGTTCGCGGCGCTCGCCGCGCTGGGCGCCGGCCGGTCGAAGGGGTACAGCGGGCGGCGCAAGCGGTCCTGGGGCGCCGGTTCCAGCGGGGCCGCCGGTGGCGGCTGGTGGGCCGGTGGCGACGGCGGCGGTGGTGGCCATCACGGGGGTGGTCACCACGGCGGCGGTGGCTGCGGCGGCGGAGGCGGCTGCGGTGGCGGGGGTGGCTGCGGTGGCGGCGGCGGTGGTGGCGGTGGCTGCGGCGGGGGTGGCTGACCCCGGGCCCACGGGCTCGTAGGCCCGCGGGCCCCGCGCCTTACGGTCGCCGTACCGTTCTTACGGTTGCCATGCCCTTCTTACGGTTGCCACGCCGTCCTTACGGCCGTGAAGCGATGAGCCAGCGCCCGGCGCGCCAACGTGCGCCGGGCGCTGGCTTGTTGAACACTTGACCTAGGGAGCGCCCTAGGGGGTGGAAACCCGGCGAAGGTGGGTAAAAACGATGTGGCGCCCAGCATTTCATGATTCCGTATACCACCAATCGACCTTACGGCCCCACGTGGGCACGAGCCGCCGTATGCGCATGCCCCTGGTCCCCCGCGGGGCGAGCTGGCCCAACTTTTTCCACTGCGTGCTTGCGGAGCCGATCCATGCTCACGACCCTCAAGACTGCCTACACCGATACCCGCGCCGCTGACCTCGCCTGGGGGCTGGGACGGGAGCCGCTTCCCGCCCTCGCTGTGCTCGATCTTCAACTCCATGACTTCGCCGTACAGTTGAGGCTTCTGGGAGCCTCCCACCAGGTCCTCCTCGAAGGGGAGGGCGGCCGTTGCTCGGAGACCGTGGCCTGTATGTCCGGCAACAGCACCCCGCTTCCGCTGGGGGTTTCCACCCTCGTCGACGGCCGCGAATACGAATTCGCGGCGCGCGTCGAGGAGTTGTCGCAAGGGGCCTTCGCCGGGCGCGCCCAGGAGCTGCTCGCGCTGGTGGCCGACCATCCGCACGGCCTGGCCGGTACGTTCCCCGGTAGCCCGAACGCGTTCACGGCGCTGCTCGCGCAGTGGAACGAGGGCACGGTGGGCTGGCGGACCTGGCATGCCTACCCCCAGGAAGGGCGGTTGGTCACCACCCGCACCTGTGTGGGGGCCCGGGTGCCGGCCGCGCTCCGGCCGCCGGGAGCGGGCGGGCTCGATATGGGCGGTCTGCCGGGTGGGCTGCCGGGTGGGCTGCCGAGCGGTCTGCCGGGCAGTGTGCCGAGCGGTCTGGCGGACGGCCTCACGGACGGGGTGTCGGACGGGGTGTCGGACGGGCTGTCGGATGGGGTGTCGCCCCAAGTCCCCTGCGTCTGAAGGGGATCGCGCATGGCCGAGAGGCCACCGATGCCAGATGTACGAACGGCAATGCACCCGTGTGGGGGACGAGACGTAAGCGATATGTGACGTAGCGTTCCCTTTGTGATCGATTCGCCCATGTCCGCCGTCTCGGATGCGCCGTCGTCGCCGGAATCCGGCCCTCCGGCGCGGCTGCCGGTGCGGGCGGGGCTCGGCCGCTTCCTCGTGCTCGGCACGGTCTTCGTCTGCGCCGCCTGCGGGCTCGTCTACGAGCTCGAACTCGTAGCCCTCGCCTCCTACTTGGCGGGTGACTCGGTCACCCAGGCGTCCGTGGTGCTGTCCGTGATGGTCTTCGCGATGGGGGTCGGCTCGCTGCTGGCCAAGCGGCTGCGCTGCCGGGCCGCCGTGGGCTTCGGCGCGGTCGAGGCGGTGCTCGCGCTCGTCGGCGGCTGCTCGGCGATGGCGCTGTACGCGTGCTTCGCATGGGGCGGTCATTCGCGCTCCGCGCTCGTCGGCTTCTCGTTCGCCATCGGTGTGCTCATCGGGGCCGAGGTGCCGCTGCTGATGACCCTGATCCAGCGGGTGCGGCGGCAGGACGCGGGCGGTGCGGTGGCCGATCTGTTCGCGGCGGACTATGTGGGCGCGCTGGTCGGAGGGCTCGCCTTTCCCTTTCTGCTGCTGCCCGCGTTCGGCCAGCTGACCGGTGCGCTGGTCACCGGCGCGGTCAACGCGGTCGCGGGTGGTGCGCTGGTGCTCTGGCTGTTCCGCCGCGATCTGAGCGTACGGGCGCGGTGGACGCTGATCGTCGCCAATGGGCTGGTGCTCGCCGCGCTGGCCGCCGGTGCCGTGCTGACCCCCTCCTTCGAGCGGGCCGCCCGCCAGGCCGTCTACGGACCGGGGGTGCGGGTCGCGCTGCGCACCGGCGAGCAGGAGATCGTGCTGGTGGGCGGGGGGACGAGCGGGCGGCCGCTGTCGCTCTTCCTCAACGGGCGGCTGCGGGTCAGCGGGCGCGACGAGGTCCGCTACCACGAGGCGCTGATCCACCCGGCGATGGCCGCCGGACCGCACGGCCGGGTGCTGGTGCTGGGTGGGGGCGACGGGCTCGCGGCGCGCGAGATCCTGCGGTACGCCGGGGTCCGCTCGGTGACCGTCGTGGAGCGCGACGCGGAGGTGGTGCGGCTGGCCCGGCGCGATCCGGGCCTGTCCGCGCTCAACGGCGGCGCCTACCGCGATCCGCGGGTGCGGGCGGTGACGGCGGACGCCTTCGACTGGCTGCGCCGGTCCATGGCGTACGACGTGGTGGTCTGCGATCTGCCCGCCCCCGAGCTCACCCCGAGCACCAAGTACTACTCCCAGGAGTTCTACGGCCTGGCCGAGCGGGTGCTGGCGCCCGGCGGCCGGCTGGTGGTCCACGCCGGGCCGCTGCGGCCCGATCCGCGGGCGTTCTGGACGGTGGACGCGACGATGCGTTCGGTCGGGCTGCGGACCACTCCGTATGTGATCGGCGACCCGCGGCCCGGGCGCGGCAGCCCGCACGACTGGGGCTTCGTCCTGGCGGCGCGCTCCCCGGTCGGGCTGCGGCTGGCCCCGCACCGGCCGCGGCCGCGCTCGCTGACGGAGGAGGGGCTGCGGGCGGCCCGCCGCACGGCCGAGCGCGCTTGGGAGGGTGGTCTGCCCCCGTCGACGCTCATGCGTCCGCGCTATGGGGAGTGACGCCCCGGCCTGTGCGCGCCCATGCGCGGAGTGACGCCCCGGCCTGTGCGCGCCTACGCGCGGAGTGACGCCCCGGCGGGCCCGGCGGCGGGTGGCGCCCACCGGCGTGCGGGGCGTCTGCGCGCGCCGGGGGCTCGCGTCGGCGGCGTACGTCAGCGGCACGCGGAAAGTTGTGCGGGAACGGGTCTCAGCGAACGTGCGATGGGTACTGTCTTGACCTATGGAGCATGAGGTGTTCGTTCCGTTTCCCGTCGACACCGTCCGGCTGGCGCTCGCGGAGCCCGCCCGCGTCGCTCGTTGCGTTCCCGGGCTCCAGCAGGACGCCGATGAGGCCGCCGGTCCGCTCGCCGGCCGGCTGCGGCTGCGCATCGGCGGGTCCACCATCACCTATCGCGGCGCGCTGCGCATCGTCCGGCGCGGCGAGGGCTTCGAGGTCGAGGGCGAGGGCGGCGAGGCGCGCGGCAGCGGCTCGGTGAAGCTCGCGCTGACCATCACGCCGAGGCCCGTCGAGGGCGGTACGGAGCTGAACTGCTCCGGGACGGTCCACAGCGACGGACGGCTGGCCGAGTTCGACGACGAGGCGTCCACCACCGTGGCCCGCCGCATGCTGGACCGGTTCGCCGCTGCGCTCACGGCCGGGCTGGAGACGTCCCCGATCAGCGCGCCCACGGAGGACGAGGCCCCCGGTCAGGCGGCCGACGCGACCGCCGAAGAGACCACTGATGCGGCCGCCGACGCGGGTGCGGCCGCCGCCGCTGACGAGACCGGGCTGCCGACCGAGGCCGAGCTTCCGCTGTCGGCCGACGACATGGACATCGAGGACGTCGGCGACCTAGAGGACCTCGACGAGGTGGGCGCCGTCGAGGAGCCCGTCGGCTTCGGCGAGCTCGACGACCTGGACGAGGAGCCCCCGGCCGAGGCCGCCCACGCCCGCCGCACGATGATCGGCCGCTCCACCGAGGAGGTCGACCACGCCCCGCCGCGCGGCCGCTACGCCCCGGTCCCCGCGCCCGAGACCGTCTCCACCAGCGCCACACTGCGCTGGGCCGCGCCCGCCGCGGCCGTCGTGCTCGCATCCGTCGTCGTCGTGGGCCGTCGCGTACTTCGCCGCCGTCGATGAGCCCGGGCGCATAGGCTCGGTGTTTGTGACCACCGAAGACACAACGGAGACCAAGGGCGTACGGCTGACCGCCGGGGACGCCGAGCTGACCGTCTCACCCGAGAACGGCTGCCGTATCGGTTCACTGCGCATCGGCGGTACGGAGCTGCTGCGGCAGGGCCCGCGGTTCGGGTCGTTCCCGATGGTGCCGTGGTGCGGCCGGACCGCTCTCGGCCGGTTCCGCAACGGCGGGCGGACCCACCAACTGCCCATCAACTCCCCGCCGCACGCGATCCACGGGACCGGCCGGAACGTCGCATGGGCCCCCGCCAGCACGGGGCGGTCCAGCGCGGCCTTCACCTACGACCTCGCCGACCCCTGGCCGTACGAGGGCCGGGTCACCCAGAGCTTCGAACTCTCCCCGGACAGCCTGACCGTCACCATGAGCGTGGAGACCGAGGGCGATTCCTTCCCGGCACAGGCGGGCTGGCATCCGTGGTTCCTGCGGAACCTGGGCGACGGCGGCCCCGATGCCGAGATCGCCTTCGACGCCGCATGGCAGGAGGAGCGCGGCGAGGACCACCTCCCCACGGGCCGCCGGATCGCGCCGAAGCCCGGCCCATGGGACGACTGCTTCGGGATGCCGCAGGGGGTGGACGTCACGCTCACCTGGCCCGGCCGGCTCGAACTGAAGGTCACCAGCCGGACGGAGTGGGTGGTGGTCTACGACGAGCAGGCGGAGGCGGTGTGCGTGGAACCGCAGTCCGGCCCGCCCAACGGCCTCAACCTCCTGCCGCGGCTGGTCACCCCCATCGAGCCGTTGGAGATCGCCATGACCTGGAGCTGGCGCACCCTGGCCTGAGGCGGTCGGTCTCACGGCTGAGGCGGTCGGTCTCACGGTACGGAGCGGCTTGGGGGGTTCCGAGGGCCACCGCATAAGCTCATGCGCATGAGCGATGCGCGTGACGCCCTGCTACAGCAGATCAAGGACAAGGCCGTGGTCCACGGCAAGGTGACCCTCTCCTCCGGGCGCGAGGCCGACTACTACATCGACCTGCGCCGGATCACCCTGGACGCCGAGGCCGCGCCGCTGGTCGGGCAGGTCATGCTCGAGACCACGGCCGATCTGGAGTACGACGCGGTGGGCGGGCTGACGCTGGGCGCCGACCCGGTGGCCACGTCCATGCTGCACGCCGCCGCCGCGCGCGGGCGCCGGCTCGACGCCTTCGTGGTCCGCAAGGCGCAGAAGACCCACGGTATGCAGCGGCGGATCGAGGGCCCGGACATCGCGGGCCGCCGGGTGCTGGTGGTCGAGGACACCTCCACCACCGGAGGCTCGCCGCTGACCGCCGTGGAGGCGGCGCGGGAAGCGGGTGCGGAGGTCGTCGCGGTCGCGACGATCGTCGAGCGCGGCGCCGCGCCCGCGATCGCGGACGCCGGGCTGCCGTACCTCCCGGCGTACTCGCTCACCGACCTCGGCCTGAGCTGAATCATGCAGGCTGGGGAGGCGGGAGGTTTCACGTGAAACCACCTACCCCCGTCCGTGTGGTCTCGGCGTGCGCCGTGTGGAGCAATCGGCGGAGTCTGGGATTATGGCCCCGACGATGACGTCGCCCCTAGGTCAGGGCCGAGTACGACTAACCCGCACATACAAGGAGCGGTCAGATGCCCATCGCATCCCCTGAGATCTACAACGAGATGCTCGACCGGGCGAAGGCGGGCAAGTTCGCCTACCCGGCGATCAACGTGACCTCGACGCAGACTCTGCACGCCGCCCTGCGCGGCTTCGCCGAGGCGGAGAGCGACGGCATCGTCCAGATCTCCACCGGTGGTGCCGAGTTCCTGGGTGGCCAGTACAAGAAGGACATGGTGACCGGTGCGGTCGGCCTCGCCGAGCTCGCGCATGTCGTGGCCGAGAAGTACCCGGTCAACATCGCCCTCCACACCGACCACTGCCCGAAGGACAAGCTGGACGGCTATGTCCGTCCGCTGCTCAAGGTCTCGCAGGAGCGCGTCGCCAAGGGCCAGAACCCGCTGTTCCAGTCCCACATGTGGGACGGCTCCGCCGAGACCCTCGCCGACAACCTCGACATCGCGCAGGAGCTGCTCGCCGAGGCGGTCAAGGCGAAGATCATCCTCGAGGTCGAGATCACCCCGACCGGTGGCGAGGAGGACGGCGTCACGCACGAGATCAACGACAAGCTGTACACGACGGTGGACGACGCCCTGCGCACCGCCGAGGCCCTGGGCCTGGGCGACAAGGGCCGCTACCTGCTGGCCGCCTCCTTCGGCAACGTCCACGGCGTCTACAAGCCGGGCAATGTCGTCCTCCGCCCGGAGCTGCTGCGTGATCTCCAGGACGGTGTCGGCGCGAAGTACGGCAAGCAGGACCCGTTCTTCTTCGTCTTCCACGGCGGCTCCGGCTCCACGGAGCAGGAGATCCGCACCGCGCTGGAGAACGGCGTGGTGAAGATGAACCTCGACACGGACACCCAGTACGCCTTCACCCGTCCGATCGCGGACCACATGTTCCGCAACTACGACGGGGTGCTGAAGGTGGATGGCGAGGTCGGCAACAAGAAGACGTACGACCCGCGGAGCTGGGGGAAGCTGGCCGAGGCGGGGATGGCCGAGCGGGTCACCAAGGCTTGTGCGGACCTTCGGTCGACGGGCACGAAGCTGAAGTAGTTCTTCGGCTCGCCCCTTCGGGCCCGGCGCTCGCCTTCCCGGCGGGCTGCCGGGCTCGTTCGCGTTGTGGGCTGGCCCCGGGGGCGCTGCCCGGGGCATGATCCAGGTATGGGCGGCTCCACGCCCGGGGCGGGGCACGCTCCGAGCAATGGTCAGCCGGTACGGCTATCCGTGCCGGATGGGCGGTGGTTGGTGTTCACCACCGTGCTGGGTTCCGCCATGGCCCTGCTCGACAGCACCGTCGTCAATGTCGCCCTGCCGCACATCGGCCTCGATCTGGGCGCCGATCTGCCCGTGCTCCAGTGGACCGTCAACGCCTACATGCTCACCCTCGCCGGGCTGATCCTGCTCGGCGGGGCGCTCGGGGACCGGTTCGGGCGGCGGCGGGTGTTCGTGATCGGGGTGGTGTGGTTCGCGCTGGCCTCACTGGCGTGCGGGCTGGCGCCGAACGCCGGGGTGCTGATCGCCGCGCGGGCGTTCCAGGGCATCGGCGGGGCGCTGCTCACCCCCGGGTCGCTGGCGCTGATCCAGTCGGTGATCCACCCCGATGACCGGGCGCGGGCGATCGGGCTGTGGTCCGGCTTCGGTGGCATCGGGGCGGCGATCGGGCCGTTCCTCGGCGGCTGGCTGGTGGACGGGCCCGGCTGGCGCTGGGTGTTCTTCATCAATGTGCCGCTGGCGGCGGTGTGTGTGCCGGTGGCTTTGCGCCACGTACCGGAGACCCGCGATCCGCAGGCGCGGGGCCGGTTCGACATCCCCGGCGCCGTGCTGGCGGCGGCGGCCCTCGCCCTGGTCACCTATGCCTTGATCGCCGCGCCGCAGAAGGGCGCCTCGCCCGCCGTGGTGGTTCCGGGCGTCGCCGGACTGGTGCTGGGGGCGGTCTTCATCGTCGTGGAGCGGAGGCTGCGCGAGCCGATGCTGCCGCTGTCCATCTTCGCCTCCCGCCAGTTCAGCGCCGTCAATGTGGTGACCCTGTGCGTCTACGCGGCCTTCGGCGGCTTCTTCTTCCTCTCGGTGCTCGACCTCCAGGTGGTGGTGGGCTACTCCGCGCTCGCCGCCGGTACCGCGCTGCTGCCCACGACCACGCTGATGCTGCTGCTGTCGGCCCGTTCGGGGGAGCTGGGCAAGCGCATCGGCCCGCGGATCCCGCTGACCCTCGGCCCGCTGCTGTGCGCGGCGGGGATGCTGCTGATGACCCGGGCCGGGGAGGGGGCGGTGTACTGGCGGGACATCCTGCCCGCGCTGTTGGTGCTGGGCCTGGGCATGGTCGTGGTGGTCGCCCCGCTCACCGCCACCGTCCTGGCCTCGGTGGACGTCGCCCGCGCGGGCCTGGCCAGCGGGGTGAACAACGCGGCGGCGCGGGCGGCCGGGCTGGTCGCGGTGGCGGCGCTGCCGCTGCTCGCGGGGATGGGCCCGGAGGCGTACCGATCGGCGGACGCCTTCTCGAGCACCTTCCGGCGGGCGATGCCGATCTGCGCCGGGGTGCTGGTGCTGGGGGCGATCCTCGCCTGGCGCACGGTGCGCTCGGACGCGCTGGAGCAGGCGGGCGCCGAGGTGGGGGCGGAGCCGGAGCGGGCCGGGGCCGCGGTGCCCGCGCAGGCCGCCGAGGCCGCCGAGGCCGCCGAGGCCGCCGAGGGCGTCGCGCGGGCGGCGGGGCCGCCGTGCCGCCCCGAGTGCGCCTACCACTGCGGGGTGTCCGCGCCGCCCCTGGACCCGGGTGAGCGACGCCCCCGTACCTGACCCGTGCCCTCCCTCATGGCTTGAGCGTGTCGGGTGGGGCCCCGGACCAGGCAGACTGGAACCCATGGCCATTCACGAGAACCTGCTCGGGGGACCGCCCCCGACCCATCTGCCCGACGACCCGGAGCCGCGTGAGCTGCTCGCCTCCGGCGCGGCCCCGGCCGAGGTCGCCGCGAAGTACCCGGCCTCCTCGCTCGCCTGGGCTCAGCTCGCCGACGAGGCGTTCGAGGCCGGCCGGGTGGTCGAGTCCTACGCGTACGCCCGCACCGGCTACCACCGCGGGCTCGACGCCCTGCGCCGCAGTGGCTGGAAGGGCCACGGTCCGGTGCCCTTCGAGCACGAGCCCAACCGGGGCTTCCTGCGCGCCCTGCACGCGCTCGCGCGCGCCGCGCAGTCCATCGGCGAGCAGGAGGAGTACGAGCGCTGCTCGACCTTCCTGCGTGAGAGCTCCCCGACCGCGGCGGACACGCTCTCCTGAATCAGGTCAGCTGATTCAGGTCGCCTGATTCAGATCTCCTGATTCACATCTCCTGATCTCGCCTCCCCTCTCCGGATCCGCTGGGACAGGGCGAGGCGCACCGGGCCTGTGGGGTGTCGTATGCCCCACGGGCCCCTTCCGTACTTGCCGATCGTCCGCGCTGCGCGGATGATGCGGTGCGGGGCCCCTTCGGCTGTGGGCCCCGAGGGGACCGGGGCTCCGAGACCGAAGGGAAGGGGCGGACCGCTACCCGGTAGCGAGCAGTACTCAGGAGATTGCGATGTCGCAGCAGCCTGTCCCTGGCCACGCCGAGTCCGACGCCCCGCATCTGGACTTCGACGGCACCACGCCGTACGAGGACTACGTCCAGGCGTCCGTGCTCACCCACCTCCAGCACCCCCTCTCCGACGACCCCGGCGAGATGGTGTTCCTGGTCACCACCCAGGTCATGGAGTTGTGGTTCACGGTGATCGTCCATGAGTGGCAGACCGCCGCGCAGGCGCTGCGCGAGGACGATCTGCCCACCGCGATGGCCGCGCTCCAGCGCTCGGCCTACGAGCTGGAGTCGCTCAACGCCTCGTGGACGCCGCTGGCCCATCTCACCCCCGGCCAGTTCAACGCGTACCGCTCCGCGCTCGGCGAGGGCTCCGGCTTCCAGTCGGCGATGTACCGGCGGCTGGAGTTCCTGCTCGGCGACAAATCCGCGTCGATGCTCGTCCCGCACCGGGGCGCGCCGCGGGTCCACGCCGAGCTGGAGAAGGCGCTGACCGAGCCCAGCCTCTACGACGAGGTGCTGCGCCATCTCGCGCGGCGCGGCCTCGCCGTCCCGGCCGCGGTGCTGGACCGCGATCCCGCCCTGCGCCATGAACCGGATCCCGGGGTGGAGCGGGTCTGGGAGGAGATCTACTCCGGCCCGCAGGACAGCGAGCTGGTCCGGCTCGGCGAGGCGCTGACCGAGGTCGCCGAGCTGGTGTGGCGCTGGCGCAATGACCACCTGGTGGCGACCCGGCGGGCGATGGGCTCCAAGACCGGCACGGGCGGCTCGGCCGGGGTCGCCTGGCTGGAGAAGCGCGCGGCCAAGAACGTCTTCCCCGAGCTGTGGACGGCGCGTAGCCATGTCTGACGCGACGATTCCCACGACGGAGTCGGCTGGCGCCGAGCCCGGTCCGCGCGGGACCGCTCTGGCCGACGAGGCCGCCGGGCTCGACGCGGCCGACCCGCTGCGCGCCAAGCGCGACGCCTTCACCCTCGACGACACGATCTACCTCGACGGCAACTCACTGGGCGCGCTGCCCCGCGCCGTCCCGCCCCGGCTGGCCGATGTGATCGCCCGCGAATGGGGTGAGCTGCGCATCCGCTCGTGGGAGGAGAGCGGCTGGTGGACCGCGCCGGAGCGGATCGGCGATCGCGTCGGCCGGCTCATCGGCGCCGCCCCCGGCCAAGTCGTGGTGGGTGACTCGACGAGCGTGAACGTCTTCAAAGCGGTCGTCGCGGCCGTAAGGATCGCCCAGGAGCGCGGCGCCCACCGCGATCAGATCCTGGTCGACGAGGCCACCTTCCCCACCGACGGCTACATCGCCGAGTCCGCCGCCCGGATGACCGGCTGCACCGTGCGGCCGGTGGCCGCGGGCGACGTCCCGACCGCCGTCGGCGCGCGCACCGCCGTCGCGCTCGTGAACCATGTGGACTACCGCACCGGCCGCCTCCACGACCTGCCCGGAACCACGGCCGCCGTGCACACGGCGGGCGCGCTCGTGGTGTGGGACCTGTGCCACAGCGCGGGCGCCCTGCCGGTCGGGCTGGACGCCCATGGGGTGGACCTCGCGGTGGGCTGCACCTACAAGTACCTCAACGGCGGGCCCGGGGCGCCCGCGTATCTGTATGTCGCCCAGGCCCATCAGCCGCGCTTCGACTCGCCGCTGCCCGGCTGGAACTCGCACGCCGACCCCTTCGGCATGGCCGCCGCCTACACCCCGGCCGACGGCGCGGTCCGCGGCCGCGTCGGCACCCCGGACATCCTCTCGATGCTGGCGCTGGAGGCCGCGCTCGAGGTGTGGGACGGCGTGACGATCGAGGACGTCCGGGCCAAGAGCCTCGCCCTGACGGACCTCTTCCTCCGCTGCGTCGAGGACTACGTTCCGGCGGGCCGCGTCCGGTCGATCACCCCCGCCGCACACGCCGAGCGCGGCAGCCAGGTGGCGCTGCGGTGCGCGGCGGCGGGGGAGGCCGGGGAGGTGATGGCGGAGCTGGTGCGGCGCGGTGTCGTGGGCGACTTCCGCCGCCCCGATGTGCTGCGCTTCGGTTTCACCCCGCTCTACACGGGCTACGCCGAGGTGGAGCGGGCGGCGCGGGTGCTGGCCGCTGTGCTGAAGGAGGGGTGACCGATGGGCGGCGCGACGGCGGGAGCGGCGGCCGAGGAGACGTCGGTCTTCGGGCTCGCGCCCGTGGACCCGGCCCGGACGGCCGCGTACGGCGAACACCCGGACCAGGTGGTGGACTTCTACCTTCCGCCCGGCGTGGACGGGGCCTCGCTGTCCGGGGCGGGCGGGGCGTCCGCGCCCGGCGTGGACGGGGCCGCCCGCCCCGCCCCGCTGGTCCTCCTCTTCCACGGCGGCGCCTGGCGGGCCCCCTACGACCGCCGCCATGTCTCGCCGTTCGCCGCCTTCCTGGCGGGGCGGGGGCTGGCGGTGGCGTCCGTCGAGTACCGGCGCGGCGGGGCGGACCCCGCGCGGGCGGGGCGGTGGCCGGAGACGTTCGACGACATCGCGGCCGCCGTGGACACCGTGCCGGGCCTCGTCCGGGAACTCGGGCTCCCCGGGGTCGACCCGGACCGGGTGGTGCTCACCGGGCACTCCGCGGGCGGGCACGCGGTGCTGTGGGCGGCGGCCCGGCATCGGCTGCCGTCCGGCACTCCCTGGCATCTGGCCTCCCCCTCCCCGCTCCGCGGTGTCGTCGCCCTCGCCCCCATCGCCGACCTCGCCACGGCCCGTGCGCTGGACGTCTGCTCCGGCGCCGTCGACGAACTCCTCGGCGAAGGCGAAGGCGGTGGCAGGGGCGAAGGCGGTAGCAGGGGCGATGGCGATGGCGGTGGCAGGGGCGCCGTCGGCGGCGATGAACTGACGGTCCGGCTGGGCCTCGCCGACCCGGCCGCGCTGCTGCCCACCGCGATCCCCACCACCGTCGTGCAGGGCGGCACCGACATCGATGTGCCACCGGCGGTCGCGGACGCCTTCGCGAAGGCGTCCGCCCGCGCCGGACAGGACGTACGGCTGATCAGGACCGACGGCGGCCACTTCCCGCCCATCGACCCCACGACCCCCGCCGCGCACACCGTCGCCGAGGAGATCGCCCGCCTGGCGGGGACGGACGCGGCCGCGTAGTACTTGAGACGGACACCGCGCAATCCACATTCCCGGGGACGACGCCGCGGCGCCCGCTCCCTACGGTGGACGGCGTGACTGAGACGATTCCGCGGACCGAACTCCGCACCATCCGCCGGGCGATGTCCGATCTGCGGAAGGACTTGATCACCGACGCCTTCGCCCTCCGCCCCGTGCCACCGCTCGGCGCCACGCATCCGCTGGTGCGCAAGGCGCCGCAGCGGTTCCGGCCGTACGCGCCGTGGCTGCCGCATGCCGCGCTCACGGCCTTCGCCTTCTACCTCATGGCCGTGGCGAACGAACTCGAGGGCGTGGGGACGGCGCTGCTCAGCAGCGTGCCCCTGCTGATCGCGCTCTACCGGCCGATCGGCGCCTGGTGGCTGTCGTTCGGGGGGAGCGTCGTATGGGGTCTGGGCGTCGCCGAGTCGGCCGACGGCAGCATGTGGCCCTGGCCGCCGACCCTCTTCGCCTCCCATATCGCGGTGATGGTGATCGTCGCGTTCCGGAACCCTCCGCGTGTGGCCGGTCAGATGTTGCTGCTCACGGCCGGGTTCGGGTTCGCCTGCGATCTCGCCGTCGACTGGCGGCAGACGAACGCCTTCCCGATGGTCGTCACCTCCTGCGTCATCGTGGGCGCCGTCGTGGCCCGGCGCAGTCTGCGCGAGACCAAGCAGCAGGTCGCCGTGCAGCAGTCGGCCACCCACGAGGAGCGCTCCCGCCGCACCCTGCTGGAGGAGCGCGCGACCATCGCCCGGGAACTGCACGACGTCGTCGCGCACCACATGTCGGTGATCGCCATCCAGGCCGAGGCGGCGCCCTACCGGGTGGCCAATCCGCCCGAGGAGCTGGCCACCAGCTTCGCGACCATCCGCGAGAACGCGGTCGCCGCGCTCACCGAACTCCGCCGCGTCCTCGGGGTCGTACGCGCCGACGACCCCGATGCCTACGCCGACGCCGACCCCGAGGCGCCCCAGCCGACCCTCGCCACCCTCGACACGCTCTTCGCGGGGGTCCGGGCGGCGGGGCTGACCGTCGAGCACATCACCACCGGCGCCGTACGGCCGCTGCCCTCCGGGGTGGAGCTGTCCGCGTACCGGATCGTCCAGGAGGCGCTGTCCAACGCGCTGCGGCACGCGCCCGGCAGCACCGCCCGCGTCGAAGTCGCCTACGTCCTCGGCGGTCTGGGCCTGCGGATCGTCAACGGCCCGCCCACCCAGGCCGTACGGCCCTCGCCGGGCATGGGCCATGGGCTGCTCGGGATGCGGGAGCGGGTGGCCATGCTGAACGGGGAGATGACGGCGGGCGCGGTGGAGGAGGACGGCGGCTACGAGGTCGCGGTCTTCATCCCGGCCGCCGCGGTCCCCGAAGCGGAGGCGTCCGGACCGGAGGCATCGGTGCCGAAGCGGGAGCGCGCGCCGGAGGCATCGGCGCCAAAGCAGGGGCCCGCGCCGGAAGGGGAGACGATGAGGCCATGACCACCGACGCCCCCTCCCTCCCCTCTCCCATCCGCGTACTGATCGCCGACGACCAGGTGATGGTCCGCGAGGGCTTCTCCGTGCTGCTGAACGCCCAGCCCGATATCGAGGTCATCGGTGAGGCGGTCGACGGGCGCCAGGCCATCGCCCAGGTGGCCGCGCTGCGCCCCGATGTCGTCCTGATGGACATCCGGATGCCGGAGGTCAACGGCCTCGAGGCCACCCGCGAGATCGTCGCGGCGGACGCGGACGCCAAGGTGCTCGTCCTGACCACCTTCGACCTGGACGAGTACGTCTACCAGGCGCTGCGCGCCGGAGCGAGCGGCTTCCTGCTCAAGGACGCCTCCGCCCGGCAGCTCGGCGATGCGGTACGCGTCGTCGCGGCGGGCGAGGCGCTGCTCGCCCCGACCGTCACCAAGCGCCTGATCAGCACGTTCTCGCGGATCGGCGAGGCCGCCGGGTTCGGTGGTCCGCTTCCCTCCCCGCGGGGGCGGCTGGCCGAGCTGACCGAGCGGGAGAACGAGGTCCTGGTGCTGGTCGCCCAGGGCTGCTCCAACGCGGAGATCGCCGAACGGCTGATCGTCGCCGAGTCGACGGTGAAGACGCACGTCAGCCGGATCCTGGTGAAGCTGGGGCTGCGCGACCGCACCCAGGCGGCGGTGTTCGCCTACGAGGTCCGCCTGGTGACGCCCGGCGGCTGACCGCGCCTGGTGCGCCCCGAGACCGCCCCTGGAGGCCGGGCGGGCCCGGCGGTACCGTCCGGGGATGAGCAGCAGCGCGGAAGCCCCCGCCTTCGACCCCTGGCGGCCGTCGTTCGTCGCGGACCCGTACCCGGCCTACGCCGAGCTGCGCGAGCGCGGCCGGGCGCACTGGTTCGAGCCCTCCCGTCAGTGGCTGATCCCGCGGCACGCGGATGTCGGCGCCCTGCTGCGGGACCGCAGGCTCGGCCGCACCTACCTCCACCGCTTCGGCCATGAGGAGTTCGGCCGCACCGCGCCGCCGCCCGAGCACGAACCGTTCCACACCCTCAACGACCACGGCATGCTCGACCTGGAACCGCCGGATCAC
Source organism: Streptomyces javensis (assembly GCF_039525925.1). Classification (NCBI taxonomy): domain Bacteria; kingdom Bacillati; phylum Actinomycetota; class Actinomycetes; order Kitasatosporales; family Streptomycetaceae; genus Streptomyces; species Streptomyces javensis. The sequence continues at coordinate 10,111 of NZ_BAAAIF010000013.1, read as the reverse complement.
ACCCGGCTGCGCCGGCTCGTCTCCAAGGCGTTCACCCCGCGGACGGTCGAGGCGCTGGTGCCGACGATCCAGCGGCTCGCGGAGGAACTCGTGGACTCCCTCGTCGCCGCGGGCGGCGGCGATCTCATCGAGACGGTCGCCGAACCGCTGCCGGTCGCCGTGATCGCCGAGATGCTGGGCATTCCGCCCGCCGACCGCCCCGCCCTGCGGCCCTGGTCGGCCGATATCTGCGGGATGTACGAGCTGAGCCCGGGCGAGGACACGGCGCGCCGGGCCGTGCGGGCGTCCATCGAATTCTCCGCGTATCTGCGCGAGTTGATCGAGGCGCGCCGCACGGCCCCGGGGGACGATCTGATCAGCGGGCTCATCGCCGCGCACGACGAGGGCGACCGGCTCACCGAGCAGGAGATGATCTCCACCTGTGTGCTGCTGCTCAACGCGGGCCACGAGGCCACGGTCAACACCACCGGGAACGGCTGGTGGGCGCTCTTCCGCCACCCCGAACAGCTCGCCCGGCTCCGCGCGGACCCCGACGCGCTGCTGCCCACCGCCGTGGACGAGCTGCTGCGCTACGACACCCCGCTCCAGCTCTTCGAGCGGTGGGTGCTGGAGGACATCGAGGTCGGCGGCACGGTCATCCCACGCGGCAGCGAGGTGGCGCTGCTGTTCGGCTCGGCCAACCGCGACCCGGCCCGTTTCGACCGCCCGGACACCCTCGATCTCTCCCGCACCGACAACCCCCACATCAGCTTCGGCGCCGGGATCCACTACTGCCTGGGCGCCCCACTGGCCCGTCTGGAGCTGATCGCCTCCTTCGGCGCCCTGCTCCGCAAGGCGCCCGGGCTGCGGCTGGTCAAGGAGCCGGAGCGGGGGACGAACTTCGTCATCCGCGGGCTGCGGGAGCTCCGGGTCGAGCTCTGAGCGGAGCCCGCGGAGGCGGTCGGAACAAACGAGCCCCCTGTTGTCCACAGCCTGTGGACAACAGGGGGCGGTTGCCGGGGTGTGGTGGGCCGACGGGGGTCAGCCGCCGATGTCACGGCGGCGCATACCCACCAGGCCTCCGGCGGAGAGAACGATCGAGAGGAGCAGCAGCCACAGGAACGGGGCGGCCGTCACCTCGTCGCCCGGCAGCTTCGGCAGATGGCTGAAGGGCGAGGTGTCCATGACGGAGTCGGACAGCTCCAGCGCCGGGCCCATCCAGCCCAGGGCGACCACCCAGCCGACGAACGCCCAGGCCGCGGCCGAGTACTTCGGCACCACGCCCACGAGGAAGAGCGTCACGCTGGTGAGCACCCACACCGCCGGGAGCTGGGAGAGGGTGGCACCGAGGCAGCGGGGGAGCTGGTCGGCCAGATCGCCCGCCGCGACGCCGTAGCCCAGCCCCAGCGCCAGACCGCCGATCGCCAGGATGACGACCGGGCCGAGGTACGCGATGACCAGGTGGCTCCCGGCCCAGCGCAGCCGGCCGACGGCGTTGGCCAGCAGGGGCTCCGCGCGCTGGTCGGTCTCCTCGCTGCGCAGCCGCAGCACGGAGGTGGTGGTGTAGACGGTGAGGATGGTGCCGAGGACGCCGACCATGGCGGCCAGGAACGCGTCGTTGAGCCCCTGGGCGCCGCCCATCCGCTGGATGATGTCGCGGGTCTTGTCGCTGTCGCCCAGGAAGTCGTTGGCACCGTCGGAGATGCCGCCGAAGATGGCGCCCGCGAAGACGAAGCCCGCGGCCCACCCGAGCAGGGCACCGCGCTGGAGCCGCCAGCCCAGGCCGTAGACCCCGTTCAGCAGCGGGCCGGCGGCCGGCGGGCCGGGGCGGGTGGCGTAGAAGCTGGCGCCCACGTCGCGACGTCCGGCGAGGGAGTAGGCGAGGGCGATCGAGGCTGCGGCGAGCACGGCGATCAGCAGCAGCGGCCACCAGCGCTCGTCCGCGTACGGCCGGGCGTACTCGGCCCAGCCCAGCGGCGAGAGCCAGACCAGCACATGGCCGGAGCCCTTGCTGCCGTCCTCGGCGGCGTCACCCGCCATGCGCAGCACGAAGGCGACGCCGACCGCGGCGGAGCTCAGGCCCCGGGCCAGCCGTGCGTTCTCGGTGAGCTGGGCGGCGACGGCGGCCAGACCGCCGAAGGCCATACCGGAGAGGCCGACGGCGAGGCCGAGGGCCAGCGCGCCGGTGCCGCCCTGGCCCGCGAGACTGCCCGCGATGAGCAGGGTCACCGCGCCGTTGGCGATGGCCACGGCGAGCAGGGCCGAGGTGAGCCCCGCGCGGCGGCCGACCATGCCGGCGGAGAGCGCCTCCTGGCGGCCGGTCTCCTCCTCCTCGCGGGTGTGCCGGATCACGATGAGCAGGCTCATGATCGCGGCGAACACGGTGAGGAAGGCGCCCACGCGCCAGACGGTGAGCGCGCCGAGCGTGTCGTCGAAGGCGGCGCCGAACAGGGCCCGGGTCGAGCCGTTCCCGTTCATGTCCTCGACGAGGCTGGCGCGCCGGGCCGGGGTGTCGTACGCGCTCTTCAGACGGCCGACGGTGCTGCTGGCCGTGAGCCCCAGGCACAGCACCCACACCGGCATCATGATCCGGTCGCGGCGCAGGGCGAGCCGCAGCAGCGTGCCCGTGCCCGCCAGATCGTGGGCCGATCCGCGGGCGCGGGGGGAGACCCGGGCGTCGGCTACGGCGGTCATCGGGCGATCGCCTCGGCTTCCGTGCGCGTGATGTCGTCCTGGTAGTGGCGCAGGAAGAGCTCTTCCAGGGTGGGCGGGGTGGAGATGAGGCTGCGCACCCCGACCTGGGTGAGCTGCCGCAGCACGGCGTCCATCTTGTCGGAGTCGACCTGGAGCTTGACCTGGCTGCCCTGGATGTCCACGTTGTGCACACCGGGGAGGCCGGACAGGCCGTTGGGCTCGCCGGCGAGCTCGGCGGTCACCGACGTACGGGTCAGATGGCGCAGCTCGGTGAGGGTGCCGGACTCCACCCGCCGGCCCTTGCGGATGATGCTCACCCGCCGGCAGAGCGCCTCGACCTCGCTGAGGATGTGGCTGGAGAGCAGCACCGTACGACCGCGGTCGCGCTCCTCGGCGACGCACTCGCGGAAGACCTCCTCCATGAGCGGGTCGAGCCCGGAGGTCGGCTCGTCGAGGATCAGCAGCTCCACTTCGGATGCGAACGCGGCGACCAGGGCGACCTTCTGGCGATTGCCCTTGGAGTACGTACGGCCCTTCTTGGTGGGGTCGAGCTCGAATCGCTCCAGGAGCTCGGCGCGGCGTGCGGTGTCCAGCCCGCCGCGCAGCCGCCCGTACAGGTCGATGACCTCTCCACCGCTCAGGTTGCGCCACAGGGTGACGTCTCCGGGGACGTACGCGATGTGGCGGTGGAGGTCGACCGCGTCGTGCCAGGGGTCCTTGCCCAGCATCTGCACCGCGCCGGAGTCGGCGCGGAGCAGCCCGAGGAGGACTCGGATGGTCGTGGACTTCCCGGCGCCGTTGGGCCCAAGGAAGCCATGGACCTCACCTGCCTCGACTTCGAGGTCGAGGCCGTCCAACGCGTGGGTCCGGCCGAAGGACTTGTGGAGGCCGGACACGGAGATTGCCGTTTTCATGATTTCGAAGCTACGCTAGTTTCACAAATTTGTGAAGTTAAGGAACCATATAAACTTATGATGATGTGACGAAGAGAGGAGATGATGAAGCGGTGAGGGAGACGATCGAACCGGGGGGCGCGCCCGATCACACGCGCGGTGAAGCGGCGCGTGACGAGGCGGCGGTGTCCAGGTTCGTCGAGCGGTTCGCGGCCGATCTGGCCGAGGCCGGGATGCAGCGCATGGCGGCGCGGGTCTTCGCGGCGCTCCTCGTCTCCGACTCCGGGGCACTCACCTCGGCGGAGCTCGCCGAGCGGCTGCGGATCAGCCCGGCCGCGGTCTCGGGCGCGATCCGCTATCTGTCCCAGGTGGACATGGTGGTGCGGGAGCGCGAGCCGGGCTCCCGCCGCGATCGCTACCGGCTCTACAACGAGGTCTGGTACGAGACGCTGACCCGCCGCGACCAGGTGGTCGCCCGCTGGGAGAGCACCATGCGCGACGGCGCGAAGGTGCTCGGCCCCAGCACCCCGGCGGGGCTGCGGATCACCGAGACCGCCGACTTCTTCGAGTTCGTGCAGCGGGAGCTGCCCAAGATGCTCGAGCGCTGGCGCGCCCAGCAGGCCGAGCGCCGTGCCGCCGAGGCCGCCGAGGCCGCCGAGGCCGAAGCGGGCTGACGACCCACCGTGCGCCCCGCCCCGCCCGGCCCGGGGCGGCGCGAGTGGGGCTCAAGGGCGGTGGGGGAGCATCAGGCTCCAGGCCTCGGCCAGGACCGTCCAGGTGCGGCTGCGGACCGGGCCGCGGATCAGCGCGTCCGCGTGGTAGCGGAAGTCCGGTCCGGAGACGGTGACGGCCCGGGCCCGGGTGCGCAGGGGGCTGCCCGCCGCATGGGGGTGGACCACGACCTCGGCCAGCCCGCCGCCCGGCGCGGCAGTCGAGACCGAGACCCGCTCCACCGGCCGGTCCAGATCGCGCAGCAGCACCCCGTCCGCCTCGATCCGCAGCCGCTGCGGCGGTGGATGCGCCGGCCGCCGGGCGCCGCCCGCCAGGCCGATCACCGGGAGCGAGAGCAGCGTCAGCGCGGTGCGGGCGGTGCGGGCCGCCGGGCTCCACCACGGCCGGTGGCCGTCGCCCTCGCCGCCGGGGCCCTCCCGGCCGTGGCCGGGCGGGCCCGTGCCGTCCCGGCCGCCCTCGCCGTCCTCGGCCCGGCGGCGGTCCTGGACGCAGGGGTCGCAGCCGCAGTCCCGGCCCCTCGCCCCGTCCCCGTGCGGGCCCGGGCCGTGCCCGTCCGTCCCGTCCGTCCCGTCCGTCCCTTCCGGTCCGGCCGCCGCGCCGCAGCCGCCCGGCATCCCGTCGTGCGCACCGTGCGGAGTGAGCCCGGAGGAGATCCGCAGACCGCCGAGCACCACCCCGCCGCTCTCGTCCACCAGCAGGTCACGCGGGCGCGCGGTCCCGTCGAGGACCGTACGGGCCGCGGCGACCGCGTCCGTCGGCACCCCGAGCGAATGGGCCAGGGCGACCGTGGCGGAACCGCCGACCGGGACCACCGACAGCGCGGCGTCCGCCAGCTCCCGCCGCCGGTGCAGCAGCTCCACCATCCGCAGCAGGGCGCGGTCGTCGCCCACCAGCACCGGCCGCCGGGCGCCCCGGCGGGCCAGCGCCCGCTCGACCTCCTCGGGGCCGTCCGGCAGGCAGATTTTCGTCTGCGCGCCCGCACACAGCACATCCTTCGCGATCCGCACCGACTCCCCGTCCGTGCGGCGGGCGTTGGGGTCGATGACCATGAGCAGCGGGCGCCCCCGGGCGGTGTCCGGCGCAGGGGGCCGGGGATCTGGAGCCGACACCTCGGTCCTTCCTCAGGTAATCTCTCGGTGCAAGAGCCCCTGTCGCTGTTGCGCCAGGGGCTTCGTCTATCCGGGGCACCGGTTCGACGGCTCTTGTGGTGGCGCGCGTCACCATGCACGTTGGACATGCCCCGCCCGGAAGGGGTGTACGCCTGTGCCCGCACTTGTGCTGCTCGGTGCTCAGTGGGGTGACGAGGGCAAGGGAAAGGCCACCGATCTGCTCGGTGGTTCCGTGGACTACGTAGTGCGCTACCAGGGCGGTAACAACGCGGGCCACACGGTGGTGGTCGGCGATCAGAAGTACGCGCTGCACCTCCTCCCGTCCGGAATCCTCTCGCCCGGGTGTACCCCGGTCATCGGCAACGGCGTCGTCGTGGATCCCGCGGTCCTGCTCTCCGAGCTGAGCGGGCTCGCCGACCGCGGCGTCGACACGTCCAAGCTGCTGATCAGCGGTAACGCCCATCTGATCACGCCGTATCACACGACCCTCGACAAGGTGTCGGAACGATTCCTCGGCAAGCGGAAGATCGGCACCACCGGCCGCGGCATCGGCCCGGCCTACGCGGACAAGATCAACCGGGTGGGCATCCGGGTCCAGGACCTCTTCGACGAGTCGATCCTGCGGCAGAAGGTCGAGGCGGCCCTGGACTACAAGAACCAGGTGCTGGCCAAGCTCTACAACCGCCGCGCCATCGCGGTCGACCAGGTCGTCGAGGAGCTGCTGGGCTACGCGGACCGGCTCAGCGGCTATGTCGCCGACACCACCCTGCTGCTCAACAACGCCATCGACCAGGGCCAGGTCGTGCTCTTCGAGGGCGGGCAGGGCACCCTGCTCGACGTCGACCACGGCACGTACCCCTTCGTCACCTCCTCCAACCCGACCGCGGGCGGCGCCTGCACCGGCACCGGAGTCGGCCCGACGAAGATCAACCGCGTGATCGGCATCCTCAAGGCATACACCACCCGCGTCGGCGCGGGCCCGTTCCCCACCGAGCTCCTCGACGAGGACGGCGAGAAGCTGCGCACGATCGGCGGCGAGCGCGGTGTGACCACCGGGCGCGACCGGCGCTGCGGCTGGTTCGACGCGGTCATCGCGCGCTACGCGACCCGGGTCAACGGCCTGACCGACTTCTTCCTCACCAAGCTGGACGTGCTCACCGGCTGGGAGCGGATCCCGGTGTGCGTGGCGTACGAGATCGACGGCAAGCGCGTCGAGGAGCTGCCGTACAGCCAGACCGACTTCCACCACGCCAAGCCGATCTACGAGACGCTGCCGGGCTGGTCGGAGGACATCACCCAGGCCAAGACCTTCGACGAGCTGCCGAAGAACGCGCAGAAGTACGTCCAGGCGCTCGAGGAGATGTCGGGCGCCCCGATCTCGGCGATCGGGGTCGGCCCGGGCCGTGACGAGACCATCCAGATCAACTCGTTCCTCTGACCTCTGACCCCTCGGCGGGAGCGCGGCCCGCGCGCCGGCGTGACTACGCCGCGGGCGGGCCGGACGCTTCGCCTACGCCGCGGGCGGCCCGAACACCCCGGCGGGCTGCTGCGGCTGACCGACGGGCCGCGCGGCCCGCTGCTCCTGCATCTTGGTGATCCGCCGCACCACGGCGATGGCCAGCAGCGCGGTCAGGATGCCGATCGAGTCGTCGATGACGCTGATGATGACGCTGGGCCGCTGATCCCGGACGTTGTCGCCGACGATCTCGCTGATCCCGTTCACCGGGAACATCAGGAACATCATCACGAAGAACGTCCACCACCAGTGCAACACCGCGCGGCCGCCGCGTCCGGGCCCCGGCGGGGTGCTGGAGGTCCAGACGTCGTTGGCGATCTGCTTGGGCAGCCACAGCTGGGCGATCGGGATGAACCAGGCGCCCACGGAGTAGCCGCTGCCGAACCGCTGCCGCCCGGGGTTGAGCACCGTGGAGTTGATGTAGGCGGTCCGGAACCAGACCAGCCACAGCACGACGAGCACGAGCGCGGCGACACCGGTGCCGCTGTCCATCGCCTCGACATCGCTCCGCTTGGCGTGGAGATCGCCGGTGACCACGCCGGCGTCCTGGGCGAAGTACGCGTCGAGCAGCGAGATGTTCAGCGCCATGTCGAGGAGCGTCAGCACCAGCCAGATGCCGAACATGCTCATCAAGGCGGTGGCCAGACCACGGATCGGCCTCATCCTCGTGCCCGGCGCGGGGTAGCCCATCGGCGACTGATAGCCCTGCCAGGGCTGGGTGGCGGGCTGGGACATCTGGTACGCGGGACCACCGGACGCGTGGGCGTGGGGGGTCGCGTACGCGGACGGCGTCGGCGTGCCGTACGCGGAGGGGCCGGGCGGGGTGTGCGCGGCGGCCTGGGGGTGTCCGTACGCCGACGGGCCCTGCTGCGGCGCCACGGCGTCCGGCTGCGCGTTCTCGGCCTCGACCTCCAGCAGCTGGAGCGCGTCCCGCCCCAGCCGGGCGAGCAGTCCGCCCGGCAGCCAGGGCTCGCCGTCATCGGCCGGCGGCTGGGTGGCGGCCACCAGCTCGTCCACCGACGGCCGCTTGGCCGGGTCCTTGTCCAGGCACGCGGTGACCAGCCCGCGCGCCCCGTCGGGGAGCCCCACCAGATCGGGCTCCTCCTGGGCTATTCGGTACATCAGCGCGTGGATGCCGCTGTCCAGGTTGCCGAAGGGCTGACGTCCGGTGGCGGCGAAGGCGAGCACCGAGCCGAGGCAGAAGACATCGCTCGCGGCGGTGACCGGCTCACCCCGCACCTGCTCGGGCGACATGAACCCGGGCGAGCCGACGACCGCGCCGGTCATCGTCAGATTGCCACCCGTGGTGGTGCCCACGGCGTCCAGGGCGCGCGCGATGCCGAAGTCGATGACGCGCGGACCGTCGATGGTGACGAGGATGTTGGACGGCTTGAGGTCGCGGTGGACCAGCCCGGCGCCGTGGATGTCACGCAGCGCGAGGGCCAGGCCGTTCGCCAGGATCCGCAGCGAGCGCTCGGGCAGCGCCCCGAAGTCCTCGGCGACGACGCTGTGCAGGGACGGACCGCCGATGTAGCCGGTGGCCACCCACGGCACCTCGGCGTCGGTGTCGGCGTCGAGGACGGGCGCGGTCCACTGCCCGCCGACCCGTCTGGCCGCCTCCACCTCCCGCTTGAAGCGGCCGCGGAAGTCGGCCTGGCGTGCGAGTTCGGCCTGTACGAGCTTCACCGCTACGGTGCGGCCGCGGGCGGAGCGGGCGAGGTAGACCCGGCCCATTCCGCCCTCGCCCAGCTTGCCGAGCAGCCGGTACTCGCCGATCCACCGCGGGTCCTGGGCCCCGAGGTTCTCCATCGCGGTGTGGCTCCTGTCCCTGTGCCGATAGTCCCTCTGCCGATCGGCCGATCAGTCGAGGCGGGTGAACGTCTGTGTCATCGTCTCATCGCTGTAATCGTCCGGGTCGTCATATTCGACACGCAGCTTGTCATGTCCGGAAGATGTGAACGTGAGTGACGTGCCGGGGCCGCAGAGATTCTTGGGGGTGCCCCCGGTGAACTTGGAGGGGCTGACGACCAGTCCCTTCTCCACCGAGGCCAGGATCCGGTCCCCCTCGCAGTGGTACTTCTTGCTGTCCGCGACCTCCTGAGCCACCACGGAGCCGATCGCGCCCTGCTTGATGGTGACCTTCAGCGTGGCGTCGGGCTTCCCGAACGCGTCCTTGGCCAGCCAAGTGCCCACGTACCCGGAGGGGATCGGCTTGCCGCCGCTCTTGGAGGGGCGCAGCGTCGCCTCGGAGGAGCCGTCCGTGGTGCTCCAGGCGAGGGTGCCGTCGTTGCCTATCCGCAGCGTCTGCTCGCCGATCGCGCTGCAACTGTCCTCGGGGATGCTGGTGGCCACGTCCTCGTCCTCGATGAGGAGCAGGCTGTCCACCGACTTGAGCTTGGCGGAGTCCTGGCAGAACGAGTCCGAGTCGGAGGTCAGGGTCTCGGCGACGACCGAGCCGACCGGCCCCTGCGAGAGCACGACCCGGCGGATCTTGCCGGTCGACTCGCCGCTCTCCTTGATCTCGCCCTCCCAGGCGCCCAGGTACTCGGTGGGCACGTCGCCGGACGTCTCCAGCTTGGTCGCGGACGGATCGGGGCCGTCCGAACTCCCGGTGGGCGCCTTGGAGTTGGCGCCACCGGGGCTGTTGGGCGGGGTGTGGGTCATCTTGTCGTAGTCGGTCTTGGCCTTGTCGCCCTTGTCGTCGTTCCCGTTGACCACGACGAGGGCGGCGACCCCGGCTATGAGGGCGGTGGCGATGGCGGCGGACACGACGATGAGCGTCTTACGGCGCCGTCGGTTGGGCTTCGGGGGCGTCTGCGGCGATCCGCCCCCGGGTCCGCCCGGCGCTCCTGACCCGCCCGGCCCACTCGGTCCGCCCGGCCCACTCGGTCCGCCCGGCCCGCCCGGCCCGCTCGGTCCGCCGAACCCGGCGGAAGGCGACCCGGCAGCCCCGAACGAGGTGACCGCGGGCGGCCCGAAGCCGTGCGACGGCGTCGGCGGCTCGCCCTCCGCACCCGCCTGGCCCGCCTGCGGCGGGGTGGCGTGCGCCGGGTAGCCGTACGCCCCGGGGGCGTAGGGGCCGCCGGAGGCGGGCGAGTTGGGAGCGGCGGGACCGGGGCCCGCCTGCGACGGGGTGGCGTTTCCGGGCGCGCCGTGGCCGGGCGCGCCGTGGCCGGGCGCGCCGTGGC